>CAZITQ010000059.1:0-41285 GCA_964542165.1 uncultured Rickettsiales bacterium
CGGTGGAGATGTCCACGCACTTGGCGTACTCGGCCTTGGCCTTGCCTTCCATCAGCCCCTTGATCTCGCGGAACTGACGGCGGACCTCCTCGATCATCGCGCCGGCGGCGCGGCCCACGGCCGACATGGCCATCGAGCTGAACAGGAAGGGCAGCATGGCGCCGACCAGGAGCCCGGCCACCACGTGGGGATTCAGCAGACTGATCTCCATGCCGACGAAGTCGACGGCCTTGTTGCCGTCGGCCACCCAGGCCTTGAGCATCCCCGCGTCGATCTGGGTCCGGAACGCGCTGAACAGCGCCAGGGCGGTCAGGGCGGCGGAGCCGATGGCGAAGCCCTTGCCGATGGCGGCGGTGGTGTTGCCCACCGAGTCCAGCTTGTCGGTGCGCTCGCGCACCTCGGGGGGCAGCTCGGACATCTCGGCGATGCCGCCGGCGTTGTCCGCGATGGGACCGTAGGCGTCGACCGCCAGCTGGATGCCGATGGTGGACAGCATGCCCAGAGCGGCGATGGCGATGCCGTAGAGGCCCGCGAACTCGTAGGCCACGACGATGCCGACGGCGATGAGCAGCAGGGGCCACATGGTCGACCGCATGCCGTTGGCCAGGCCGGAGATGATGTTGGTCGCCGAGCCGGTCAGGGACTGCTTGGCGATCAGCAGCACGGGGGCCTTGTCCAGGGCGCAGTAGTACTCGGTGAGCACGCCCACGGCCACGCCGACTCCCAGGCCGGCGATGGTGGCGATGAACACGCCCCACCAGTGCATGGTCTGGCCGGCGTACTCCCACGACTCGGTCGGCAGCGCCCACCAGCACAGGGCGCCGGAGACCAGCACCATGGCGCCGGCGGCGCCGAATGTGCCCATGTCCAGGGCGTGCTGGGGGTTGCCGCCCTCCTTCGTGCGCACGAAGAAGGTGAAGATGATGGAGACGACGATGCCGCAGCCGGCGACCAGCATCGGCAGGATCACCGCCGAGGACTCACCGAAGGCCGCGCCATCCAGTCCCTTCATGCTGCCGGCCATGGCCCAGCCGAGGACCATCGAGCCGATGATGGAGCCCACGAAGGACTCGAAGAGGTCGGCGCCCATGCCGGCCACGTCGCCCACGTTGTCGCCCACGTTGTCGGCGATGGTCGCCGGGTTGCGGGGATCGTCCTCGGGGATGCCGGCCTCGACCTTGCCCACCAGGTCGGCGCCCACGTCGGCCGCCTTGGTGTAGATGCCGCCGCCCACGCGGGCGAACAGCGCGATCGACGACGCGCCCAGGGAGAAGCCGGTGAGCACGTTCAGCGCCACGACGGCGTTGTCGGGGAAGATGAGCGCGTACAGGATGTACAGGCCGCTCAGGCCCAGCACGGCCAGACCGACCACGCACATGCCCATCACGGCGCCGCCGTTGAAGGCGACCGCCAGGGCCGGATTGAGACCGGTGCGGGCGGCGTGGGTGGTGCGGATGTTGGCCAGGGTCGCGACCTTCATCCCGAAGAAGCCCGCCAGCCCCGACGCGATGGCACCGCAGATGAACGACAAGGCGATGAAGGCGTTCGAGTCGTCCAGGAAGTGGTTCGAGACCCCCAGCAGCACGGCGACGATGACCACGAAGACCGAGAGCACCTTGTACTCGCGGCTCAGGAACGCCATGGCGCCGTCCGCGATGTGCCCGCCGATTTCGATCATCTTGTCGGTGCCACCGTCCAGGCCCTTGACCCACATCGCGCGCCACGCCGCGAAGGCCAAGGCCAGGACCGCACTGACCGGAATGAGGTAGACGATCCAGTTCAGTTCCACGGTTCAGACCTCCGTTTCCTAAATACCGAATCCGGCGGGGCCCAAAAGGGGCGATGCCGGTTTGTTTCTTCTTCCGCTCCCGAGCCGCGGTGCGCGGGCGTTCTACACAAACCCACCCCCCAGCGCAAGCACTCGCGTGCGCAGGTGCGGAAGTGGGCTAGTGACTCAGGATCGGGTCACGAAAAACCCACCTCAGCGGTAGGCAATCGAGGGCAGGACGAGGCCCGAAGGGAGCTGTCCGTAGACGTCCCGGGTGGCGTGGGAGAGGGTCTCGGGGAGGTACTGGCCCCACATCTTGCAAGGGATGTCGCCCATGTCGGTGGTGGGCCCGAAGGCCACGGCCAGCAGGTACTCGATGATGAACTCGGCGTTCTTGGCCATCCGGCCCCGGTAGTCGCGGTTGTAGCGCTGCTCCAGCACCCGGTACTCGTGGATGCAGCGCCCCAGCTCCGATTCCAGGAGTTCCTCGAAGCTGGTGAGGATCAGCTCGACCCGGACGGTCTCGGCTCCCGCGTCCACGTACTTGGGGAAGCCGGCGGACAGCTGGGCCGGCGAGAGGCCTCGTCCGGCGGCGAATCGCCAGTCTTCGCTGCGGAACCGCCGCAGCAGATCCGCCGGTCTGGGAAGGGTGAGGTCCACCAGGATGTTGGTCGCGTTGTAGTCGCCCGCGTGCTGTTCGCGCTCGAAGATCGACGCCTGGGGATGCTCCTCGATGGCGCGCAGGGCCCGCGTCAGTTCGTCCGCCTTGCCGACCAGCTTGAAGCCGATCATGTCGTCCACGTTCAGGGCTTCGGCCGGCAGTCGGATCTTTCGCTGGCGGAACTGGTCGGCCAGCTGGGATTCGGCCTCGGTGAACTCGCGTTTCTGCTCCTCGTGGGTCGAGACCAGCTCGTCCAGCGGGATGCCCCTGCGCTCCGCCCGCTGGCGCGCCTTGTCCTCGGCGCGCCCCCGGATCACCCGTCCCAGGTGGTCGGCGATGCGGCGGCTGGTCTTCTCGGCCACCCGGCGGGGCCGCTTGAGGCGGAAGGTCCCCACCAGCCGGGCGTCGGAGGTGAAACCCATCACACCGTCGATGGGCATCCGGCGGAAGAAGGCCTCGGGGTTGGAGTGGTAGCACTCCATCATCTCGTACTGGCGGGGGGTGGGCTCGCCGATGGCCTCCAGCGCCATCTCCCGCAGCTCGTGCTTGTAGTGGATGGGTTCCAGGGCCAGGCGCTCACCGAACACCTGCTCGTAGATCTCGTCCATGAATCGCTGGGCCGCATAGACCGACACGAGCCCCTCGTACACGAAGATCTCGGTGACGATCCTGCCGTCATCCGGGTGGGGGTCGTCCACCAGCCAGCGCATGGCGATGTCGAACAGACGCCGGCGATGGGTCAGTCCCGTCAGGAACATGGTCGGAGTCCTCTCTGTCGCGGGAGCCTCCGTCTGATAGTACGAGCCGACGCCGTCTGCAAGCGTAAATCGCCCTGCCGGACGCGCCGCCGCGGGTGGCCAAAACGCGAGCGAAGCCGTGGAATTCATTGATCCGACGGCGCTGCGCGGGCTACCGTGGAAGGAACCCGTTCCATCCCCAGGAGGTGACGCTTTGCCCCCGACCTGGACACGCCTCGCGCTGTTCGCCACGGCGCTCCTCGCAGCCGGCCTGCTGGCCGCGGGCTGCACATCGGCCGTGGGTGACGACGACGACATCGCGGACCTCGTCGACACCGACGCCGACGGCCTGTACGACACCTTCGAGGCCGAGATCGAGACCGATCCCGCGGTGGAGGACACCGACGGGGACGGCTACCTCGACGGTGCCGAGTGGGAGATGTTCACCGATCCGCTGGACCCCGACGACTTCGAGTACCTCGACGGGAACGGCGAGCGGGTGTGGGACCACTTCCCCTACCCCTTCGATCTCGAGGGAACGGGGAGCGCGTACGGGGACGTGGTGGCCGACTTCACGCTGCCCAACTACTGGGTGCAGCAGGTGCACCTGTACAGCTTCTACGGCAACGTGATCCAGATCGTGTCCACCGCGGATTCGTGAGGCAGCTGCGCGACCTTCGCCAGTATGGCGGAAGACGAGTACCAGGCCCGCAAGGATGACGGCTACGTGACGATGGCCCTGCTGATCGACGGCTACCAGGGCGCCGTGAACGGGTACGTGGACTACTACGGGATCACCTTCCCCGTGCTCAACGACCAGAGCTACGAGGCTTCCCTCGCCATCGGCGCCGGGGGCGCCACGGTGCCCTTCTACGTCCTGGTCGGCCGGGACATGACCGTGCGCTACCAGGGGGGCTCGCCGCCCACCCAGAGCGTCCTGCAGGAGGCCCTGGACGAACCGTGGCCCGAGGACGCGACCTGGCCCCAGCAGCCCACCCCCGAGCAGATCGAGGAACAGGAATCCCAGAATCAGTCCTATTCCGGGGACAACCCCTTCCTGATGGATCCCGCTCAGGTGTACGAGACCGCCAATACCTGTGCGGTCGCCCGCAGCGGCCGGATCGGCGGCACGGCCGGCCTGGCCGCGCTCCTCGGGGTCCTGCTCCGACGACGCCTTCGCTAGCGCATCTCCCCGGACACCATGCGACCCACCGCACTGACCTGCGCGACGCTGGCCTGCGTGGCGCTGGCCGCGCCCCCGCAACCGGTGCAGGCGTGTGATCACGCCACCCTGCAGGCCTTCCAGCCCGATGCGGGCGAGATCCTGTTGCGCAAGCGGCTCCCTGCCACCGAGGAGGTGATCCGCTCGGTCACCGTGAGCGAGGAGCCGGCCACGTGCCTCGACGAGGAGTCCGACCGGACCTGCAAGTCCCGTCTGTCGGCGGACCACCGGGAGCTGGCGGGCCCCGGTCAGACCGTGACCGTGAGCCTGGAGGGGCCCACCTCGGGGGTCTACGCCCTGATGAAGGGCGCCGGGGGCGAGGTGGACGGGATCCATGCCGACTACGCCGCGCTCGCGGACTTCTTCGAGTCCCCCGAGGCCCGGGAACAGGAGCTGGCGCTGGTCCTGGCCGAACCGGCCATCGACCGGGCGAAGCGCACGGCGGTGGTCCAGGTGACCGAGGAGGTGCGCGAGGTGGTGTCCCGTCCCCCGGGGATGCGGATCCTCTACCGGCCGGTGGGCACCTCCCTCGAGGCCCTGCACGCGGTCAAGGACGTGGCGAAGCCGGCCTCGATCGAGGTCATCAGCTGGCAACCCCAGGACGGCGGAGTCGTGGCCATCGAGCTGCGGTGCACGGACGACTGACCCGGGGTGCAGCCACCCCGAACCCGGCGTACACTGGAAGATCGTGAGGGCGATTCGGAACGCGCCCGCGGATGCAGGAGTGAGTGGATGAGGCTTGATGCGAGGGGATGGGGCGCGGCGCTGATCGTCGCATTCGTCACAGGGTTGCTGAGCGCACCGGTGGTCGCCCGGGCACAGGCGGACGGACCGCTGGTGCTCTTCGTCGGCTCCGGCGACGAGAACGCGGACCAGGCCCGGGCCGCCGTGGCCCGACGGCTGGGGTACACCGACGAGGACGTGTCCCGGACCGAGCCGCTGATGGGCTACGTGTTCGGGGACGCCGACCTGTGGCCCCGGGTCGCCGAGGTGGCCCTCTGTCCCGAGGACGAGGGCGACGTGGAGCTGATCGCCCGGCTCGCCGAGGCCGAGGACGCCCTGGACCTCCTGGAGTACTCGCGGGCGATCAACGCCCTGGCGCCGTTGAGCGAGGCGCTGGCCTGCATCACCCACCCGGTGGACTCGATCCAGCTCTCCCGCGCCGCGATGCTGCTGGGGTACGCCAACTTCCAGGCGGGCGACCGCGAGGGAGCGAATGCGGCGTTCGCCATGGCCGCGGTGTTCGACCCGGACGTGGACTGGGACGAGACCTACCCCCCCGAAGCCCAGCAGGTCTTCAACTCGGCGGTCCTCGACGCCCTGCGGTCCCGGGACGCCCAGGTCTGGCCCGCGTTCGGCGCGGCCGAGGAGGCCAAGGACATCCTGGTGGATGGAGGGACCGTGCCCGAGGACGGGGCGCTGCGGCCCGGACTGCACCAGGTGGCGGTCAAGACCCGCACCGGCGGCCAGCTGCGCCTGGCCGTGCGCTTCGTGGAGGGCGAGACCGTCAACATCGGGCCCACCCGCGAGCTGTTCGAGAGCTTCCTGGCCGGTGACGAGGGCGGCGCACCGGCAGGCGACGCCCTGGTGGCGGCTCTGGCCCGCACCGGGGACACGGAGGCCTACATCGTCGAGCCGGCCTTCGGCCGGATCTTCCGCTTTTACGCCGCCAGCCGCGAAGTGCGGGAGATCCCGGGCGCCGGTGTGGACTCCGGCACGTCCAGCAAGCCCACCGGTGAGGTCACGGACCGGGGGAACCGGGTGGCCAACCCCGGGGCGGGCGGGTCGACGAAGGGATCCAAGAGCACGACGAGCAAGAAGCTCAACCCGGGTCCGGTGATGGTCATCGCCGGCGGGGTGACCGCCGGCGTGGGGCTCGGAATCGGCCTCGCCAAGCGCGCCGAGGTCATCGACATCATCGACGAGTACACGGCCACGGACAACGCGCGCAAGCGCGACGAGATGCGGGACGAGTACGCCCAGGCCGCCAACGGCGCGCGGGCGGGGTACGTGATCGCGGGGGTCGGCGCCGTCACCGCCGCGGTGGGGATCCCGGTGTGGATCGCCGCCGGCAAGAGCAACAGCAGCGCCTACCTGATCCTCGAGGGGGGCGCCGAGGGCGGCTCGGTGACCCTGGCGGGGCGCTGGTAACCCCGGCGCCGGATCTTCAGTAGACGACCAGAGCCTCGAAATCCCAGTAGTTGGCCGGGGACGGCTGTTCGCCCTCCAGGTGGGGCATGCCGTCGACCGGGTCCACGATGTACCGGTAGATCGAGTCGTCCTGATCCGCGGCCACGAAGAGGGTGTCTCCCTGGGGTGAGATGGCCACGTCACCCGGGGAGGCTCCGCACAGCGTCGGGGAACCGACCGCGGGCCACAGGAAGCCGGGCCCCACCTCCCAGATGGACAGGGTGTCCGGGTCCTCGGGCACGTAGAGCCAATCGCCCGTGGGATGGACAGCGAGGCCGTCGTTGAACTCGGCGGCGAAGGGGCTCGCGTTGGTCTGCTGCCACAGGCCGCTGAGCGGATTGCGCTCCAGAACGTAGACGCCCATGTCCACGTCCCGGACGTAGACATACTCGCCCAGCGGATCCGTCTCGAGCCTCTTGACCCGTCCTGGATCGACGAGCATGGGCGACTCGGCGTAGGTCAGCACGCCGGTGTTGCCGTCGATGGTGTCCACCTCCACGTTGGCGTAGTAGTGGGCCGAGAACAGCTCGGCGCCATTGGGGTGGATCTCGATGTCGAAGCAGTAGGATCCGAGGGGGAAGGGCGAGCCGTTGATGTCCTGCAGCGTCCCCGTGGCCGGGTCGATGGTGAAGGCGTCGATCTCGGACCACTCGTTGAGCACGTACAGGAAGCTGCCCGACGGGTCGACCTCGGCGTCGTAGGGCACGCCGTTGAGGGGGAAGGGGGTGCCGGGGACCGCGCTGAGCAGGCCGGTCACCGGATCGATCCGGTAGGCCTCGATGAAGTTGCTCTTGTTGCCACCCACGAACAGGAAGCGGCGCAGGGGATCCAGCGCCATCGGCGATCGGCCGTCGGACTGGGCGGCGTCGGCGGTGAGCTGCCAGGGCGCCCCGGGCAGGGGAGAGAGGCCGGCGGTGACCGGATCCACCTCGTACGCGATCAGGCCCGCGGGGTCCGTATAGTCCTCGACCAGCAAGGCGTAGAGGTAGGTCGACGCCAGCGGATCGGCCCCATCACAGTCCTGGTCGATGCCGTCCCCTGGGATCTCGATCGCGCCGGGATAGATCTCGTAGTCGAAGTCGACGCAGTCCCCCTGGCACTCGCTGAAGCCATCCCCGTCGTCGTCGATCTCCTCCGGGCCGGGGACGCCGTCGCAGTCGGTGTCGATGCCATCGCAGTCCTCGTCGGCGCCGGGATGGACGGTGGGATCGTTGTCGTTGCAGTCCCCGTCTTCCACCGTCCAGCCGTCACCGTCGTCATCGGTGCCGGACGTGTCGTCGTCGCCGGTGTCGTCGTCGCCCGTGTCGTCGTCCCCGGTGTCGTCGTCCCCGGTGTCGTCATCCCCGGTGTCGTCGTCCCCGGTGTCGTCGTCTCCGGTGTCGTCGTCTCCGGTGTCGTCGTCCCCGGTGTCGTCGTCTCCGGTGTCGTCGTCCCCGGTGTCGTCGTCGCCCGTGTCGTCGTCGTCACCGGCGGTGTCGTCGTCCTCGGGCAGGGCTGGGATGCACCCCCAGGCGCCCCAGGCCCCCACCATCACCAGCAGCATCAGCGTCCGTCTCCCGGGCATCGTCACCCTCCCTCGTCGATGCTCCCAGCTTTCCGGGTGCCCCCGGCGCCGTCAACCCCGGTCGCGACGTCCGGGCCGCCCGGCAGATTGTGCATCGCATCATTGTGTGCGCAAAATCAGGCGCGTTCAGAAGCTCATGTATTCATCTCCATCTACCTATTGTCACTCAACTTTCATGGTATTTTGACGCAATGCAACATTTCCCCCTTGACGCATTGTGCAGTCGCACTTACCTTGAGGAAGTCGTCGGCCCGGGACGCACCAACCCGAAACCGGGGCACCCCGACGAGGGAGGACAGAGGGATGACCCCGATCGAGCTGATGAACGCGACCTTCGACCCCAAGCAGATCCTCGAGCTGCAGCGCAGGGGCGCCCTGGCGACCTTCGACGCTCTGCTGGACGCCCACAAGGAGGGCCGGAAGCTGGCCGACGAGGCGCACAAGCACACCCCGGACACCGTCGCCGACTGGACGAAGCCCTACCGCGAGGCCACCGACGAGCTCAACGCCGCGGGCCACGACATGCTCCGGCGGTCGCTGCAGGCGGGCCGTCGCGAGACCGATCGCTGGTTCGGGATCTTCCTGCCCGCGGAGGGCTGAACCGGCGCCCCAGTCGAAGCCCCGGGAAGGGGCATCGGGTCACGAACAGGCCCGATCTCCCCCCCGGGCCTTGGCCTCGTACAGCCGGGCGTCGGCCGCCGCGATGAGTTCCTTCAGCTCGGCGTCGACGGCCCCCGAGAACGTCGCCGTCGCCATCCCGACACTCGCGGTCACGGGCGGTTCCGTTGCCCCAAGCCGGTTGGAGATGGCCTCTCGGACCTTCTGGGCGAACTCGGCGAGGTTCTCCCTCCCCACACCGGTGGCGAACACCAGGAACTCGTCCCCGCCGTAGCGGCCCACCACGTCCGATGCCCGGACCGCGCCCTTGAGCGCCCTTCCCACCGACTTGAGGGCCTGGTCACCCGCGGCGTGCCCCTGGGTGTCGTTGAGGGCCTTGAACCGATCCAGATCCACCAGGAGCACGGCCACCGGCTTGCCGCTTCGGTGGGCAAAATGCGCGAGGGGGTGGACGGCGTTGAACAGTCCGCGGCGGTTGAGGACCCCGGTGAGGGGATCCTGGACACTCTGCACGGTGGCCGCCCGTTGTTGAGTCCACAGCCGCTGTACGACCTCGCCCAGCAGCTCCAGATCCGGCGTGGACGCGCCGAAGTCGCGCAACGCCACGAGGAACCCCTGGATGTGCTGCTCGTACTCGTCCTCGGGGGTGGCCTCCAGGGTGAAGGTCTTGAGGTAGTGGAACAGGGTCTCCAGGGTCGGGTGGAGCAGGTAGAACTCGAGCCGGAGGGCGATGTGGAAGGCCCGCGTGGGGCTCGCCTCGGTCGCGCTCTCTCGCACGAGATCCGCGACCTTGCGGCGGGTCTCCCGCAATCCCTGCGCCTCGGCCTCCGGATCGTCGAAGATCACGGGAATCAGGTCCCGCTGGGCCATCTCGTGCAGCCGCGCCCAGTACGCGACGTGGCTCGCCTCCTCCGCCGCCATCCCCGTCCAGAACTCCGGCAGCCCGGGCAGCGAGGACTGCCGGGCGAGGTGCTCGTAGATCTTCCGGGCTGTGGTGTCGATCTCGAGGCAGAGACGGATCACCTCTTCCATGGGTCGGTGCACGGGCTCCTCCTGGTCTCCTCAATACGCACGAAGACGCGCCCTTGCCCGCCGCCGTGGTCTTCGGGGATCAGCAGGCCAACCAGATAAGCACGTCTGGCCAGCGATCGCGAATCGCCTCGCGGCCCATGAAGGTGCCCACGTGTCCCGCGTCCACCTGGACATCCAGCACTCTGGCGGGGGCCGCGTGGTCGAGGATCGCCCGGGTCTGGGACGGGGGGGTGATGTGGTCGCGGGTCCCGGTGACCAGGGCCAGGGGGCAGGTGATGGTGGAGAGGTCGACCGGGCGGCCGAGGGCGATGAAGCGGCCCTCGACCAGGAGGTTGTGCTTGAACAGCTCCCGCACGGCGCGGAGGTACATGGGGCCGGGCAGGTCCTTGGGGCAGCGGTACCAGTCCTCGAGGCGGTGGAAGCGCTCCATCCAGTCCGGGTCGTCCAGATTGCGCCAGATCCGCAGGGACTTGCCCAGGTAGCGGTCCAGGGGCAGCAGGTTGTCGAAGCCGGTGGAGATCAGCTCGCCGCGCATGACCCCGGCGCCGGCCGCCACCAGGCCCGCGTAGGCAGCCATCGGCATGGTGTCGACCACCGGGCGCAGGGCGCCCTGGCCGGCGTGGAAGTCGATGGGGGCCGCGACCAGGGTCAACGACGCGACCCGGTCGGGGCACTGCGCCGCCACCATGGCGTACTCCCAGCCCCCCTTACACTGGCCTATCTGGTGGACCCGGCCGCCGTGGGCCTCGGCGGCGTCGAGGATCGAGCCCAGGGAGTCGTCCACGTCCCTCCGCGCTGCGGCGCCGCTCGCGGAGCGCCAGTCCAGGCTGGCCACCCGGGGGAAGCCGGCGTCGAGGACCGCGCGCACCAGGCTCTGGCCGGGCCCGAAGTCGACCACGTGGGAGGAGTTCACCTCGGGGGGCACGATCAGCACCGGGTGGCGCCGGCCGTCCATGCGCATCGCCGCCCTGCCCGCGGCGCCGCGCCGGGAGAAGTCGCGAACCCGGAAGGCGGGCTCGTCGAGGATCACCTGGTGGGGCGTGTGCCAGCTCGGCCCGGGGTTGCGCCGGAGCACGGTGGCGTCCAGGAAGCGGCGCTGTCTGCGGAGCAGGTCGACCGCGGGGTTCGCGGCGACATTCCGTGGTTCGATCATGATCTCCCTCGCCGGAGGACGGCGAGCAGGACCAGGGAGACCAGCAGGACCATGGGGCTGCGCACGGCGGTTCCGTGGTCACATTCACAGCCCCCCGACCACGGATCGTCGTCGTCGCTCGGCTCGCCGTCGTCGTCGTCCCCCGTCGTGTCGTCGTCCCCGGTGGTGTCGTCGTCGCCCGTCGTGTCGTCGTCGCCCGTGGTGTCGTCGTCGTCGTCCCCCTCGTGGGCCAGCATCTCGGCGTACCAGGAGAAGGTGTCCTCCTCCAGGTAGCGCTGGCCCAGGGCCCGCAGGTGCCGCAGCTCGTCGGGGTCCGCCTCGCCCTGATCGAGGAGGAACTGGCCCATCTCCTCGCCGGCGAAGAGCAGATCCATGTGCGCCAGGTCCACGGTGCGGGTGTCCAGCACCGCGGCCCCGCGGGCGGTCAGGCCGGTGTACGCCAACGCCGACTGGGTGAAGACCACCCCGTCGCTCTGGCCCGATATCTCGCCGAACATCAGCGCGCCCTCGCTCACCCCGAACTCCTCGTCGTCGGTGAGCTCGAAGCCGGGAAAGCGGGGGGCGAGCACGTCGGCCAGGAATCCGGCGTAGAACGCGGAGCCCTGGCCCAGGAAGTCGGTGAGGAACTCGCCGAACACGTCCACGAGGAGCTCGCGACCGTCGATCCAGATCAGCGGGTTGGTGCCGGCGAGCACCGCGATCTCCACCGCCGGATCGATGCCTGCTCCGTCCAGGGTGTCCAGAAGTCCGCCGGTGCTCTCGACGGCGTCGTCGATCCCGGGCGCGTAGCTGTAGAAGCCCAGGCCGCCGTGGTAGGTGGTCCACCAGTCCTGCTGCAGGGCATAGGGCCCCAGGAGCAGATCGTCCCCGGGGAGGGGGTAGAGGCCGTCCCAGCGGGCGAGCAGCTGGGCCTGACCGGGGAAGGGATCGCCCCCGTCGGGCCACAGGTCGACGGCGGTCAGGTCCTCGAACACCAGCAGGTTGACGGTGGTGTACGGATAGAAGGTCGTCCAGGGGGACGGAGTCAGCGGATCACTGCCGTGGCCGGTCGCCATGTGGGCCGAGGTCCAGCGGAAGGCGGTGTCGACCCCGCCCAGAGGGCTGCCCGAGAACACACAGCGGCGGACGTCGCCTCGGTACGGGGTGCCCCTCGAACCGTAGGCTGCCGCGCGGTCGCCTCCGTCCCAGTCCAGGTCCGCCCGGTGGGAGAGGTAGACGGCCGCCGCGATCCCGCCCTTGCTGTGGCCGAGCAGATCGAGCTGCTCGGCACCGGTGACCTCGCGGACGCGGGCGATGGCGTTGGCCAGCTGCTCGGCCTGCTGGAAGGCGTCCCCGTGGGGGTGGGCGAACGTGACGGCGAACACCGCATGCCCCTCGGCGGCCAGGTGGCGGGCCAGGGGCGGCAACACGCCGGTGGCGCTCGCCCCCGCCCCGGGCAGGAGGACGACCGGGTAGGGATGGTCGGCCAGGGCCCAGCCAGGGGCGAAGTGCAGCAGTACCGTCCCCGAATGGGGCGTACTCGTGCCGAACGCGGTCGCCACGTGGGGGGAGACCACCGAGTCGTCGTCCCAGGACCAGCCGGGGGCGAAGTCCTCCTGGCGGAAGAGCACCGTGTCCGGATCGACCAGGCGCTCGACCCGGTCCCAGACCGGCAGCCCGTCCAGGTCCTGGGTCACCGGGGAGGTGTCGTCCCAGGAGGCGTCGGCGGTGGTGGGGTCGAAGAGGTCGGTGGAGGACGCGATCCCCGGCACCGACAGGACCAGCAGGACGGCCAGCAACCGGCGGGGAAGATGCCGTTCGGCCGGGCGCCACGGTCGGCTCGCCCGGCCGTGCCGTCTCGGAGCTCCGGAGCAGCACGACGGGTGGCCGCCCCGGGGGACCAGCCCGCCGTGACAGAGAGCTTCCGGGCCCGGTCGACCCTGCCGTACACCGTGGCCAGGTTCGGCCACGCTAGCCCCCGCTTCCCTCGCGCCCCTCCTCGAGGCGCTGGAGGTGGCCGACGACCTGGCTCATGCCGTCGGCCAGCACAGCGACCTGGTCGTCCAGGGCGTCGAGGCGCTTCTGCACCAGCTCGAGGGCCTGCAGTACGGCCGCCAGGTCCGCGGGTGACACGCCACCGGCCGCCCCTTCCTGGGCTCCGATCCCGGCGAGCTTGCCCGCCAGCTCCTGCATGCGGCGGGAGTCGGTGAGCACCATCTCCCACCAGGAGTCCAGGGCTCCGGTCCAGGCCCGCATCGCCTGGGCACCGAGGGGATCTCCCGCGCCGCGCTCTCCGGACATGACTCCTCCTGTCTTCGCAGTTGCAACATCACATCCGCCTGAAACCCTAGTCCAACCCCCGCCGAAGATCAACGTTTCTTTTGCGTCGCAACATAGCCTGACCGTTGTCATCCTCTCCGATTCGGGTTACGTTGTTCGCACGCACGAAGGGATGCTCGGCGATGGCGGAAGCAACTGCACCAACCGGCACGATCCTGATCAAGAAGTACAGCAACCGGCGCCTCTACGACACGAACCGGAGCCGCTACATCACCCTGGAGGATCTGGCCGGGATGATCCGCGACGGGGCCACGATCCAGGTCGTGGACGCCAACAAGGGCACCGACCTCACCCGTCTGGTCCTGACCCAGGTGATCCTCGAGGAGCAGGATCGGCTGGACCTGCTGCCGGTGGAGCTGTTGCACCACATCATCAAGGTCCAGGGCACGATGATGCAGGGCCCCTTTGCTGCCTTTCTCTCCATGGCCATCAAGCAGTTCCTCAGTACGGGTCAGGCCTGGGAGCGGCAGATGACGGGCATGCTCGACGGCTGGCCCGGCTTCCCGGGGATGCCCGGATTCGGCGCCGCGGCCGCCTCCCCCCCTCCGGCGCCGGGGTCAGCGGACGGCGACGGGACCGCTGCGGCCGGCGAGGAAGCCCCGGACGGCGGATCCGATCCCGCCCTGGACAACCTCCGCACCCGCATGGACGACCTCTTGTCCCAGCTCAACCGAACCAAGCGCTAGAACAAAAAAAACGGCGCGTGGTGTCGCCCCGCCACGGGAGGTGAACGGGGCGATCGGCCACGCACCGTCGTGCGGCGATCACCCACCAGAACCCACCAATGGGACCCCTATTCCCGCGGTTTTCACCCACCCCCCTTGTCCCTCCGTCCCCGGTGATTATTAGCTTAGTCGACTTCAGGTAGTTAAGTCTATCCAAACGCCCCCACGGCGTCCCAAGAAGGAGACAACCATGAGCATGGTCGGAATCAAGGCCCCCGAGTGGACCGCCACCGCGTACGTCAACGGCGAGCAGCAGACCGTCAGCAGCAAGGACCTCCAGGGCCAGTGGTACGTCCTGTACTGGTACCCCCTGGACTTCACCTTCGTCTGCCCCACGGAGATCCGCGGGTTCCAGGCCCTGCTCGCCGACTTCCAGGAGGACGGAGTGGCCGTGATCGGCGCCTCCACGGACTCCTACTTCAGCCACGCCGCGTGGTTCGCGGACCGGGAGCTGTTCCCGCAAGAGATCACCCACCCGGTGGTCGCGGACACCAACCACGAGCTCAGCAACGCGTTCCACGTGCTCAAGGAGGGGGCAGGCATCGCCTACCGGGCCACGGTGGTGGTCGATGATCAGGGCATCGTCCGCTCGGCCAGCATCAACGACACCGAGGTCGGGCGCAGCCCCAACGAGGTGCTCCGGACCGTGCAGGCGTTCCAGAGCGGCGGGCTGTGCGCCGCCGACTGGCGGAAGGGCGACGACTTCGTCGCCTGACCCGAACCGAGATCGAGATTCTCTCCCGGGGGTAAGATGGGGCTCCGGGAGGTCGGCCGGTGTTCCTGCGCGCAATCCTGGCGCTCACGCTCTTGTCGTTCGCGGTCGGAGGGTGCACCCCTCCGCTGGTCGAGGCCCTCGGAGACGACGACGCCTCGGGCGACGACGACGACGCCACCCCGGACGACGACGACGCGGCGGACGACGACACCACCGCGGTCGACGACGACACATCCGCGGAGGACGACGACTCCACCGCGGGAGACGATGACACCACCAGCTACGACGATCCCCCCCCGGTGGTGAACAAGAACTGCCCCTACACCCGGGTAGTCGAGCAGGAGGGGATCGTCCTCGAGGTCCAGGACGGCGCCTCGAGCTGGTCGGTGGAGCCCCTGCAACCCGGCGAGGGGTTCTACTGCGCCGTGCTGCGCTTCACCCTGACCACGCCCGACAACCTGGCCGAGATCGCGCAAGAGCACGATGGCTGTCCGCTCTACATCCCCATCGCGACCTTCGGGGGGACCGCCGAGGACACGCAGATGCTCGCCAGGGCCGTGTTCCACCCCTTCGACGAGGGGTGCCAGCCCGGGCCGGACCGGCTCGAGATGTACAACTACATGGCGTCGGCCACCGACATCCAGGGACCCTGGCCCGCCGGCGAGACCTGGAGGGTGGAGGTCCGCGTCGAACCCTTCTTCTCGCGGGTCACCCTCCGGCAATCCGGCCAGCAGGTGGGCGACTACGTGGAGGCGACGTTGAACATCGGCAACGAGTACGCCTCGGTCGAGGACACCCGGGATCCCCGTTTCACCATCGGCCTCCCGCAGATCGAAGAAGGCACCCACTTCCCCTGGTACGGGGCCACCTATTCGGATCTGGACATCTGGCTCAACGTGGCGCCTGCGGAGTAGTCCTCCCCGGCCCGGCCCCCCGGTTGCGCGGCCCGGTGCGCTGATTACATTATCTACAGGTCCTGTAGATACTGGAGGCGCACATGACCCGGCACCCCTGGAGAAGGCACTCGGTCCGCACCCTGGTCGCTGCGCTCCAGACGCGCAGGGCCCAGCATCTCCTGACCTTCGCCACCGTGGGACTGGCGGCGCTGGCGCTGGTGACCTTCCTGCTCTCGATGCCCTCCCAGGCCTGGGGAAAGCGCGACGCCGGGGCCGTCCCGGCGGTGGGAGAGGCCGCGCCGGACCTGACGCTGGCGAACCAGGACGGCGAGTCCGTGTCCCTGGCCGATCTGTGGTCCGACAAGCCGCTGGTGGTCTACTTCTACCCCAAGGACTTCACCCCGGGCTGCACCGCCCAGGCCTGCTCGCTGCGGGACGCCAATCGAGAGATGCGGGCCGGGGGGCTCCACGTGGTCGGCATCTCCTTCGACAGCGTGGAGAGCCACCGCAAGTTCGCGGACAAGCACGGTCTCCCCTTCACCCTGCTCGCCGACCCGGACGGAGAGGCCGCCCGGGCCTACGGGGTGGCGGGATCGTTCTTCGGCGTGGACATCGCCCGCCGGGTGACCTTCCTCATCGGCACCGACGGCCGGGTTCGCCAGGTCTGGGATCCCGCCGGGACCTCCCGGCACGCGGAACAGGTCCTCGAAGGGGCGAGAGAGCTGGGCTGGCTCACCGAGCGCTGACTCAGCGGGCGCTGGCCTGTTCCTGGAACCAGGCGCGCATCGCGTACAGGTACGACGGCATGCCCAGTCCGTAGACCTTCGACGGGACCCGTCCGCCGGCGTCGTAGAGCACGGTGTAGACGGCCTCGGTGCCCTCGCCGGACGGGCGGACGGTCCAGGAGGTCCGGTAGACCGGGACCCGGACGATCCCATCGCGGGGTTCGGGGGCCAGGTCCTCCGCGAGTTCGTTGCGCAGGGTGCGGGCGTCCCCGTCGCGACCGATGCGGATCCGGTAGGCGAAGTCCCGGGGTTTGATGGGCGAGCAGTCGTCCACCTCGTAGACCACCACCTCGTCGTCGCCGCGCCACAGCACGCGCTGCTCGATCACCTGGGGGTGCTCGGCGAGCACGCCGCCCCAGTCGGTGAGTACGGCCCACATGGCGTCCGGCGCGACGTCCAGCTGCATCTCGACCCGGTATTCGCGAACCGACGTGCCCTCGGTGGCTCGGGAGGAGACGCGGTTCCCCTCCTCCCCCTTCTCGTGGCGCCATTCCCCGGCGGCAGCCGAGGTGGCCAGGGCGGCCACGGCGATCAGCGTGGTGAGGTGGTGACCGGCGCGCATGGATCCATTGTCGGTCTCATGGGTCGGACGGGCAATCGGGTGTCAGGTCCACCCCCCCGAAGAACTCGCCGGCGATGGCCTCCCAGGCGACGCCGTTCTGCCAGGGGCCGCACTTGAACGACGGCGCCGTCGGGGTCTCCCCGGCCAGGATCGCGCGCTGCTCGACGAAATACCGCACGGCCAGCTCGGCGGCGTACTCGCGGGCGATGTCCCCGTTGTCCGGCTGGAAGGCGTAGTACGTCCCTCCGCGGACCTTGGTCTTCCACGGCGCATAGGGTCTCAGGCAATCGATGTCCGTCCCGCACTGGTCGACGACGCGGTCCACGGCATAGCCGATCTCCCTGCGCGACCATCCTCCCCGGGCCCGGTCGTTGAGGTGGAAGAGCTCGTGGACGACGGCCTCGCGAACGGCTGTCTCCGACTTGTTGAGGGAGCCGGACACGTTGTAGGCCACCTCCCAGTCCCACGCGACCATCGAGGGGGTGGTGCGACCCACGGAACGGAAGAAGAGCCACACCAGGGCCGTGTGGCGGAAGGCCACGGGCTCGTCGGCGTGCTGCGCGAGCCCCTCGAGTACGGACGCGATGTCCCGCTGGGCCTCCAGCACCCAGGTCAAGTGGTGCCGGTGCCGGCCCACGGGCCGCTCGGGAACGATGTGGATCGTCCCGCGGAACCCGCCGTCCATCTCATGCTCCTCCTCCAGTCCCGCCACGTCGCCGAACTCGTCGAACAGGGCACGGGCCGACGACAGGGCACGGGCGTCGTCTCCGTAGCGGGCGGAGAGCAGGCAGGCGACGGGCGCCTCTGCCTCCGGGCAGTCGGGAGCGGGGGGCTCCACCTCCCGGAACAACACCTCCTTCGCCCGTTCGACCCCGACGCTGGGCGTGGGGGGTGGGGGCTCGGGAGGGGGCTCCTCGGGGGCGGAGGTCGCAGCCTCGACCGCGGTATCCGGCTCCGGGGTCGGGTTCGACACGCGGTCGTCGGTAGACGCAGGGCGGGCGCAGGACGTGGTCCACAGGGCGAGGGAGGCGGCGAGGGCCACGATCCCCCGACGTCGGCCGTGGTTCGTGTTCATCGGTACCCGAGGGCTGGGGCGCCCTGTCCACTGAAACGCCCCACGACGGTGGAGGTTTCCCTCAGGGGTAGTACCGCCGCAGCTCGTCGTGGGTGGACGAGCCCGCTTCGTTGGACGCCGACCGGGCGATCTCGCCGAAGCAGGGGCGGATCCACTGGAACTGGTGGATCGTGCGCGTCGGCTCGCCGACGGCGAGGGCCAGGGTCTGCTCCAGCTCGACCCGGATCCGCAGCACGTCCTCGATGGCGATGCCTCCCGGGATCCGGGCGGTCCCCCGGGAGTCCACCTCGAAGCGGTAGGTCTCCAGACCCTGGTTGGGTACGCCGTAGGCGACGGCGGAGCGGTAGCCGACGGTCTGCTCCCAGGAGTCGCCGAGGGCGAGCGGGAACCGGTAGAGGACCAGCGGCTCGTCGTACGCCAGGCGTGTGGCCGCCGCGGGCGCCACGCCCCCGGCGCTGACCATCCCCAGCATGGCGAGCTCGGCGGTCCCGTCGTCGAACTCGGTGCGGCGGAAGCAGCCCAGCACCTCCGGCGTCTCGACCAGGATCGGAGCCGCGTAGGTGACGTCGTCGAAAAGGTCGGCGCAGGGGGTGTCCGGGGGGTCGAGGATCTCGAAGGTCGCGCCCACGTCGGTGGGCCCCTCCTCGAAGTCCCAGAAACGACCTCCCCCGGAATCCAGGAGGCCGTCGGGGTCGAACTCGACGGGGGCGTCGGTGGCGTTTCGGGTGTAGCGGACCTCCACCCCCGGGGCCAGCGGAAGCTCGGCGGCGTCGATCACCCCGTCGAGCTCGGCCACGCACTCGGGGATGGGCGCGACCTCGTCACCTGCCGGGACCGAGGGGCCACATCCGACCAGGCAGGCGACCACGATCAGCAGGGAGACACAGGGGTGCCAACCCTGAAGGTCCGCTCTCGTGTCCGTGCCCATGGCTCAGTACTCGAAGGCCACGGCCAGGTGCCCGCCGAGGGCGGGGCGGGCCTGGAGCCGGAGCTGGGGGTTGTCCAGGGCGTGGCCGGGAACGAAGAGCCCCAGATCGCCGCGGACCTGGAATCCGGCCACGGGACTCCAGCGCGCGTGTAGGTCCACCTCGGCCCCGTAGAAGGCCTGCTGGTTGGGGGTCGACTCCGGCTTCACGGCGAACGACGGGATGCCCGCCAGGGTCAGGTCGAAGCGGGGGCTGGCGTGCCAGGTCAGCTCGGCACGGGCGTAGAAGGCGTCGGTGACCGTGCCCACGATCTGGCGCCAGAACACGACGTCCACGACCTTGTTGGGATGGAAGCGGAAGTTGTTCACGGTCAGGTCGTCGTCGATGTGGAACTGGGGGCCGTCCAGGTCACCCACCTGGCTCTCCAGCTGGTCCAGGGGCGGCGCCACCCCCAGCCCGGGGGCGTCGTCCCCCGACGCGAGTCCCAGCTCGAGCTGAAAATCCAGGCGCCGCGGCACGGCCTCCACCTCGAACTGGAACGCACCACCGGCCTGGTTGGAGGTCAGCGGGGGGATGTCGATCCCGGCGTCCAGCGAGGCGTTGTCGACCCGGCTGCGCAGGTAGGCCCCCTCCAGCTCCAGGCGCACGCGTCCCACGTGCAGACGGAACCACAGGTCGACGGCGAAGGCCTTCACGCTCCGCAGGACCGCGTCCTCGGTGGTCCATGCCTCGTCCTCGCCTGGGAGGCCGAGCATGTAGAAGGCCGGGAACTCGGCGCGCTGCCAGCGGTAGGTGGCGTACAGCCCGTAGTCGAAGGTGCCCTTGTCCGCTCCGGCCCGGCGGCGGATGGCATGGGCCGGCGTGTCGCGCCCGAGGGCCACGGACACCGTGTAGACGTTGTCCCGCAGCTCCAGATCGATGGCGCGGCGGGTGCTGCTCCCCGTCGAGGTCGCGGTGGTGGGCCCGATGGCGTTGACGTCGAAGGAGAGCCCCACGAAGTGGTCGCGGAAGCGGGTCGCGAAGGCGATCCGATCCACGTCGTCGTCGAAGTCGTCGTCCAGCCCGTCGGCCCCCGCCGCGACCACGCCCAGCCCCCAGCGGGGCAGCCCCATTCGGCCGACGGCGAACAGTCCCACCGGCGTCAGGACCTGTCCCCATGCGCGTTTGAGGCGGATGCTGTCGGTGAACGCGTTGGTCCCCGCGGCCGGGGCCTCCTGACCGGTGGTGGCCCAGGCCGTGGGCGTCCATCGGGTGCGGGGGAAACCCTCGGGGGTCGAGCCCAGGACCAGGTTGTCCAGGGCGTCCACCCGGGCGTGCACCGAGACCACGTCACCGATGTGGATCCCCAGGTCCATCCGGAGGCGGACGTCCATCGAGCCCAGCACCTGGGACTCGGACGGCGGGATCGGGAAGATCGGCTCCCCGGTGGTGGGCGTACCGCCCCGGTCCAGGTCGTGGTTGACGTACAGGGCCCCGCGAGCGCGCATGTACCCGTCCAGGTCGATCCACTCGGGCGGGGCCGGGGGTGGCGGAGGCGGGGCCGCCTGGGCGATCCCGGCGACCAGCACCACGCAGGCAACCACGGGGAGGCCCTTCATTCGCCCTCCTCGAGGGTGCCGTCGAGCCAGCCGCGGACCAGGGCGTTGTAACGGTACAGGGCCTCGAGCATCGGGAAGTGGCCGCAACGGGGCAGCAGCTCCAGGTGGGCGTGGGGCAGATGTCCCAGTAGCCGCTGGCCGAAGGCCGGCAGGGCTACCTGGTCCTGTTCCCCGTAGATCAGCAGCACGCGCGCGCCGATCCGATCGTAGCGCTGCTGGCGCTCCGCCAGGTCCAGGTCGCGGATGGTGGCCAGCGCGGTGGCCTTGGCCCCCGGCAGCGCGAGCATGGCCTTGGATCGCTCCATCACCTCCTCGCTCACCCAGTACTCGGGGTCGTGGAAACTCAGTCCGAAGCGCCAGTCCAGGTTCTCGGCGTACCACAGGCCGAAGATCAGTTCCCCCATGCCCGGAGTGCGCGCGGAACGCAGGGACCAGGGCACCTGCTCCTCGTAGACCCAGGCGCTGGTGAGCACCAGCCGGTCCACCCTCTGCGGCGCAGCCTCGGCCAGGGCCAGGGCCACTGCGGTCCCGAAGGAGTGGGCCACCACGTGCGCCCGGTCGATCCCCTCGCGGTCCATCAGCGCCAGGATCACCGCCACCTGGTCGTCCAGTCCGTACCCTCCGGCGTACTTGCTGGAGCGGCCAAACCCCTTCAGATCCAGCCGCAACAGCCGGTACCGGTGCTCCAGCCCGATCACCAGAGCGTCCCAGGCGGCCAGCGTGCCCCCGAACCCGTGGATCAGCACGACGGCCTCGCCGTCGTCCGGCCCCCTCACTTCGTAGCGGATGTCCGCGTCACCCACCCGCACCACGGGGTATGCCTCGCCGGTGTAGTCCAGCGTCGCGGACTGGTAGCGCAGTGCGCAGCCGGGGAGGAACAGGAGGAGCAGGAACACGGCGGGGCCAACCCGGGTCCGACACATCGGCCGTGGCACCCGGAGAAGAGGAAGATCGGGCACGGGCACGGGCACGGGCACGGTCACGGCAGCATCTCCGGATCGAACCCCAGCCGCAACACCTCGCGCGCCTCGGAGAAGTCGGGGGCGACCTCGTCGGGCAGGGAGCGGACCCGGGCGACCATGCCCAGGCACTCGGTCACGTAGATCGTCGCGCGGGAGGCGTCCGCGGCGAACAGGCCGGCGATGCTGTTGTAGGCCTCCTGGCGGTGGATCACCCGCAGGCGCAGGGCGGGCAGGTCGCCGAAGGGCAGACGCGCGGTGCCCACGCCGTCGACCTCCATGGCGTAGGTGTGCACCAGGCTCACGACCCCGTCCGCGCCCAGGTCCCGGGGGTAGACCTCCCCATCCACCTCGCCCTCGGCGGCCGCGTCATCGGCCACCCAGCCGTCCCCGTCCGCCAGCGGGAAGCGCATCAGCGGCACCGGAGGATCGTAGACCAGGTGGTCCCCCTCCTCCGCGGCAGCGATGCCCAGCAACAGCAACTCGCCGGCCTCGTCGTCCAGCCGGTAGATCCCGTGCATGTCGGTGGGACCGTCCAGCAGCGCGTCGAACGCGTCGTCCGGGAAGAGGGCTTCGTACCACAGGCCCGCGAGGGGGGACGGCCCGATGCGGAGCAGCTCGTCTCGTTCGGCGTCCACCGCCGACAGGTCCCAGACGAGCCCCTGTCCCTCGTCGACGCCCCCCGGATCCTCCAGGGAGACGGTCGTCCCACCCCGGTTGACCGTCACGTAGGTGCCGATCCCCAAGGCGGGATCCACCTGCACCTCGCTCGCGTCGACCACCCCGTCCCCGTCGCCGAAGCAGGCAGCCTCCGGAAGCTCGGTGGTCCCCCACTCCACCCGGTCGTCGCGCTCGGGGTCTTCATGGAAGTTGGCCTCGCAGCCGGCGAGCATCGTCAGGGTTGCGAGCAGGGGCAACTCAGCCTTCATCGGCCTCCCGCAGAAAATCGCTCATGGTCGTCCAGATGGGCCGGGCGCGGGGGTCGATCATGATCCCCACGTGGGCGCCGTCGATGTGGACCAGCCGCGTGTCCTCGCTGCCCACCAGGTCGCCGAGGAAGTCCGCCGACGCAGGCGGCACGATCCAGTCCTTGGTCGCGGTCAGGTTCATCAGCGGGCAGTCGATGGCGGACAGATCCACCCTGCGACCGTTGATCCGCGTCCGTCCGTTGCGGAAGCGGTCGTCGTGGAAGACCTCGCGGACGAACTTGCGGAAGGCCTCCCCCGGGATATCCACGTTCTCGTTGGCCCAGCGGTCCACGGGCATGAACAGGGTCATCACGGCGTCGTTGCCCAGGTTCTCGAGGAACATCTTCCACTTCATGACCTCGTAGTAGGGCTTGATGGCCATGAAGGTGTAGCGAATCAGCTTCGCCGGCATGTGGCCGGTGCTGTCGATGATGGCGTCCACGGGGAAGACGGCGGGATCGGTCCACAGGGCCACCACCCCGCCCTCGGCCGTGGTGATCGGCGTGGTCAGGGTGATCAGCCGTTCCACCCGCTGGGGGTGCAGCGCCGCGTACATCAACGCCAGGTTGCCGCCGATGCAGTGACCGAACAGGGAGACCTTGTCGGCGCCCGTCCGCGCTCGGATTGCCTCCACGCAACCGTCGATCCCGGGCTCGATGTAGCTGTCCAGGGTCGTGGTCCGGTCCCCCGGCTCCGTCTCCCCCCAGTCGATCAGGTAGACGTCGAGGCCCTGACCCAGCAGGTGCTCGACGAAGCTGAAGCCGGGCAGCAGATCGAGGATGTACGGCCGGTTGATGACCGAGTAGACGATGAGCACCGGGGCCGCGCCCGCGGCGGGTTCCACGGCCCCGGCGCCCTCGGGCAGCGAGTAGCGGTAGAGCCGCAGCTTGCCCTGTTCGAACACGCACTCCCGCGGCGTCTGCCCCACACGGGTCGCCTCGGGATCCGCGTAGTACTCCGCCCCGTGGCGCATCTTGACCGCCGCCGACTCCACCAGCCGCTCGACCAGCTTGCGGGCTTCGCCGTCGTCCTCGCCACTGGCCACCTTGCGCCAGGCCTCCGCCAGGGGTTGCAGGTCCAGCTTGAAGGCGTCCGCGGGCATGGACTGGAGGTCGGCCAGGTACTCGGTGACCATGCTCTTGTACAGCCCGCCGAGGCGTTCGGGATCGGCGCCCTGGAGTCCCCCGGCCAGGTCGGCGGGTGACTGGGACAACCGGTCCAGCTCCTCCTGCCAGCGGTCCTCGGCCAGGCGCCGCAGCTGGCCAAAGGTCTGGGCGTCCAGGCGGCCCTCGGCGGTGTCGGGCATGCCCTCCATCAGTCGCTCGACGAAGCGGGCCTGCATGGAGGTCAAGTTGGCCAGCCCGTCCTGCCAGCTTCGGGTCATCCGCTCCCAGGCGGCGACGGGGTCGTCGGGGGCGGTGGGCGCCTCGCGCATCGCCTCGCCCGCCGTGGTCCACAACGACTGCACCGCGTCGGTGTAGCCGCGGGCGGCCTCGGTCCACAGGTCCATCATCTTGCGCGCGGGGTCTGCGGGGTCGTGTTCACCGGCAGTCATGGGCCATCTCCTGCAGGTCCCGCTTCTGGATCTTGCCCGAGGAACCCTTGGGCAGCTCGGGGAGCACCGTCAGGTGCTTGGGGACCTTGTACCGCGCCAGGCGCTCGCGGCAAAGGGTGAGGATCGCGTCGCCGTCCGGGCCGAGGTCCCCGGGGCCGAAGGCCACGAAGGCGTGCCCCACCTCCCCCCAGCGGGGATCGGGGATGCCCACCACGGCAGCCTCGGTGACCTCGGGCACGTCGTACAGCACGCGCTCGATCTCGGCGGGGTACACGTTCTCGCCGCCGCTGATGAACATCTCCTTGAGGCGGCCGACCACGTAGTGGTAGCCGTCCGCGTCCCGGCGGAAGAGGTCGCCGGTGGCGAACCAGCCCCCTTCGCGGGTGGCCTCCGAGGTGGCCGCCGCGTTGCCCCAGTAGCCGGCGCAGACCGTGGGGCCCCGCAGCTGGAGCTCCCCCACCTCGTCCGGGCCCACCTCGCGGCCGTCGGCGTCCACGAGGCGGGTGTCCAGGTGCAGGGTAGGGAACCCCACCGATCCGGCCTTGCGCACGGCGTCCCGCTCGTGGAGCACGAAGCAGTTGGGACCGACCTCGGTCAGGCCGTAGCCCTGCTTGAACACCACACCGTGGGCCTGGTAGGCCTCGATCAGCGGCACGGGGCAAGGGGCGCCGCCGCTGATGAAGAAGCGGACGGGGGACAGGTCGGCCGTGGTGAAACGATCCGACTCGAGCATCATCTGGAACATCGTCGGCACGGCGAAGAGCACGGTCACACCGAAGCGGCCGATGGCGTCGAGGGTGGCGTCCGGATCGAAGCGTTCGGCCAGCACCACCGTGGCACCCCGGTGCAACAGGGGCAGGGTGAGTACGTTCCAGCCGCCGGTGTGGAAGAACGGCGTGTGGGTGAGGGTGACGTCATCGCCGTGGAGGTCCCACCCCGCGGCGGTGTTGACGGCGTTCCAGGTGATGGTGCCGTGGGTCAGGACGGCGCCCTTGGGCCGGCCGGTCGTGCCGCTGGTGTACAGCAGCATCGCCGGAGAGTCGTCGTCGATGCCCTCGGTGGTGATGGGCGTCGCCCGGGCAGCGTCGCGGACCTGGGCGTAGGTCTCCCCCTCGCCGTCCAGCGCCAGCAGCGCTCCCTTCCAGCCCAGGGTGGGGAGCGCCCCGACGGTCTCCGCCACGTCCGCACCGTGGATCAGCAGCGAGGGCCCACAGTCGCCGAGCACGTACGCCACCTCGTCCGCCGAGAGGCGCCAGTTGATGGGGACGAGGATCGCCCCGAGTTTTGCAACTGCGAAATACAACTCGACCTGTTCGACCCGGTTGGCCCCCAGCAGAGCGACCCGATCCCCGCGCCCGATCCCGTGGGCGTCCCTCAGAATTCGTGCAGCGCGGTCGACCCGGTCGGCGAGTTCGCCGTAGGTGACCCCACGACCCGTCTCCAGCTCGACGAGCGCGTTTTTTTGCGGTGAGTAGCGGGCCCATCGCCCGATCCAGTCGCCGTGGATCATCGCTCTTCCTCCACGATTTCGGTCGGTTGCACCCAAGATCGTTGCCGGACGGGGAACATCCTATGTGCGATCGCACAAACCGTCAACGGATTTGTTGCGTTGCAATATACCCGGCCCTTGACCGGCCCGGAGGGCTCTCCCTACCATGGTCGGGTGACCTCCCCCCCCGAGGCCCCGACGCCGAAACCGCTTCACGTCGGCATCGCCGCCGCGGTCCTGCTGACCCTGTTCGCCGCGCTCGCGATCCACAGCATGGCCGGCAAGAGCTGCACCTCCGACGAGGTGACCCATCTGCCGTCGGGCTACACCTACCTGGCCACGGGGGACTACCGCCTCAACCGCCAGCATCCGCCGCTGATGAAGATGCTCGCGGCGATGCCCCTGCTGGCCCTGGACCCGGAGCTGGACCTGGAAGACCCGGGCTGGACCGCGCTCCCTCCCGATGAGTGGGGCTTCGGCCGCCGGTTCCTGTATGGCAACGACGCCGACCAGCTGTTGCTGTGGGGTCGCATGCCCACGGTCCTGCTCGGAGTCCTGCTGGGGCTGTACCTATTCGTCTGGTCGCGGGAGCTCTGGGGGCCCTGGGGGGCGCTGCTCTCGCTGGCGCTGTATGCCACCAGCCCCACGGTGCTCGGCCACGCCCGCTGGGTGACCATGGACATGGGGCTGAGCTGCTTCTTCTTCGTGACGTTCTACCACCTGCGGGCCTACCTGAAGCGGGGGGAGTTCGGCCACCTGCTCGGGGCGGCGCTGGGCATCGGCTTGTCGATGGCGGCGAAGTTCTCGGGGGCCTTCACCGGCCCGCTGGTGGCGATGCTGGTCGCGGTGTGGGTCGCGCGCCCCGTCGGCGCGGGCGGTGACCGGGCGGCGCTGGGGGGTCGCGCGGTCCGGGCGGCCCTGGGACTGACGGCCATGGCGCTGGTGGCGGGGATCGTGGTGTGGGCGGTCTACGGCTTTCCCCCGCGGCCGAGCATGTACCTTGAGGGCCTGCGCCAGGTGAACGCGGACCACGACCCCGACTACGCGTTCTTCCTGCTGGGCCAGTTCCACAGCGACGGCTGGTGGTGGTACTTCGCCGCCGCCTTCGTGTTCAAGACCCGGGTCCCGGTCCTGCTGCTGCTGATCGGCGCCAACCTGCGGGTGGCGCGGACGATGCGCTCGTTGCTCGACGAGGCGTTCCTGGTCGTCCCGCCGCTGGTGTTCTTCCTGGCCACCTCGGTCCTGGCCGCCAACGTGGGCATTCGCTACGTCCTCCCGGTCTACCCCTTCCTCTTCCTGTGGATCGGGCGAATCGGATTCCAGTGGCGTGGAGGGAACTCTCGCTGGGCGCTCGCGGCCGCGGTCTTGCTGTGGTGCGTCTGGGGCACGGCCCGGATCCACCCCCACCACCTGTCCTACTTCAACGGGCTCGGGGGAGGCCCCGAGCAGGGTCACCACATCCTGGACGACTCCAACATCGACTGGGGCCAGGATCTGCCGGCGCTCGAGCGGGTGATGGACGAGCACGGCATCCCCCGCGTGATCCTCCTGTATCCATGGATCACCAGCGGGGACCCGGCCCATCACGGCATCGAATACGAGCTGATCACCGAGGAAGCGTGGACCTCGGCCGAGCCGCCTCCGGGGGTGTACGCCATCTCCACCAACATGCTGATCCGCGGTGAGCTGACCGCCCGGGAACAGGGAGTCGCCACCGACTGGATGCGCCGCCACCGCCCCTTCGCGCGCGCGGGCTACTCGATCTACCTGTTCCGCTTCGAATAGCCCCTCGTCCACCTGTCCGTCACAGCGGACACCCCCCTCCCCTGCCCCGTCCGCTCCGCCCTACACCCGGCCACCCGCGAGGGAACTCCCAAGGCCGAGAACCGGGGGACTGCGAGGATTTTTCAACTTTCCGTCCGTTGTGGAACGGCCCGTGCAACTCCCTGGAGACGACCCCGCCAAGAAGTGCACGGGGAGACGACGGGACGATGGAAAGGACAGGGCGATGACAGGGCGATCACAGCATTCGAACAGCAAGCGCGACCGGCGAAACGGGACCCCCGCAGGCAAGGTCCTGCGCATCGGCATCATCCGCGGGCCGCGGATCGTCGAGGAGCGGCTGATCCGCGGGGGCGAGTCGGTGAGCGTGGGCGAGTCCACCCGCAACACCTTCGTCCTCCCGGGCTCGGAGATGCCGGCCCAGCACCGGCTCTTCGCCCTCAAGGGCGGCCGCTACCACCTGGTGGTGCGCGATCCGATGCACGGCAAGCTCTTCGTCGACGACGCGGTGCAGTCCCTGGAGCAGGTCGCCGGGTCCCAGGGTCGGAAGCGGGGGGCCGACACCTGGATCCCCCTGGGCCCGACCGTCCGCGGCAAGGTGCAGATCAACGGCACGACCATCCTGTTCCAGTTCGTCCAGGCGCCCCCGGAGCCGCGGCGGATCGTCGCCGACTTCGGTCCCTTCGGCCTCAGCCAGGTGGACTGGGTGTTCACCGCGTTCATGGTCTTCTCTCTGGTCCTGAACCTGGTGGGCTACAGCTACATCCAGTCCCAGCCGCCCCCACGCCGGGCGACCATCGCGGACCTGGAGAACAACTATGTGGTCCGCGACTTCATCTTCCCCGAGCTCCCCGACGAGCCCGATCCGCTGGATCCCTTCGACGAGCTGGATCCGGACGGACTGGCGGAGGTCGACACCGAGGACCCGACCCCTGGCGAGCGTGACCCCGACGACGAGATCGACAACGGGGGCGAGGACGGGGACGCGAGCGCGGACGCCGGCAACGACGAAGAGCCGACCCGAGAGCAGCTGCGCGAAGACGCCCGCGGTCGGATGCAGGACGTCGGCCTGGCGGCCGTCTTCCCCGGGACCACCGGCGACACCCGTTCGAGTCTGGCCGTGCGGGATCTGATGACCAACCCGGACGATCTGGTGGAGGACCTCAACGGGGCCTTCGACGCGGCCGGACGGATCAAGATCGCCAGCCTGGATGGCGATCCGCTGCTGCGCAATCCCTCGGGCGGTGACGACGACGGGCTCGTGGGCCCGAGCCGCGGCCCGGTGACCTCCGGGAACCCCGACTTCCGCCCCAGGGAAAAGGACCAGGACGAGATGGAGCCCATCGTGGAGCCCGAGCGGCCGGTCACCGAGCCCGGCGCCGACGTGACCGCCATCACCCAGCTCGTCGGTCGCAAGAAGGGCCAGATCAAGGCCTGCTACGACCGCGAGGTCAAGACCACCCCCGACCTGGCCGGCCGGATCGAAGTGACCATCGTCGTGGGCCCCGAGGGCGAGGTGGAGGAGATCTGGGTCGAGGACAACACCACCGGGAGCAAGGAGCTGGCCGACTGCATGCTGATGCGGATCCGCCGCTGGGGCTTCCCGGCCACGGGCGAGACCTACGAGGTCACCTACCCCTTCTCGATGTTCGTCAAGTGAACCAGCCAACCACGATGTCCGTGCGTTCCCGCATCCCATGTTCCAGACGGGCGCTCTACTGGATTCCGGGATGGGCCCGGAGGACGGGGACGCACGGACATCGGTCCCTTCCTCGAAGCGCCACCTGCCTCGACCCCGCCTCTGGATTGACCGCCTGACCCCACCATTCCATGATGCTTCCGTGGGCCGGGTGCTTCCGACAGTCTTGCTGTGCCTCGTGTTCCTGGCGCCCTCCGCCCGGGGGCAGGAGACCACGTCCGCGAAGAAGTCCCTGCGCCTGGGCGACGTCCCGACCCCCAGCCTGTCCAGCGAGGATCGGGCGCTGCTGCGGAGCCTGGACGATCCGCGGCTCTGTGCCGATGCGGGGGTCGCGGATGCGGCGACCTGGCTCGAGCGGACCCACACCCAGCTCGAGGAGCTCACCGGCGGCTGCCGCGACCGTCTGCCCGCGGATCGCCACGGTGTCTGCACCGCCTCCCCCGCCGACATCCTCGATGCCGGGCGCGTACTGGGCATCCCCTGCCTGCCGTCCGAGCCGGGGGTGGCGGCCACGACCCACTTCCTGTTCGGTGACCGGATGCTGGAACAGGGAGACAGCCGCGACGCGGAGTACTACCTCTTCCTGGCCCAGCGCGCGATGCCGGACAACGCGCTGGTGCTGCGCCGCTGGAACCAGGCCTTCGGCGAGCAGCTCAAGGCCCTGGCCCTGGCCCAGCCCCAGGAGGACCGCTACGCCCACGACATCCTGGACATGACCAACATCGCGCTGCGCTTCGACCCCGACGAGCCGTTGTTGAACAAGCGCAAGGAATGGGCCGAGGAGGCCGTGGGAGAGGAGCGGCTGGAGCGGGTCTACGGGGAGTGCCGGCGCGCGGTGCAGGACCAGCGCTGGGAGGCGGCGGTCCACGATTGCGACCGGATGCTGGTGCTGCAGCCGGGTCACGAGGGAGCCAAGGACCTGCGGAACCTGGCCCAGCTGGAGTACGACCAGCGGGGGGCCTTCGGCGCACGGGTGAGGTTCGCCGCGGTCGCCGCCGGGCTCCTGTGCGCCCTGGTGCTGTTCCTGCTCGTCCAGGGGGACCTGTTCTTCCGGATGGGCAAGCTCAACCTGGCCCTGGCCGCCTACTCCTACCTGGCCGCCCTCGCCCCCGGGCGCAAGAAGCCGTACCTGCGCATCGCGCGGATCCACCAGCGGGAGGGGAACGCCCGGGAGGAGGAGGAGATCCTCCAGCGGGCCCACGCCACCTGGCCCCGGGACACGCGGATCCTCCAGCGCCTGTTCGAGTTCTACTCCCGCACCGGCGACACCAAGGGGGTGAGGGACACCATCCTCGAACTCAGCCGCGCCGGCGACCTGGGCTCGGACCAGCTGGCGGAGCTGCTGGATGCCCAGCGGGCGCTGGGGCTGGTGGAGGACGACCTGCTGGAGCGGATCGAGGAGCAGCTGGCCAGCGACGGCGACAATCCGCTGCTGCCCTTGCTCGCCCTGGGCTACGCCCAGCGGGGTCGCACCGACGACCCGGCGGCGGTGATCTACGAGCGGACCCTGTCGCTGCCCGATCCCCGGCTGCGCTTCCTGGTCCCCCTGGCGCGGGTGGAGCTGATGGAGGGGCGGACCGGCGACGCCATCGAGCACGCCGAGCGGGCGGTGGCCCAGAACCCCACGGCCGAGGCGGTGGACTGCCTCACCGACGCCCTGGTCACCACCGAACTCGAAGAGCACATCATCTGGACCGATCCCCCCAGCGGGACCCTGCTGGTACTCTTCCCGGCCCTGCTCAAGGTCGCCTCCCGGCGCCCGGACCTGGCGCCGATGATCGTCGACCGGCTCAAGGAGCTGTACGAGACCACCACCGACCCGTCGCTGGGGGTGCTGACCGCCGGCGTCATCGAGCTGCTGGAGGGGCGGGACTGCCGGGAGCAGCTGCTGACCGCGGCGGACAGCCTCGATGACTCGGTGCCCTACCTCAAGGCGGTCCAGGCAGCCTGCGAGGAGTACGCCCGGCGGCACCCGGCCGATGGCTACCTCTGGCTGCGGCTGGCGGACGTGCACGAGAAGCTGCTGCGCTACGGTCACGCGGCCCTGGCCCTGGAGCGAGCCTTCCACATCCCCGACTCCCGCTCCTTCGCGATCCGGCAGGCTGCGACCCTGGTCCAGCGGCTGGAGACCTACCGGGTGGTGGAGGTGCTGGCGGCCCTGCTCGGCCTGGAGGCCAGGCCGGTTCAGCAGTCCCGGAAGGGCTACGTGGAGCTGCTGCTGACCAACCCGGGACGCCCGCTCACCGGGTGGTGGCGGGAGCTGGATCGGGCCCGGGTGCGGGTCTACACCGGCCGCGCGCCCAACCAGGAAGACGTCATCGCCACCCGACGCACCCTGTCGGGGGCCGGTGCCCGGGCGGGGGGGCTGGCGATCCTGGTGTCCGCGGGGCGTCCGAGTGCGGGGACCACCGAGCTGATCATGACCTCGATGATCGAGCGCCCCAAGCTCCGGATGTTTCCCCTGGACGAGCGCTCGCTGCGGGACGCCGTGGCCGAGTTCCGTCCCAGGGCGATGCTGGCCCAGCTCCGCTCCCAGTGGCTGCTGGGCGAGGACCTGTTCGACAAGAAGGACCCGGTGCTCGATCCGGCCGAGTTCTTCGGCCGCGGCCAGGTGCTGCGGACCCTGGTGCGCAAGGCCCACCGGGGCGAGGTCTTTGGCCTCTTCGGCATCCGCAAGATGGGCAAGACCTCGCTTGCGCACCGGCTGCGCGGCCACCTCTCGGACGCGGTCGTGGCGATGGTGGACCTGCAGGAGGTCTCCTCGTCGTCCTGCGTCGCCCTGGCGGCGTTGCTGTGCGAGCGGGCGCTCGATGACTGGCGGGCCAAGTTCCCTGATCTACCGCCGCCGGAGCTGCAGACCCTTCCGCTGGGAGACGATCCCACGGCCGCGATGATGGCCTTCGAGGCCAACCTGCGCGTGATGCGCGGGGCGATCCTCGAGACGTCGCAGATCTCCACCCTGTTCTTCCTGATCGACGAGATCGAGAACCTCATCCCCCACGAGCTGGAGCCGGGGTCGTTCCACGAGGGGTTCGCCCACTACGACTCGTTCTTCCGCCTCCTGCGGGGCCTGCACCAGACCGATTTCTCCGACGTATTCTCCTTCGCGGTGATCGGCGCCAACGCCCAGCTCTGCCTCCAGGGACGCTGGGGCGGGCGGGACAACCCGATCTTCCAGTACCTGTCCGAGTTCTACGTGGGCCCCCTGAGCGCGCCGGAGACCGCGGAGATGATCTCCACCCTGGGCTCGGGCATGGGGCTGAGCTTCAGCGAACCGGCGCTCGCGGCGCTGTTCGACCTCAGCGGCGGCCACCCGATGGTCTGCCGTCAGCTCTGCTCGGAGACCGCCAAGGTGGCCGGGGACCAGCGCCCCGCGGTCATCGACACCGCGGACGTGCGCGCGGCGGTGGACAGCTACCTGACGCTGAAGAAGGGCTACTTCGGCGAGATCCTCAGCCACTACCTGGGATCGGGCCAGCGTGCGATCCTGGACGTGGTGGCGGCCGAGGACGAGGGCCGGATCACCCGCGCGATGCTGCTGGATCGCACCCGCGGCACGTTCGACTCGGTGGAGCAGTTCGACCGGGCCCTGCAGAACCTGGAGCTGTTCTGCGTGCTGCTGCGGCGGGGTGATCAGTACCGCTTCGGGATGCGCCTGATGCGGACCTACATCCGGGTACGCCGCCTCGACATCGAGGAGTGAGGTCATGCTTCCCCCGGTCGCGCCCTACGTCCACGACCGGCCCATCGACGAGCCGGCGCTGTTCGTGGGCCGGCACGATCTGGCGGAGGAGATCACCGCGCGGGCCCGGCGGGGCGAGTCCTTCGCCGTGCTCGGGGGTACGCGGCTGGGCAAGACCTCTCTTCTGCTGCAGGTGAAGGACCGGATCGAGCGCCAGCCGGAGACGCCGACCGGCCAACGGGTGGTGCCGGTGTTTCTGAGCACCCACCAGTTCGGGCGGCTGACCCGGGCGGCCGTGTTGGCCAGTGTTCTCGAGGAGCTCGGGCCCCACCTGAACACCCCGGAGGCGGCGGCGGTGGCGGTCCAGTCCCTGCGATCCGGAGAGGTCAGCCAGGACTTCGCCTTCGACCACTTCTTCGCCAAGCTCAGGGAGCTGCTGTCCGCGGATCCCGAGGTCCAGCTGTTCGTGATGCTCGACGAGGTGGACGAGCTGCGCAACGAGGACTGGTCCAAGGCGTTCTTCGCCAACCTGAGGTTCCTGATCAGCCAGAGCGCCCTGCGCCAGCAGGTCCACGTGATCATCGCCGGGACCCTGCACAGCGCCGACCTGTGGAACACCGCCGGGTCCCCGTTCTACAACGTGGTGACCCTGGTGGAGATGCGTCTGGTCGACGACGACGACCTGCGGTCGTTGATCCACGTGGGGTTCCCCGACGGCCTCGCCGGGGAGGCGGAGGCGGCCCTGCTGTCGGAGGCCGGCGGCCACCCCTATCTGATGCAGTACCTGCTGGGCCGGCTGTGGGGACGGGGGGAAGGCGCGCCGCTGGATCGCGCGGACGTGGAGGCCGCCGGGCGCCGCTTCCTCAAGGAGCGCCGCGGCGACTTCCAGCGCTGGTGGGCCGCGTGCAGCGACGACGCGCGGGCCCTGTTCCGGGAGATCTTCACCAGCCGCGATCGCTTGAAGAAGCGCACCGCGATCGAGATCTACGACGGGGACGTGGACCGGGCCGAGGAGGCCCTGGACCAGCTGGTGGTCAACGGGGTGGTGCGGGAGGTGGCACGCAATCGATTCTGCGTCGGCAGCAAGCTGTTCGCCCGCTGGGCGATGGAGCGATTCGGCGGACCTCGTCGAGGCGGCGGGAAGCCGGGCGGTGAAGCGCAGCCCGCGGCGGGTGACGGCGACGGTGGAACGTCCCCCCGCAGCGCCGGGCATCCCGCCGGCGACGGGCGCGGCCCGGCCCGGGCGACACCCCGGCCCTCGACCTCGTGGCGGGAGACCGCCGAGCTCCCCTTGCCCACCGACCTGGGCGAACTGCTGGCCCTGTGGCGTGGTCGGCGGGACGACCCATCGCGACTGACACCGCCCTTCCATCAGCGGCTCGGCCGTCAACTGCTGCGCATCGGCGAGCCGCTGGTGGCCTACGACGTGTTCTCCGCGGGGCTGGAACGCTGGCCGGAGGACCGGCCCCTGCGCCAGCTGCTGGGCCGGGCGCTGGCCGACACCGGAGCCGCCCACCGGGCACGCGTGGTGCTCCAGGCACTGGTGGACGACGGGTACAGCGACGGGCGGACCCTGCGCAGCCTGGCCCGGGTCCACCGCCAGCTCGCCGGGCGCGGCGATCCGGTGGAGCGGGACCGGCTGCTGGCGGAGGCCTCGCGACTCTACGGGCTCGGACTGAAGCTGGCCCTGGAGCGCGGTCACACCGAAGAGGCGCTGGCCTGCGGCTCCCGTGCCGCCGCCCTGGCCTGCCTGAGGGGCGACGAGGCCGGAGCGCGCCAGCTGGCCCAGCGGGCCCACGATCTGGGTCGGGAGATCCTCGGCCGCCACGAGGCCGGGGGCGAGGATCCCTTCGCGGCCCGCGCGGCCCTGGGGCAGGCCAGCCTGATCCTGGGGGACCTGGAGGCGGCGACCTCTCACTACCGGGCCGCGGCCGAGGCGGGGCGAGGGCGGCACGCGGAGGTCGGCGCCGCCCGCGGCAGGGCGATGGCCCTGATCGAGGTACTGGGCCACGCCATCTCGCCCGTGGACGACTCGCTGCGTGTCCCGCCCGTCGCCCTGTTCAGAGGCCACCCCATCGACGGCCTGTCCAGCATGCGGGCCCGCTTCCCGGCCCGGGACGAGGACCGGGTCTCCGGCGACATCGAGCGCCTCCTGGAGCGGATCGGACCGGCCTTCGGTTTCGTGTCCCCCACCTGCGGCGCGGACCTGCTGTTCGCCGAGGCCATGCTCCGCCGGGGAGCGGAGCTCCACCTGGTCCTGCCCTGCCCCGCCGACGAGTTCCGCGAGGCGCGGGTGGAGCTCGTGCCGGGCGCCGGCTGGGGCGAGCGCTTCGACCGGGTCATGCGGGAGGCCACCTCGATCGAGGTGCTCGGCGAGCGGCACGCGCTGCAGAACCGCGCGGCCCTGGAGTACTCCGCGCGGGTGGCGCTTGGATTGGCGCTGCTCAAGGCGCGGGCCCTGGGCGCGGAGCTGGCCCCGATGGCGGTCTGGGACGGCCGGGACGACCCGGACCCCGCCAGCACCGCCGGAACCCTGGGGCTGTGGCGAGACCGGGGTCTGTCGCCCGACGTGATCTCCCTGCCCACCGCCGAGTCTCCGGCTTCGTTGTCCGACGTGGCCGACCCCACGACCACCTCGCTGGACCTGCCGGACCATCGGATCGTGGGCCTGCTGTTCGCCGACGCGGTCCACTTCAGTCGACTCGACGACGTTCAGGTCAAGCGCTTCGCCGACCGGGTCTACGGCGCCGTGGCCGAGTTGGTGGAGCGCTCCCCCCACGCCCCGGCGGTCAAGAACACCTGGGGCGATGCCCTGTACATGGTGTTCCTCTCGGTGGTGGACGCGGGCCGTTTCGCCCTGGACCTGGCCGAGACGTTCACCTCCACCGACTGGGCGGAAGCCGGTCTCCCGGCGGAGCTCTCGGTGCGCATCGGTCTTCACGCGGGCCCGACCCACGCCGTGACCGATCCCCTCACCGGCCAGTACACCTACATGGGTGCCCACGTCAGCCGGGCCGCCCGGATCGAGCAGATCACACCCCCGGGTACCGTGTACGCCAGCGCCGCCTTCGCCGCCCTGACCGCCGCCGAGGGGGTACGGGACCTGACCTGCGAGTACGTGGGACAGACCCGGCTGCCCAAGGGGTACGGGACCTTCCCGGCCTACCACGTGCGCAGGGGGTAGGCGTCGGGGTACAATGGAGGGTGCGCGGGGCATCAGCATTTCGAGAGAAAGACGGTGAGGGAGGGACGCCATGAAGCGTAGAAGTGGTCTGTTGATCGGCCTGGTGGTCGTCGTGGTCGGGGGGATCGCGGCCCTGGAGCTGTCCGGGGTTCGCGGATCGTTGACCGGAGCCGCGACCGGAGAGGCCAGCGGGTGTGTCGCCCAGGCACCGTCCACCGTGGACATCCCCGAAGAGGTGCCGGAGGACATCCGCGTGTTCGAACCGGGGATGCCCAAGGGCATCGCCCCGACGGAACGCCCCGACGGCGATCCCGAGGTGGTCCCGGATCGGTACCTGGTCAGCGTGACGTCCGAGGCCAAGGCGTCGTCGGGGGTCGGTGACGACGGGGCGTTCCGCCTGGGCTTCCCGCCGCTGGACGAGGCCTTCCTGCGGTTGCAGACCCGCTCCTTGCAGCCAGCCTTCCCCGAGCTTGGCAACGGCACCACCCGCGCCGCGTCCATGGGCGTGGACCGGATCTTCGCGTTCGAATCCTCCGAGCCGCGGGGCGAGATCCTCGAGACGCTCTACGCCATCGACCAGGTCGAGTGGGTCGAACCCGACGTCACCGAGACCGTGCTCGGGGTGCCGGACGACCCCTACTACGGATATCAGTGGCACCTGCACCAGCTGGGGCTGGAGACGGTCTGGGACAGCACGGACGGCTCGGGGGTGACCGTGGCCGTCCTGGACACGGGGGTGTCCGCCGGGACGGACGGCTACCGGTCGCTGCTGGTGGGGATCGATCTCGTGACCGCCGACGGAGACGCCACCGACGAGTACGGCCACGGGACGCACGTTGCCGGCACCATCGCCCAGGCCAGCAACAACGGCGTGGGCGTGGCCGGCGTGGCCCCGGGGGCCAACATCCTCCCGGTCCGCGTTCTGGACGCGGACGGCTACGGATACGCCTCGCGAACCGCCCAGGGCATCATCTGGGCGGCCGACAACGGCGCCCACGTGATCAACATGAGCCTGGGCTCCGCGGGCCACTCCCAGACCCGGGAGGCCGCGTGCGACTACGCCTACGACGCCGGGGTCGTGGTCGTGGCGTCGTCGGGCAACGACAGCTACACCGACTTCGTCTGCTATCCCGCCGCCAACGACTCGGTGATCGCCGTGGGCGCCACCGACTTCAACCGGGAGGTGTCCTACTACTCCAACCAGGGTGCCGAGCTGGAGCTGGCCGCACCCGGCGGGGACGCCACCGTGGACAACAACGGCGACGGCCTGGCCGACGGTGTGCTGCAGGAGGCGTTCCTGGTCCCGTACGACATCCCGTGGGGGTACGTGCCCCTCCAGGGCACCTCCATGGCCGCGCCCCACGTCTCCGGGGTCGCCGCCCTGCTGTACGCCAGCGGTGGCGGTTCCTCGTCGGAGATCCGAGAGGCGTTGACGGCCTCGGCCGTCGACCTGGGCGTCACCGGACGCGACACCGTGTACGGGTACGGCCTGGTCGACGCCACCGCGGCGCTGGCCTACTCCCCGCCGAGCACACCCGAACTGAAGCTCAAGAAGCTCAAGCAGCGCCCGGTGGGCCCCGCTCGCGTGATGCTCCGCTGGTTCACCCCCGTGGAGACCACCCACGTCGTGGAGGGGGCCAACGGGTTCACCAAGGAGGAGCCGAACCTGGTCCACGTGCACCGCGCCCTGGTGCGCGGCGAGCCCGGCACCACCGTGGACTTCGAGATCACCGTGACCGCGGCCGACGGCACCACCGGCTCCGCGACGCTCCCGGTGGAGTTCCCCGAGCCCCTCCCCTGATCCCTCAGCCCGACAGCCGCTCCACCAGCCCGGGAGCCAGCGAGGTCTCGACCCAGGCGGCCAGGACCAGGGCCACCAGCGCCACGGCGGACAGGCGGATGACTGCCCGGATGTGGGACGCCCGGTCCAGGGCCGGATCGCGGTAGCGCACGATGACCCGCAGCGCGAACAGCCCCACCAGAACCATCAGCACGTAGCCCGTGGCCTCCAGCAGCACGTGGGGGAAGACCGCGGCGCTCAGCGCCAGCCACCCCCCCAGGGCCGCGCCGCCGTCGCCGAACTGCAGCCGGGCGAAGTAGGCGAAGGCCGTCCCCCAGACCGACGCGTTCCAGCACAGCACCAGCAGGGCACCGCCGTTGCGGTACAGCAGGGTCAACACCAGGACCCCGAACCCGACGATCAGGTTGTTGACGAGGATGCCCAGGAACGATCCCGCCACGAACCCGGGATCGGTCATGCCCAGCCAGTGGGACAGCTGGGTCGCAAACGTGGTCTCGGACTGCTCGACGGGTAGCACCAGCACCCAGCCCCCGTAGGCCAGCATCACCCCGCCGAACAGGGCCAGGATCGACACCGCCAGGTTGTGGCTCCGCTGCCCCCCCAACGCCGAGGCCATCCCCTGCCGCTCGTACCGCCGCCGCTGCTCGCGGAAGTTCACCAGGTTGGCCAGCGTGGGCATCAGCCCCAGCACGCACAAGAAGATGCTGATCGCCCCCTGGGCGTCGTCGAACACCCTCCGCGACCCCGCGATGGCCAGACAGGCAAACGCAACCGCCGCCACGAACACCTGCCACGACCGGGGCTGCTTCCCGCCGTAGATCTGCTCGACGATGATGGTCTCGGTGCCCTTGAAGCTGCTCAGCGCGTCCACGCGGCCTCCGTGGGATGGGGGACGGGACGATGATGCCACGGCGGGCGGCGGCGAGTCAGAGCACGTGGGGAACCAGCGCCCCCACCTCCCTGCGGTAGTCCAGGTAGTCCCGCCCGAAGTGGGCGATCAGGGCGCGCTCTTCGTTCCGCATCGCGAGCAGCAGGCAGACGCTGGAGGCGAACGTCAGCGCGCCGGTCAGCGCGCCGGGGCGCCTGAGGAACAGGCCCCAGGTCAGCAGCAGCAGCGAGGCGTACATGGGGTGGCGGATGTGGCGGAAGATGCCGCTGCGGACCAGCACGGTGGTGTCCTCGAAGGTCTGGCCGGGGCGGCCGCGGGTCCGCAGGCCCCAGTACCCGGAGAACGCCAGCGCCGCGGCGGGGCACAGGAGGCTCCACGAGGCGAGCTGCCGCAGACCCAGGGGCTGGACGAACCACAGGGGCAGCGCCACCAGGGCGAGCACGAGGATCGCCTCGAAGGCGAAGAACCTCCAGAAGCCGTAGGTCCGGGGATCCCGCAGGGCCTCCCGGGAGAACCGGAACAGCCCGACGCTGCCCAGGGCAAACACCACCGCGGTGGTCAGCCAGTAGAAGCCCACGCTCAGCTCCCGCTACCGGACACGGGGTCGGGGTAGGGGCTCACGGCTCCTCCTCCCCGTCCTCCGCATCCTCCTCCCGAGCCGCCACGCACCGCTTCCGGAGTCGCGCAGCCTCGGGGGTGTCGATGCGTTCCATGTACTCGCACAGCATGAAGGCGTCGAAGTCGTCCCTGTCGAGGACCGCCTCGACGGCCTTTCGCAGCTTCTTCGTGCCGTCGAGGCGATAGAGGGCGGCCTGGCAATACACGAGCAGCGGCTCGTTGGAGAGGCCCAGCTCGAGGGCGGCCCGCGAGGCGGGATCGTCGAAGGCGCCCAGGGCGAGGGCGGCGCGCTGGCGGGCAGCGAGGCGGCCGCCGGCCTGGGACATGGGGTCGTCCGCGGCGTCGACGGGGGGATCGAAGCGTCCCGGATCCAGGACCTCCACCAGGTCGGGCACGGCGCCGGCATCGCCCATGACGTCCAGGGCGCCGGCGACGTCGGCGTAGAAGAAGGCGCGGGTGTCGCCCGGCAGCATCTGGAGCAGCGCCGGCAGCGACTCGCTGTCCTGCACCCAGGCCAGGGCGTGGGCGGCCTGCTGCATCGTGCAGGTGCTCTGGGCCTGGGACAGCAGGGTGCGCAGAAGCTCGATGGCCCGCGGCCCCCGGGTGCGCAGGGCGCGGTAGGCCAGGTCCTCCGACGGACCGTGATCGGAGTGGTGGAAGCACAGGGTCGCCAGGATCTCGGTGGACGAAGGTGTGTCGTCCGACGCGAGCTTCTCGACGATCTGGCCTCGCTGCTCGGGGCTGACCGGGCTCCCGTCGGGCCAGACGTTGCGGGCCAGGGCGATCACGGTCTCGTATGACTCCTCCGAGTAGTCCAGGTGTGCGAAGGGCGCCAACCAGCCGTAGAAGGCGGCCTGTCTGCGGTACGCCTCGGCTCGGTCGACCTCTCCGGCGGTCTCGAGCTGGTCCGCCAGGGCCCGGTAGGGCTCGGGGCGCCGGGGGTCCAGGTCCAGCACCCGCTCCCAGACGGCCAGCGCCTCCTCGGTCCTGCCGGCGTCGCCCAGCAACCGGGCGAGCTGGGAGGCCAGCTGAGGGTTGGTCGGCTCGGCCTCGTGAAGCGAGATACGCAGCGCGATGGCGTCGTCGACGAGCCCGGACTGCTCGAGGGCATCGGCCAGGGCCAGGGCCACCTCGGCGTGGTTCGGCTGGAGCTCGTGGGCCCGGCGCAGGGCGTCCACGGCCGCGCCGAACTGTTCGATTCGGTGGGCCTGCTCCGCCGCCTCGTCCTTCGACGGGTGGGCGGTCATCACGCCGTGCTTGCGCTCGATGTTGGGGCCGTCCTGGGCCAGCCGCAGGTGGAGGACGCCGATGGAGGCCCACAGCTGCCACCCCTCGGGATCCAGCGCCGTACCCGCCAGCAGCACCTCGGCGGCCTCCATGGGCCGGCCGTCCCAGTCCAGGAGATCCGCTGTCAGCATGCGGATCGTGGCGTCCTCGGGGTGGGCCTCCAGATACGACCCTGTCAGGCCGATCGCGCCCTCCACGTCTCCACGCTGGGCCATGGCGATGGCCTCGGCCGCGACGGTCTCGGGATCACCCGGGGCATCCCCCTCCCCCGCCATCGCCGCTCCCGCGCAGAGGAACGACAGCAAGCTTGCGAGCCGGATCGCCGATCTCATGGGACCTCCTTCGGGCCGGGGGGAACCGTCGTATCATGAACGACGGCTCCGGTCTTCGGCGAGGCAGCGGTGACCTACAACTTCGACCCCGACCTCTGGTACGAGAACGAACGGGACTTCCTGGTGGCTCGCCATGCCCGAGGCGAGCTGGACGAGGATGCCCTCGCCGTGGCCATCGAGGAGCTGGATCGCCGGTACGACGAGATGCTGGAGCGCATCGACAGGGCAAATCGGGCGATCGGGTCCGAGGTCCACGCCAATCGACGCCACGGAGGTTGACCGAGCCCCTGTTTGCCGGCGTCTTCATTGCCGCGGGCCAAATTCCACCTTATGAATGGTCTTTGGGTCCTCGACCACGGGAGGTGGAGATGTTCGCGGCAACAACCAGGGGTCTTTCTGCGCTTCTGTTCGGCCTCGTGATGGCGCTGTCGACCGGCTGCCCGGTGGACGACGACGACGCCACGGGGGACGACGACGCCACCGGAGACGACGAC
>CAZITQ010000059.1:41295-41519 GCA_964542165.1 uncultured Rickettsiales bacterium
GGGGCCCCCGGGCGCCCGGGGGCCCCACCACCCCCCCCGGGGGCCCGACCCCCCCCCCGCCCCCGACGCCGCCACCGGCGACGACGACGCCACCGCGGACGACGACACCTCCGGCGACGACGACGCCACCGCGGACGACGACACCTCCGGCGACGACGACACCACCGCGGACGACGACGCCACGGGGGACGACGACGCCACCGCGGACGACGACGCCACCGGAG
>CAZITQ010000060.1:0-41200 GCA_964542165.1 uncultured Rickettsiales bacterium
GGCTAGACCGTCTCGGCGGCTGCAACCCACTCGGCCGCCGCTCGAATCTCTACCTTTCTCCTTCCCTTTGCTGTTCGCTAGAATCGCGCAATCGACCGGCATCCGTTGGGTCGAGCGACCGGCATCCGTTGGGTCGAGCGACCGACAGAGGGGAACACGACATGATCAGGCAACGCTTCATCGCCACGACGAGCGCCTTCGCTCTTCTCGTCATGGCCTTGCCCGGAGACGCCTTCGCGGCCAAGGCCTGCAATCCGAATCTCCCTCAGGATCGATTGATCAACTGCCTCAACAACCTGCTGGGCAACTCCCTCGATCGGTTGGCAGTGGCCGAGGGCGACCTGGCGTCGGCGGAGGACGAGATCGCGACTCTCCAGGGTGACCTCTCCACGGCGGAGAGCGAGATCGACGCGTTGCAGGTGGACCTGGCGGTGGCGCAGGGCGAGATCGCGACGCTGCAGTCGGACCTGGACAGCCACTGGCTGTACATCCTCGAGCTGCAGGACGTGGACACCCTGCTCGACGCGATGGTCAGCGAGCTCGATCAGAACATCACGGTGCTGGAGGCGATCGCGAGCGAGCACGATCAACGCATCGACGGGCTCGACGCCGAGGTGGACGACCTCGCCGGCGGCGGCGCACTGGCCGACCTGGCGGACTACATCTCGGTGGACACCGCGACCGACAGCGTGATGTTCGTCGGGGCCAACGTGTTCGTGCAAAGCGGGAGCGGGGCGACGGACGACAACGGCCAGCTCCTCGGTCTGGGCAACCTGATCATCGGCTACAACGAAGAACCGCTGCTCGGCAACAACCGAGACGGCTCGCACAACCTGGTGATCGGCCAGGAGCACCGCTACGGAAGCTACGGCGGGCTGATCGCAGGATTCGGCAACGGCGTCTACGGAGCCAACGCCACGGTTGTCGGTGGAACGGACAGTGGCGCGTTCGGAGCGCAAGCCACGGTGCTCGGCGGCCAGTCCAATCGCGCCGAGGGGGATCGGTCGACGGTCAGTGGCGGCCAGTGGAACGAAGCCCTGGCAGAGACCTCCACGGTCGCCGGGGGCAATGGGAACTGGACCCTCGCCGGCGCGACCGCCTCCTCGATCATGGGCGGCTCTTCCAACCGTACCAACGGGCTGCACGCCGCGGTCAGCGGTGGATGGTCGAACTGGGCGGAGGGCACGAATTCGACCGTGAGCGGTGGATCGGACAACAACGCCTCGGGGACCTCTGCGTTGGTCGCCGGCGGAGAGGAGAACGAGGCCTCGTTGGACAAAGCGACGGTGTGTGGCGGGTACGGCAACGTCGCGGAAGCGGAATACGCGACCGTGACGGGCGGGTCGAACAACGCAGCGTCGGGTCCGTACACGAGCGTCTCGGGGGGGTACGAGAACCTCGCGATGGCGGACTACTCCTCGGTCTCGGGTGGTCTCGGCAATTCGTCTCTAGGTGCGTATGCCAGCGTGAGTGGAGGCAACGCGAACACCGCGTCGGGTCAGTACGCCTCCATATCCGGCGGCTACGACAACAGCGCGACCGGCGACTGGGGATCGGTGTTGGGCGGGCGCGCCAACGACGCGTCCGACAACCAGGCGACGGTCAGCGGCGGTCGGAACAACCTGGCCGACGCCCCCTGCTCATCGGTCTCTGGCGGCGAGGGGGAGACCGTCTCCGACACCTACGACTGGACCGCGGGGTGTCAGTTCTGGTGCGGAGGTTGAACCGAACCTCTCACAGACCGCCCAGAAGCCCACCGTTCCTGTTCCCTTCGCACTTCGATAGACTCGCCGTATCGGCCGGCATCCACCTGGTCGTAGTACACCCTGGAGGGGAACAGGACATGACCGGACAGCGCTTCGTTGCCGCAGCGAGCATCATCGCTCTCTTCTTCGCCGCTTCGCCGAGAGACGCACTCGCGGCCAAGGCCTGCAATCCGAATCTCCCCCAGGAGAGGCTGATCAACTGCCTCAACAACGTCCTGGGCAACTCGCTCGAGCGTCTGGAGACAGCCGAGGACGACCTCGCGGCGGCGGAGGATGAGATCGCGACGCTACAGGGCGATCTGACAGCGGCGGTGGGGGAGATCGCGACTCTCCAGGGCGACCTCTCCACCGCCGAGGGCGAGATCGACGCCTTGGAGGTGGACCTGGCCGGAGCCCAGGTGAGCATCGCCTATCTCGACGGGTTGTACTGGGCTCTCGACGCGGAGGTGGCCGGCCTCGGCGACATGAGCCAGCTGGAGAGCGACGTGGCTGCGCTACAGGGGGACATGGCGGCGGCGCAGGTTGAGATCGCTACGCTGCAGACCGATCTGTACAGCCACTGGCTGTACATCCTGGAGTTGCAGGACGTGGACACCCAGTTCGAGATGGTCCTCTCCGAGTTCGACCAGCGCATCGAGGCGCTGGATGCGGAGGTGGCTGCCCTCGCCGGTGTCGGCACGCTGGCGGACCTGGCGGACTACGTCACCGTGGACACGGCTACCGACAGCGTGATGTTCGTAGGGGCCAACGTCTTCGTCCAGTCCGGGAGCGGCACGACCAACGACGGGGGCTCGTTGACCGGGCTGGGGAACTTGATCGTCGGGTACGATGAGAACGACGGGAGCGACACCAAGAGTGGTTCTCACAACCTCGTGATCGGCCGGTACCACACGTACACGAGCTACGCTGGCTTGGTGACCGGGGAGCACAACGCGATCGAGGACCGATACGCGTCTGTCTGTGGGGGCCACGAAAACAGCGCCACCGCGGAAGGCGCGTCGGTCTCGGGCGGCAAGGGAAACACCGCGCTCGGGGACTGGTCGTCGATTTCCGGTGGCAACAACGGCTGGGCCGAAGGGTCGGTTTCGTCGATCAACGGTGGGACCTCGACCAGCGCCGGGGCCGGCCCGCCCCGCAGCCTGGGCGGGAAGCCCAACCAACCCCAGGACCTGTACTCACCCACCGCGGGGGGGGGTGGAACGAGACCTACGGCGAACACGCCTCCGTGTGTGGTGGATACTTGAACTACGCCAACGGGGACTTCAGCGCGGTTCTCGGAGGCCACGACAACTACGCCACCGGGGCCTACGCGTCCGTGGCCGGTGGCGAGTACAATTGGGGTGTTGGGTCGTACGCGTCGGTCTCCGGGGGCTACGACAACTGGGCAACTGGAGACTGGGGTTCGATCCTGGGAGGCCGCGCCAACACCGCATCGGCCGACCAGGCGGCGGTCAGCGGCGGCCGGAACAACTTGGCCGAGGGGGCCTGCTCCTCGGTCTCCGGTGGCGAGGCGGAGACCGTCTCCGACACGTACGACTGGACCGCGGGGTGCCAGCTCTGGTGTGGTGGCTGAGCACGCAGACGATCGATCCCGGGACCCGGTACCCCGACCAGCTGCCCGGGGTATTCTGGCTTCCAGGCGCCTTTCAAGAGCCCCTTCCGGGTACCCGCTGATTCACAGGACGTCTGCTGCACCGATCACGGGGAGGTCCGTGGACGCACGTTGCCCTTCTGGCTGACGAGTGCGGCCGGCAAGATCTTGCCCGTGTAGGGTCACCTGCTGCCGGTAGGATCTTGCCGCCGGCCGCTCGATCGGGGGTCTCGAGCTGAGTACCCGAACGACCTCCGCCGGCCGCCGGGCTCGCTGGTGTGCTCCTGGATTCGGGGTGCGTGTCCACTTCGCGCATCTTCCACAGGCGCCGAGACCTCCGACGCAGGTAACTGGCCTGTGGTTTGCATTTACCTTCGGCTGACGAACGGAACACCTGGAAGGCGACGTCCGACGGTGAGCCGACCCCAGCGCGAGGAGCCACGACCATGCGATATTTCGATCACTCCTGGGATGCCAGTCGTTTCGGGATCGCCGCCCCGACCCGCGGCGCCAGAGCCCGGATCACGATCGCGATTCTCGCCGCTGTTGCCGGCTTGATCATGACCGGCTGTCCGGAGAATCCGTATCACGGAGGTGCCGAGGGTGGAGAGCTCACCCTCGGGGTGTCCGCCCAGGGCTGGGGCGGTCTGTCCGGGAGCCGGTTCGCCGAGGTCGACAGCGACTCGTCCGCCCTGGAGTGGAGCAACGATGTCGCCTTCGCGGACGGCCAGGGGACGAGCATCGCGTGGGACGCCAGCCACGGCGGCAACTACTTCCTGCAGTCGGGCGCGGGTGACGGCTCGGTCGAACGCGAGGGGGTGGAGTTCTCCTTCAACCTCGACGGCTACCGGGAGCCCGGGCGCTACATGGACTCCGTGGACCGGTTGACCTTCGTCTGGCAGGGGGAGATCGATCCGGCCACGGGTGCTCGCTCTGCCCTCTCGATCCGGGGGCAGCCCGACGGAGCGTGCGAGGTCGTGGTCGACGAGGGGGCCTACAGCGGTTCCATCGAGTGCACCGGCCTGGAGGCGACGGTCGACGGCGTGGAGTGGGCGGGGAGCCCCTTCACCTTGACCGCGACCTGGATCGCCGAAGGTGCGGGCACTCAGGGGTTTGGATCTTCTCGGGAGGTATGAACATGCGCCGGCTGATGTTCGGGTTGCTCTTGCTACTGATGGCCTCGCTCTCCACGGGCATGGACTGCTGGGGTGGTGTGTACGAATGTTACCCACCGGAAGGGCTGGTCCTGGGGGAAGGCCAGTACTACTGCGAAGAAGGCGAACGGGGGTACTGCCGCGTGGGCGGGCATCCGGGGGACACCGTCTGGGAGGACGCGCTGTGCCCCGAAGGCAGCGAGTGCGCAATGGTGGACGGGCTGGGAACGTGCTTGATGCCCGACGGCACGGTCGCTCCTGAACCGGAGTGAACCACCCTTGGAACGGACGGGCCCGGGCGATCAGCACTCCGTCCACGTTCCCGCGGCGTCCTGGCAGCGGCAGCGTGGCTCACCCATGGCGGTGGCGTAGGCCTCGATGGCCTCGATGTCCAAGCTCATCGGGACACTTCCGAAGACCTTCCATGGATCGCCTTCGACCGGTGCTCTGGCGCCGGCTCCGCAGAAACGTAACCGAGCCTGCCCAGAGACGTCCGGTACGGCGAAAAGGCAGGCCCGGACCGCGACGTCCGGCGAGGGTTCCAGGGCGACGTCGTAGGCGGCGAGGGCGAAGCGGCCGAGCTGGCTGTTGTCGATCTCGAGGGATCCGTCGGGCTCGGTTTCCTCGAAGAGGCTCATGTCCAGGCCGACGGTGACGCCACGCTGATCCCATTCGGGACTGCGCTGGGGGCCCAGGGAATCGACGATCAGGAGATCGCCCTCGATGCGTGCGACGGCACCGAAGCCGTGGTAGGCGCGCCACTCTCCGTCCAGGCGGAAGCGGGAGCCGGAGAGGACAGCCTCGCCGAGGTCGCTCGCCGGTCCGCGGAAGCGGATCTGGAGCAGGTCGTCGTCGGTCGCGTCGAGGAAACCGTCGGGTGGGAGACAGGGGGCGTCGGCGGGGAGCGGTCCTTCGTGGATGGCGCGGGAGAGCTCGTCGACGATCAGGGCGTTCTGGGTCGGGACGTAGTTGGCGTTGATCACGTAGCCCGAGTCGGTGCCGGGGAGGTGGTAGTTGGTGGTCTCGTAGCCGAAGTGCAGGCCGCCGTGGCCGATGGCCTCGCCGTACACGGTCTCCAGGCTCTGGAGTCCCAGGCCGTAGGACGCTCCGTTGCCCAGGATCACGCAGTCGGCCCAGTCGAAGACCTCGTCCATCGCGGCCGGAGAGGCCAGCTCGCCGCCGACCCAGGCACCCATGAAGGTGGCCAGGTCCGCCGGGCTGGACACCATGCCGCCGGCGGTCCAGGCAAAGGTGGGGTGGAGCATGAAGGTGCCGTCGAGCCAGTACCCCTCGTACCGGTATTCGTCCGGGATCATCCAGACCAGGGCCTGGAGCAGGGCGTCGAGGCCCATCACGGGGCCGGCCAGCTCGGCGTCCGCGTAGCCGTGGGCCAGGGTCGACAGGGGGGCGCCGTCCCCGTCCAGGAAGGTCGAGGTCAGGCCCAGCGGTACGACGATGCGGGCGTGGATCTCCTGTGCCGCGGTGTTCCCGGTCGCCCCCTCGATCACCAGGCCCAGTAGCACGAAATTCGTGTTGGAGTAGCCGCATCCCTCGCCGGGCTCGAACGGAGGCTCCATCTCCAGGGCGTACGCAAGGAGCCCCTCAGGCTCGAACGGCTCCCCGAGCTGGTCGAGGGCGTGGAGCCAGAAGGCCTGGGAGAACAGGTAGTCGGGGATGCCGCTCTGCATCCCTGCCAGCTGCCGCAGCGTGACGTCGCCCCACTCCGGGTAGGCGAGGAGGTGGTCCGCGAGCGTGTCGTCGAGGCCGAGCACACCCTCGTCCACCAGCTGCATCAGGACCGCGACCACGAAGGGTTTGGTGCCGCTGCCCACGCGGAAGACGCTGTCCCCGTCCAGAGGGATCCCGTCCTGCAAGTTGCCCAGCCCGGCGGTCTGGGTGATCGGGGGCGAACCACCCCGGGTCCAGGCCACGGCGATCCCCGGCTCGCCGGAGAAGGCGACGAATTCCTCCAGCAGGGCCTGGATGGCCTCGTCTTCCCCGTCAGCGTCGTCATCGTCCAAGGATGGGGTGTCGTCGTCGTCCGCGGGACACCCTCCCCAGGCGGCCGTGCAGCAGAGCCACAGGATCCACGCGATGCGGAGCGCGGCGCCCATCGGGGCCGTGGGATTCAGTCCTCGCAGGGATCGATCCCCTCCCAGGCTTCCTCGGAGAGCCACTCCATACCCCACTCCGCGCGCTCGCGGATCTCCTCGATCTCCGCCTCGCGGACCTCGTCCCCGACGAGATCCAGGGCCTCCCGCCGTCGTTCGTCCACCGAGTCGACAGCGCCCTCGAGGAAGTCGGCCAGCAGGATGCCGTAGCGTTCCACGTATCCGGGATCCCGCAGCAGGTGGTGGTTCAGCGGCTTGCCCCAGTTCTCGGCGCCGCAGGGGCCGTCGAACACGGTGAAGGCCTCGTTGAGGTCCCACACGATCATCGTGAACACGCCCGGTGTCACCTCGTACAGGTAATAGTTGTGACCGTAGCTGCCGTAGTAGTCGTGGTTGCCCAGGCCCACGTTGAGCGCGTGGTAGAGCAGGACGCCGTCGGTGTCCAGGACCGACGCGGCCTCGGGGAGGCCGTGGTGGATCGTGTTGATCATCTGCCCCACCGCCGAGTGGTCGACGGGGGCCTCGGGGTCTTCGAGCTCCTCGGGCCCCCACTTGAAGTGGAGGGAGGGGTACTCGTCGTAGCTCTCGAAGGGCAGGCTCAGGTGCTCGCTGGGCTCCTCGGGCTTGTACAGGTGCCCCCTTGGCTCCGGGAAGTGACAGTCGAGAAAGGCCCCGTTGATCTGCTCCACGGCGTTGTACAGCCCCAGGTCCTCGCCGTTGACGGTCAGGTGGGTGAAAGCGGTCCGGGGCGCGGCCACTTGCGTCGTCCCGTCCACGAGGTGGTCGCGCACGGCGCCGTAGGCCATGTGTTCCACAACGCTGTAGTACCCCTCCCGGTTCGCGTGGAGGTTGAGCTTCTTGAGCCCCTCGAACTCCTGTCCCTCGGTGAACTCGTTGAAGTCCACCTTGAACGGGAAGATGTGGTTCTCCCAGTCGGCGAACATCAGCGACGAGTGGCCCTTGAGCCGCACCCCGACGTCCCCTTCGAGGTCCACGCCGTCGACGGTCATCGCGGCCGGGAAGTAGGGACGCGGATCGTCGCAGTACTCGCAGGCGTCGGTGCCGATCTCGATGATCTCGGCCCAGTCCCCGTCGCTGAAGGTCAGCTGGATATCGTGCACCAGGGACGGATCGAGGACGCTCTCCCCGTACGAGCAGGGGTCGTCTCCTCCGGATGACTCGCCTGTCGAGTCGTCGTCGTCGCCCGCGCCGAGGGTGAGTGAGGCGGGGCCGCAACCCGCCGTTGCCAGGGCGATGGCGAGCAGGAGCGGCGCTGGAGCCGGGGCTGCGTTCATCCGTCCATTGTACGTCCCCGGAGGGGCGTCACGGGGATCCGGGAGACTCCCCCGGCGTCGGCCAGGGCACGATGCGCCCCTTGCCCGCGCGCTTGGCCCGCAGCAGGCCCTCGTCCGCGCGACGAATCAGGGCGTCGGGGGTGTCGAGCTCCGTCCCGAAGCTGACGCAGCCGCCACTGAGTCGCACCACGATCTCCTCGTCCACGATCCGGATCGGTGTCGTGGAGAGCGCCTCCTGGTACCGACGGCCCATCTTCAACGCGGCGCGGGTGTCCGAGTTGGGGAGGACCACACAGAACTCGTCTCCCCCGTAGCGGAACACCAGGTCCGTGTTGCGCACCAGACCCACCAGGGTCTGGGCCACCCGCCGCAGGACCCGGTCGCCGCTCTGGTGCCCGAAGCGATCGTTGACGTCCTTGAAACCGTCGAGGTCGACCAGCAACAGGCTGCTGACCACGCCGTAGCGCCGGTACATCGAGGCCAGCTCTTCCAGGCGCCCGTCCAGGTGTCTCCGGTTGTACAGGCCGGTCAGGTGGTCCCGGGTGGACAGGTCCTGGATGGTCTGCAGATCGGCGAAGCCACGTCGCTCGAGGCGCTCGAGCAAGAAGCCCGCGACCATGCCCAGGATGTTCGTCGACAGCAGAAAGAAGTTGTTGGCCACCAGGTCCGCGACCGGCAGCGGATTGACGAGGACGGCGACGATCTCGTACGCCACCACCAGCAGCACGCCGACCGCCGTGGCAGGGAGAAACCGCAGTCGGCTCAGGACGTAGCCGTAGATCAGCACCAGCATCAGCCCGGCGTAGTAGGCCGAGCACACCGGCGGTTCGCACACTCCGGTCATCGCGACGATGCCCAGCCCGGCGATCAGCACCACCGCAGCGAGCACCGGCTGCATGGTCCTGCGAAAGACGCGGGGCAGGAACAGGGACAGGCCCAGGGCGGCGGCGATGGCGGGGCACACCACACCAAAACGGATGAGCCACAGCTGGGTCGTGACCTCGGGAGCCACGACCGCGTCCAGCACCCCGAACTTCACGTACATGGCCAGGCCGAGGGCGACGGACACCCGAACGAAGCCCAGGGAGCGCCGTCCGTAGTGGTCCCGAAACGCGGCTTCCTGTTCGGGATCGTCGAAGGCCAGGTGCAGGCGCTGCAGAAGCGCGCTCATCTCCCTCCCCCAGGTGGCGGGTGCGGACGGATTGTACCCCGGGACACCGGCGTAGTTGGAATCGGCTTGAAGCCGCGAGGCTGCTTCGAGGCCGCCGCGTCAGGTTCCCGAGCTCAGGTCCCGGGAGCGGCGCACCAGGTCGAGGAACTCGGCCCGGTACCCGTGGGGATCGCGGACTGCGCCCTCGCCCGCCAGCTCCAGGATCCCGTCGAAGGTGGCGCTGCCCCGGTGGGGGGAGTCCCGCAGCACCATGCCCCAGGCTGCGACGGACGCGGCGAACTTGAAGTCGGTGGATGCCTGGTCGTAGCCCCGACCGCCGTCCATGACGGGGAAGGTGAGGAGCTGGGAGGTGTCGCCGTCGGGCTGCTTGTAGCGCAGCTTGAGCGTCAGCAGCTCGCCGTCGCCGGCAGCATCGCTCAACTCCAGCGTGCGCTGGTACTTGAGCGGATCCACGCCCGGGGTGTCCAGCTCCACACCGACCGGCACCACCTCGTACAGGGCGGTGACCGTGTGACCGGCGCCGATCTCGCCGGCGTCCTTGGTGTCGTCGTTGAAGTCCCGATCGGCGAGCAGGCGGTTCTCGTAGCCGATCAACCGGTAGTGGCCGACCTGGGCCGGGTTGAACTCGACCTGGATCTTCACGTCCTTGGCAATGGTCAGCAGCGTGCCCTCGGCCTGCTCCACCAGGACCTTACGGGCCTCCGCCCGGTCGTCGATGTAGGCGTAGTTGCCGTTGCCCTCGTCCGCCAGCTTCTCCAGCGTGGAGTCCTTGTAATTGCCCATGCCGAACCCGAGCACCGTCAGGAACACGCCGGTCTTGGCCTCGTCCTGGATCGTCCGCACGAGCTCGCTCTGGTCCGTCATGCCTACGTTGAAGTCGCCGTCGGTGGCCAGCACGACACGGTTGACGCCGCCCTCGATGAACCCCTCCCGCGCCGTCTCGTAGGCGAGCTGGATGCCGGCGCCGCCGTTGGTCGAGCCGCCGGCCGAGAGGCGCCCCAGGGCCTCGCGGATGGCCTGGCGGTCGGCCCCACTCGTGGAGGGCAACACCTGTCCAGAAGCGCCGGCGTAGACCACGATCGCCACCCGGTCGTTCTCACCCAGCTGCTCGGCCAGCATGCCCAGCGCGTCCTTGACCAGGGGCAGCTTGTTGGGCGAGTTCATCGACCCGGACACGTCCAGCAGGAACACCAGGTTGATCGCCGGGCGCTCGTCCACCGGAACCTGCTTGCCCTTCAGACCGATCCGGACCAGTCGGTGTTCCGCCGCCCAGGGGCACCCCGCCACCTCCACGTGGGTCGCGAACGGTGCGTCGTCGGTGGGCGGCGAGTAGTCGTACGAGAAATAGTTGATCATCTCCTCCAGGCGCACGGCCCCGGCCGGCGGCACCGATCCCCGCTCCAGGAAGCGCCGCACGTTGGCGTAGCTGGCCGTGTCCACGTCGATGGAGAAGGTGGACAGGGGCTTGTCGGTCACCGCCAGGAAGTCGTTGGCCTCCTGGTGGTCGTAGGTCTCGGTGTCGAAGTCCGGAACGGGCTCTCCGGCCGATTGCATCTGTAGCTTGGCCGGACCCCGGCCCGCGACGGCCAGGCCGGCGCCTCCGCTCACCATGAGGTCGGCGACGCCGTGATCACCCGTCGTACCCACCAGGGCGGACAGGCCCTGGGCCTGCAGCTCCGCTTTCTTTATGGCGACAGACTCATCGACGGAACTTCGTGCCCCGTCTTCGTCGCCCCCCTCCTTCGCCAGATCCGTCGCGGTCTCCTCCGGCGTGGCCTCCTCGCCGCCGGTCGAATCGCTCTCGTCCGCCTCCGGTTCGATCGGCGATGGGGCCTCGTGGTTCTCTTCTTCTTCGATGGCCGGCTCCTCGCCGGAGAGGTCGGCGGGAGCGATGTCGGGATCCGCCGGGGTCGCCGGATCCCCGATCTCCGGGTCGCATCCGCAGCCGAGGATGACCGCGGTCGAAAGCGTCGCGCAGATCGCGTGGGACAACAGGTTTGCATGGAACGTGGAGCGCTTCAGCGCGGATCGAACAGAATGCATCGATTCCTCCGGTAGTCGACGGGCCTGGGCCAAGAGGTCTGCATGGGGCGTGCCATGCATTCCTCCCGTGACGGCGGTCGTCCCGGGGGCGCATCCGACCGCACCACCGGACAGGGGGGTTCGGGAGCTGTCCGCTCCGGCGGACACCCGGGGTTGTACACGTACGTGGTCCCCGCAAGCGCTGTACGTCGGCGAGGGTGGTCACTTCTGTGTGCAGCCAGGTGCGGTCAAAGCCGGCGGAGACGTGCGCGAGGCGGAATCCAGCGGCGGCCCCGGTGCCCCGAAAGGACCGAGTAGAACGCGTGTGGGAGCCGCGACGGGGCGGTACTTCTGCCGAATATCGCGATCCAGCCGAAACCTGGCCCGGGAATTGCTTTGTCATCGGGCATGGATTCTGGCGATGGAAGGTTCACCGATGAACGGTGTGCCGAGAGCGATTTTCAGGAGAAAGACCATGAAGGTTTCGATGATCACCGGACTGTTCCTCACTTGTTTACTCTGCGGCTGCCCCTTCAACAACGGAGCATTCCAGGGGGGAGACGCGACGATCACGTTGACCGCCGACGGCTGGCCGGGTCTGGACGATAGCGAGTACGGCGACATCCTGGCGGAAGGAACGACCACCTTCGACTGGGGGAACAGCGGCCAGCCCGACGACGGCCCCGGGACGACCCTGGGCGTCGACGCCTACGACGACCACCGGTACAGCCTTTCGACGTCCTTCGGCGGGGCCGAGATGGAGGAGGAGAGCGGCTTCCTGCGCGTGAAGCTCGACGGCTTCAGGGGGGCGGGGCACTACGACACGTCGAATGTCGAGGAGATCTCCTTCAACTGGCGGGGCATGCAAGACTTCGACACCGACGAGCAGGCGACCTTCCGCATCTGGAACGTGAGCGACGGCGAGTGTGACATCGTCATCGACGAGCCCAACCTGGGCGGTTCGTTCGATTGCACGGGGATCGTGCCCGAGATCGACGAGCAACCCTGGGCGGGACAGCCGTTCGAGTTCAGTGGCGTCTGGCTCGTCGACCCAAAGCCGCAGACCTGACCGCGGCCGGGGCGCGACACCACGGATTCCCACACAACGAATCATCGGGGAAGGCGAGCCGGAGTTCATCCAGCCGGTGCGCCGACGATGGAATCCCCGGGCAATGAAACCACCTGGATGAAAGGGCTCTCAGGAGGAATATCATGCGACGCTTCACCAAGATTCACGCCACGATCGCCACCCTCGCCGCCGCGGCCGGCCTGTTGCTGACCGGGTGCCCCCTGGACCAGTACAACGGACACGCCGAAGCGGGAAGGTACACCGTCGAGATCTCCGCCGAGGGCTGGGAGGGGCTGCCCGGCAGCCAGCTGGCCACGAACGACGGCGACGGCGATTTCCTCGAATGGCAGGCCTACGTCGACGAGGAGGGGGGAGCGTGGCCGGAGGGCATGGTCGCGTGGGGGCTGACCAACTCCACCCACTACACCGTCGAATCCGTCTTCGGGTCTCCGTGGGGAGACCTCGAAGGCGCGGAGTTCTACCTGTACATGGGCGAGTACCAGGGCCCCGGAGACTTCTACAACTACGCGGATCGGCTCGACTTCGTGTGGCGCGGCGATCGGGACCCGGAGACGGGCGAGCAGCGGACGTTCGCGATCCGGGGCCAGCCGGAGGGCGACTGCACGATCGTCGTCGACGACAACACCTACAGCGGCTCCATCGAGTGCACCGGCCTGAAAGCGACCGTCGACGGCGTGGAGTGGAAGGGCGCGCCGTTCACCCTGACGGCGACCTGGAACGCGGACAATCAGACCGCGAGTTGATCCCCCCCGGCGGGCAACCGGTCACCTTCACTCACGGGAAAGCCAATGACCGACACGTTTCGAAACGACGACTCGCCAGGAGTGCCGTGGGCACGCTGGGCCGCGGCCTCCGTGGCCGCGCTCGTGTGGACCGCGCTGGTCCTCCTCCCGGGCCCCCTGGGCCGACCCCCGCCGGAGTGGATCCCGGACAGCGCGGCGGAGTCGACCGCGGTGGTCCCACCGGCCGAACACGCCCCGCCGGACACGCTGAGCGGGCTCGTGTACTACGACGCCGAACAGGACGTCTCCTGGCTGCTCGAGGCGCCGGGAGGGGACCTGCGTTTCCGGAACGCGGCGGTCGCCTATTGCGAGCAGCTGCAGGTCCTGGGGCAGGGCGACTGGCGCCTGCCCACCCTCGACGAGGCCCGGGGGCTGGTCCGGGACTGCCTGGCGACCCAGACCGGCGGGGGCTGCCAGATGACCACCGCGCATCTCGACGGCTTCGGTGGAGCGTGCTCGGGCTGCGGGCAAGCAGCCGACTGCAGGTGGCCGGCCGCGCTACCGGGGCCCTGTCCGGTGCAGCACGTCCTCGACGGTGACGCGGACAGCTTGTTCGGTCAGTGGCGGCTGGACTACGTCACCGGCGGGATCGAGCGGGCGCACCAGGATCCGCGCGAGGACGCGGTGTTCCGCGGGCACTGCGTCCGCCGGGGCCCCTGGACCGGCACGTCGCCATCCGACATCACCCCCGCGCCCCAAACGACGATGGAGGTTGCCGATGCCACGCTATGATCTGGACGGTGGGGGATGGGTCTGGTCCGTGGGCTTCGTCGCAGTCGTCGCCCTCTTCGTCGCCTCGGCGGTGGCCTGGCACCAGTGGGGGCCCGTGGACGGGGGGTACGCCCTCCTCGTGCTCAGCCCGCGGGTGCTCGTGGCCGCGGTCGGTGTCGCGGCGTGCGGCGCCTTGCTCGGCCCGCGCACGGGTGCCGACGGGACGACCCGATCCTTGATCTTCGTGGGGCTCCTGGTGGCGATCCTCCCGCTGGGGTACGGGGCACTGGCGGCGGCGAACCGCTGGATGGACCCCGAACCCCGCGTGGAGCGCGTCCTGGAGGTCCACGACCACCGAATGGGGGCCAACAAGGGAGGCACGTGGGGAAAACTGACGGTGGACTCCTGGTTGGAGGCGGGGGGACCCACGGAGATAGGCGTCCCGGCTGAACTCGCCGATCGAGTGCGACAGGGAGCGCCCCTCCCCGTGGACGGCACGCCGTATGGTCCCTTCCGTCTGCGGATGGTCCTCGGCGCGGGCCGCTACCACCTCCCGTACATCCACGAGATGGAGCTCCTCGACCCGGAACTCCCTGCCCTCCGCGCGCGCAGCCACTGAAGCGCGTGTCGATCGAGTATCTTTGGCGAATGTCCACACGCCCCCAAGAAGGCCCACCCAGATCATCGTCCCACGCCACGGTGCTGCTCATGGTTGCGGTCCTCATGGGGACGCTTTCGGAAGATGCAGCGGCGGACGAGATGGCGACCATCGACGAGACCTTCACGCTGGCCGACGGCGGGTCGAAACGTATCGCTGACCTGAGGGTGAGCGCCAACCTGGACGAGACGGGCGCGGGGTCGTTTCGGGTGGTTCGCTCCGTGGAGGAACCGCCGCCGGAGGACGCGCCCTCGTTCCGCTTCTCGGCCATGGGCAGCGGCGTCGCTCGCTGGGGATCGCTGGTGCTGACGGTCGAAGAAATCCGGGGTGAGGCCGAACCGACGGCGCGGATTCGCGTGACCTCCATGGCGGACGAGACAGCGGGCGTCGAGCTGGCCGAGCGCTGGAATCTTGAGGCCCACCAGGTGGCCGAACTGCCCGACGGCTCGCGGATCTTCGTCCAGAGCATGACCATCTTCGAGGCGACGATCGGATTCCGCGCCGTGGGTACGGACGCCGGCACCCCCGATCGGAGCCTCACCCTCAAAGAGGGCGGTTTCGTGCGGGTGGGGCCCTTCGTGTTTCGGCTGGAGTCCATCGACGTCAAGTCGTGGAAGCTGGGCCTGCGCGTCCTACCCACCCTGCAAACCGCGATGGTCGAGGTCACCTACGGCGAGACCGTCGAACTGCCGGTGGACCGCTCGGCCCGCGGCCCGGACGGTGCCCTGTTCACGGTCACCCGAGGGCACGTCTGGATGTCGGACATGACCGCGCACGTGGAGGTTCGGCGGGGCGGCCAGGTCGAGAACGCCCGGTTGAGCTTCCTCCCGGCCGACGAACCGGTCGAGCACAGGTGGTCCGCATCGGTCCGCCTGGGCTACACCTATGTCCTCAAGCCGCGACATCATCTGCCCAGGGAGGCCGGAGAAGCCCCCGCGGTCTCGCTCGTGATCGAACGGCCCGGCTGCGACCCCGTCGAACTGGGTGTGCCCGTCACGCTGAAGGAGAACGAGCCGGTCGAGGCGCCGGGAGGGCTGCTGATCACCTGGACGGCGACGGGACACGTCCACTTCGCGGACGGCGGCGGCGCCGTCACCTACGTACTGGAGCTCTGGCACGAGGGCGAGACCCGGAGCGCCGACTTCGAGGAGGAGGGCGGGACCTCCTGGAAGGGCTACACCCTCGACACGCGCATGGTCGGCGGCGGGGGGGTGGCGCTGACGGTGCGCCGGGACGGCTGAGGGCGATGGCGCCGGAGGAGGTCGGATGCGACGGCTCGATACAGCCATCGTGGGGGGCGGAATCGCCGGACTCTGTGCGGCCCACGCCCTGGCGTCCCGAGGGGTGGAGGTCACCCTCCTGGAGCGGAACCCGATCTCCTTCGGTGGGCGGGTGGCCCAGTACCCGCCCGAACGCTTCACCTTCCGGGGTCAGGTCCACGAGCATTCGATGGAGCACGGGATCCACGGCTGGTGGCGCCAGTACCGCAATTTTCTGGGACTGATCGAGCGTCGGGGATTGGGCGACCGGCTCATCGACGCCTACGACCAGACGATCCTGTTCCACGACGGCAAGGAGGTCTACCGGACCAACGTCGGCCGCGAGACCCAGATCACGCCCGTCCCCGAGCCGATGCACCACGCCCAGCTGCTGTTCAAGAAGAACATCCGGCGCATGATCGGCGTACGCGAGCTGCCGGCCATCGCCGTGCTCGCCCGTCGGGTCATGGAATGCCTGGCGTTCGATCCCCGCGACGAGCGACACCGCGAGCTCTACGATCGACTGGCGGTGGTCGACTACACCGACGGGCTACCGTTCTTCTTCCAGTCCTTTCTCAAGAGCCTGACGCGCGGCGGTTTCTTCTCCGATCCCCCGCTGGTCTCCCTGTGGGCCTTCCTGCTCAGCCTTCAGCTGTACGTGTTCCTGCGCAAGGAAGATCAGTGCTTCGCCTTCGTGCGCGGGCCGGTGATGCGCGAGCTGTTCGAGCCGCTGATGGGGGAGATCCGGGAGAGTGGAGGGCACCTCGCCCGGGGCATCACCGTGGACGGTGTCCGCCGCGACGGGGGCGAGGGCTGGGTCGTGAGCTGGAGCCGGGAACCGGGGATCGCGGCCGGGGCTCCCGGCTTCGCTCGCCGCATGGGCGAGTTCCACGCGCGCCAGCTGGTCCTGGCCGTGGACGTGGAGGGCGCCAAGGCCCTGCTCGCCGGATCCCCCGATCTGGCGCCCGTGCTGGGCGACCTCTCCGTGTTCCAGGGACGGCGGGCGACCACCGTGCGCCTCTGGTGGTCCCGCGCCGCCGGGGAGGAGTACGGCGAGAGCGGGGTCTTCGCGGGTCGTGCGACGGCGGACAACTACTTCTGGCTGCACCGCTTCCAGGATGAGTCGGAGGCCTGGCACAGGGCCACCGGCGGCGCCATCTCCGAGTGCCACGTCTACGCGCCGGACCGCCTGCACGACAAGAGCGACGAGGAGCTCTTGGACCGGGTGCAGCGGGACATGGAGCGCGGATTCCCCGAGCTCGCGGGCAGCTGCATCCATCGGGCCATCGTGCGCAACCGAGGGACCCACATCAACTTCCCGGTGGGCTGCGCGGTCTCCTTTCCCGGGGTGACCACCGCCCACGACGACCTGGTGCTGTGCGGCGACTGGATCGACGGCGGGGTGCCGGTGCTGTACATGGAACGGGCCTGTCAGACCGCGATCCTGGCCGCCAACACCCTGCTGACCCGGCGGGATCTGGAGCCGTGGCCCGTGGCCGAGCCCCTGCCCCCGCCCCGGCACATTCAACAGTTCCAGCGACTGCTGCGGGGGATCGAAGGCCGGTTCCCCGCGGTCTGGCGCTCCCGGGAGCAAGGCCCGCGGCGACGCGCTCGACGGGTTCAGGAGGTCACCCCATGAGAGGAACACCCAAACCCGGACTCCCGACCTACATCGAGGTCGGTGGACAGCAGGTGTTCCGGCAGCCGCTGGACCTGTTCGGGGCCCACATCCGGGCCTTCCTCCTCGACGCCGACATGGCTGCACTGCGATCGCTATGCGATCGTCAGCTCAACGCGGCCGCCGGTGGGCGGTACCGCTTCGAACCGCTGACCTCCAAGGTGATGCTGGCCTTCGCCCAGATCGACCGGGCGACGTCGTCGGATCCCCGTGACGGTGGATACGGCTGGATGTCCGAGGTCGACGTGGCCTTCTGGGTGCCGGTGGCCCAGCTGGCGCCGGAACCCAAGGGCTGGGACGTGGTCGACGTGGCCTGGTACCTCCCCTATCTGTTCGTCGACAACCCCTGGGCCATGGCCAGCGGGCGCGAGATCTACGGGTTCCACAAGGGGATGGGGCGATTCGACATCCCGGCGGCGATGACCGGGCAAGGGGCGTACGCGGTCCACGCGATGGTCCTGGACCGCCACAGCCCGGGGACCCGCGCCGTGGAACGTGAGCTGCTCGAGATCCGCGCCGAGGGAGGGTTCCCCGACACCCCCTCGGCCACCCGCGCCTTCGACAACGTGGCCGACGCATTCAAGGAGATCTCCGGCCTGCTGTTCACCAACCGCGCCGCGATCAGGCTCATGCTCGAACACGGCATCGGCGTTCGGGACTTCAGCTCGAACCTGTACTCGTACGTGCGCCGAGCCGCGGTGCCGATGGTGTTCCTCAAACAATTCCGCGACGCGGCCGATCCCCGACGGGCCTGCTACCAGCAGCTGATCAAGGCCACGGGCAACGTCAAGCCCACCAGCTTCGCCGGCGGCGGCTGGATGATGGGGGACTACACGATGGACCTGGCCGATCACGACAGCCATCCCATCGCGGCGGACCTGGGATTGCCCGTGGGGCGCAGCCACATCGACGAGGCCTTCCACCTGACGTTCAGCTTCACCATGGAGCCGGGCGAGGAGCTCCGGTGACCGCGGAGGCTGCCGGAGCGAGCGCGCGGGCGGGACACGCGAGCTAGGTGGAACGGCTCGACCTGGCCATCGTGGGGGGCGGCCCGGCCGGGCTGACCCTGGCCCTGCGGCTCCAGGGATCCAGCGCTCCTCTTCGCTTCGCCGTGTTCGAGCGAGCCCGCTACCCGCGGTTCAAGGTGTGCGCCGGCGGTCTGGCTGGCAACGTGCGACCCGTCCTACGGGAGATCGGCGTCGACGTCCCGCGTCCCCGCGTGACCATCCGCGGCAGCCGCATGAAGAGGGGCTCCAGGTCCGTGGACTTCGACGAGCCGGACTTCGGCTGGGTGGTCCGCCGCGACGTCTTCGATGGCCACCTGGCGAGCGAGGCGCTTCGCCGGGGTGTCGACCTCCGCGCCGGACGCGACGTACAGGAGGTGCGTCCGGTGGTCGGAGGTTTCGAGATCCGCTCCGGTACCGAGGTGATCGGCTGCCGGGCGCTGGCGCTGTGTACGGGTCTGTCCGGCCGATTTCACCGGCAGCTGGGCATCCCGGAGGCGACCCGGCCCAACCGCCTGGTCATGGTGGAAGGGCCGCGGACCACCGCGGACCCGGACGACCGTGTGGTGTTCGACCTCACCGACCTGGGTCGAGGCCTCGCTGGCTACGTGTGGCACTTCCCGTACGTGGACGCGGACGGGCGACCCGGGACGAACCGCGGGTTGCTGGAATCGCGCTTGCCCAGCTCCACCACCCTCGCCCGCAAGTCGAGCAGGCGGATCCTCGAGAGGCACCTGAGGCGCGCGGGGATCGCTCCCCACGAGTGCCGCTGGCACGCCTACGGTGAGCGGCCCATCGGCGCGCGCACCGCCCTGTCGCGGCCCCGCGTGCTGTTCGTGGGAGAGGCCGCGGGGATCGATCCCCTCTTCGGGGAGGGCATCGGCCAGGCCATGCGCATGGCCCTCGTCGCGGCGGACAGCATCGAGAGCGGATTCCGTCGTGATTCGCTGTCGTTCCGTGACTACCCCGTGCGACTCGCCGCTTCGCCCGTGGGGCGGGAACTCGCCCTGCTGACGGCCCTGGCCCGGCTGCTCTACGGTCCCCAACACGCGGCTCTGGTCGCCCTGGCGTTCCGGCGTCCCGACGCAACCCGGGCCTACGTCGACCTCTTCGCGGGCAAGCGGTCGGGCCCCAGTACCTGGCTGGCGGCGGCCCGAGCCTTCCCGGAGCTGCTGCCGATCGCCCTCCGCGGCCGTTGAGTCCAGCTGGGCTGGGCGCTCTCACGTGCTGGGCGTATCACGTGAGAACACCCCCGTGGATACTGATCCCTGCGCCCGTCCACCGAGTGTGAATGGTACCCTCGGCGGTCTTGGGCGACGCGCACGCGGCCGACGCCGCTGCCGGCTCCGGAGGTGACCGATGAAGTTCCTTTGGTCCGTGGCCTGGAGAAACCTCTGGCGGCACAAGCGTCGTTCGCTGATCACGGCGTTCGCGATGGCCATCGGGGTGGCGCTGTGCATGTCGATGATCGCCTGGACCGATGGCATGTACGCCGAGATGTTCAAGGTGATGGTCGAGCAGCAGCTCGGCCACGTGCAGGTCCACCACGCGGCCTACCCGGGCAAGGGGCTCGTGTTCGACAGCCTGGAGGACCGCGAGGCCCTGCTGGCCGAGATCGACGGGATGGCGGGCACGGTCGCCGCGGGCCCGCGGATCGACGGGTTCGCGTTGCTCGGTGGCGAGACCAAGTCCGCGGGCGGGCAGCTGATCGGGATCGACCCGGCACGGCACCGCAAGGTGAGCAACGTCCACGAGCGCATGGTCGACGGCGAGTTCCTCTCCGACGACCCGAGCAAGCAGATCATCATCGGCTACCAGCTCGCCGAGGAGATCGAGGTCGGGCTGGGGGACGAGGTGGTGGCGGTCACCCAGGCCACCGACGGCTCCACTGGCAACGATCTGTACACCGTCGTCGGTACCTACAAGACCGGCGACGTGTCGATGGATCAGTTCGGCGGCTTCCTCCACATCGCCGATGCCGAGGAGCTGCTGTACCTCTACGACCAGGCCCACGGCATCACCGTTCTGACCGAGCACGCCGACGACGTGGAGGCCTACACCCTGGCCCTGCGGGCCCAGGTGTCCCGGGAGGTACCGCTGCTCGTCAACCACGACGACACGGGGTACGAGTACGAGCTCGAGTGCCCCGAGGTGGTCGACGAAACGGTCACGGACGAGGCCGTCGACGCGTCCGTCGACGCGACCCCGGACGCGGCCGCCGAGACGGGCAAACCGACGATCACGCAAGGAACCCTCGAGGCGGGTGCGTCGATGGAGCTGGAGGACGCCGCGGGCTGCACGCTGCTGGTGGACGAGCGCCTGCGCCGCGATCTCCATGCCGAATCCGTGTGCGTCATCGAAGGCGGCGCGCTGGACTGCGAGGCGGTCCAGGTCCAGTCCTGGTGGGAGGCCTCGCCCGCGACCGCGCAGATGATGGGCATGAGCGACTTCACCGCCTATTTCATGCTGGCGATCGTGTTCGCCGTCGCGGCCTTCGGTGTGGTCAACACGATGATGATGTCCGTGTACGAGCGCACCCGCGAGATGGGTGTCTTGCGGGCGCTGGGGCTGCGCAAGGGCAAGCTGGTCTGGCTGGTGGTGTTCGAGAGCTTCTTCCTCGCCGGCCTGGCCGCGACCATCGGGCTCGCCATCGGGGGAGCGCTCGACTGGTACATCGTCGTCCACGGCCTCGACTTCTCCGGATCGATGCCCGATGGATTCTCCTGGGAGGGCGTGATGCTCGACCCGGTGATGAAGGGTCTGGTACGGCCGTCCAGCGTCATCCTGCCGGTGGTCGCGGTGTTCGTGGTCTCGATCCTGTCCTCGTTGTGGCCCGCGTGGCGCGCCACGAGGCTGCAACCGGTCACCGCGATCCGGGAGGAGTAGCCGATGCGTATGTTCAAGCTCGCGCTGCGCAACCTGTTCCGCAACAAGCGCCGGACCGTACTGACCGTGGCCGCCATCGCCTTCGGCCTGTCGATGATGCTGTGGACGGTGAACTTCCAGAAGGGCAGCTACGCCGCCATGATCCGTCTGGGGGTCAGTTCGATGGCGGGGCACGTGGTCGTACAGGCGCAGGGGTACCAGGACGACAAGGAAGTCACCCTGGTCGTCGACGACGTCGCTGGCATCTCCGCCACCCTGGCGTCCGAGTTCCCCGACGGGGTGGTGGCTCCGCGCATCGCCATGGGCGGCTTGCTGATGTCCACCACCACCTCGACCGGCGCCGCCCTCAACGGTCTGGATCCGGCCGCCGAGGTGCAGGTCCAGGACCTGCACACCAAGGTCGTCGCGGGCGAGTGGTTCAGCGGCGACGACCGGGAGATCATCATCGGCCAGGTCATGGCCGACACCCTGGGCGTGGAGCCGGGCGACAAGCTGGTCTTCATGGGCCAGAACGGCACCGACGAGGTCCAGAGCCGCATGTTCCGGCTCCGCGGTGTCTACCGCACCGGTGCCAACCAGATCGACGGACGGCTCGCCTACTGCCACCTGGGCGCGGCCCAGGAGCTTCTCGACCGAGGTGACGTGGCCCACATGGTCACCCTCCACCTGGACGACCCCAAGGCCTCCTTCGTGGCCGCCGACCGGGCGGCAGTCCTGCTGGGGGACGGCGTGGACGTGCGCGACTGGAAGGAGGCGCTGCCCGAGCTGTCCGGGATGATCCAGATGGACCGGGCCAGCGGGGACGTGATGATGGCCATCATCGGCCTGATCGTCGCCTTCGGTGTGCTCAACACCCTGCTGATGAGCGTGCTGGAGCGGACCCGGGAATTCGGCGTGATGCTGTCGCTGGGCATGAAGCCGGCCCAGCTCGCCCGGCTCGTGCTGCTCGAGGGTATGGTGCTGGGCATCATCGGCGCCCTGGTCGGGCTGCTGCTGGGGGTCGCCTTCTCCTACCACGCGGTCTACGTGGGTATCGACTATGCCGCCTTCGCCGGTGAAGGGGGCGCGATGGAGATGGAGGGCATCGTCCTCGACTCCGTCCTCAAGGGGCAGTGGGATCCCCTGCGGATGTCCTACTACCTGATCGCCGGCGTCATCTTCTGCGTCCTGTCCGCCATCTACCCCGCCTGGAGCATCAGCCGGCTGCAGCCGGTCCAGGCCATGCGACACCACTGAGGGAAGGGGAGTCACCATGCCTACCGTCAGCGTTCGAGGCCTGACTCGCGAGTACAAACAAGGCGACCACATCGTCCACGCCCTCCGGGGCGTCGATCTGGACATCGACTCCGGCGAGTTCACCGTCTTGATGGGTCCCTCCGGGTCCGGCAAGACCACACTGCTCAACCTGATCGGCGCGCTGGACGTACCCACCGCGGGGACCGTGTCCATCGATGGCCACGACATCGGCGGCCTCAAGTCGGGCAAGCGGGCCGACCTGCGCCTGCAGCAGCTGGGGTTCGTGTTCCAGTCCTACAACCTGATCCCGGTGTTGACGGCATACGAGAACGCCGACTTCGTGCTCATGCTGCGGGGCATGCCCGCGGCCGAGCGCAAGCAGCGGGTGATGGAGACGCTCAAGGCCGTGGGTCTCGATGGGCTCGAGAATCGACGCCCCAACGAGCTCTCCGGTGGCCAGCAGCAGCGCGTGGCCGTGGCCCGGGCCATCGCCGGCAAGCCGGCCCTGGTGCTGGCCGACGAGCCCACTGCCAATCTGGACTCCAAGACCAGCGGCGAGCTCATCGACCTGATGAAGGAGCTCAACGAACAGCAGGGGGTGACCTTCCTGTTCGCGACCCACGATCCGTCGGTGATGACCGCGGCAAAGCGGGTGATCCAGCTGGTGGACGGCAGGATCGCCAAGGACGAGCGTCGCTGATCCGCCGACGTGTCGGTGCTCACCCGGAGGCCCTTCCCGGTGAGAACAGCCCCTCCCCATACTGACGGTCATGAATAGCCCACCGTCCTCACCCGCTCCCCCGGTCTCTCCCGGCCGCATGGCCCTCCGGATCGTCCTGGGCATCGCCTCCACGGGCCTGTTGATCTGGGGCTTCTTCGCCGCGGCGGGCGGCTGGGACTGGTGGCCCGGCTGGGCCTTCGTGGGGCTGCTCACGGTCGGGCAGACCGTGAACTCGATCGTGGTCAAGCGGGGGGACCCGGAGCTGCTGCGACGGCGGGGCGAGTACGGTGAGGGCACCAAGGGCTGGGACAAGGTGGTCCTGGCCCTGTTCGGATTGACCTTCTGTGCGGAGCTGGTCGTCGCGGCCTTCGACGCGGGACGCGGCTGGATGCCCATTCCCCTGTGGCTGTGGCCGGTGGGCGCGCTGCTGTACGTGGGCGGCACGGCCTTCGTCACCTGGGCGATGACCGTCAACACCCACTTCGAGAAGACCGTGCGGATCCAGACCGACCGCGACCATCGGGTCTGTGACCGGGGTCCCTACCGGTGGATCCGCCATCCCGGCTACGTGGGCGCCATGGTCGCCTTCCCCCTGGCCACGCCCTTCCTCCTGGGCTCGGGCTGGGCCTTCCTCCCGGCGGCGGTCTGCGTGGCCGTGCTCGTGTTCCGCACGGCGCTCGAGGACCGGACACTGCACGCCGAGCTCGAGGGCTACCCGGAGTTCGCCGGACGCACCCGGTTCCGGTTGATCCCGCGGATCTGGTAGCGAGCACCCTGCGGGCGGGCTCCTACCTCGAAACGGAGAGCCCCGGCACCGCCCGCGAACCCATGACGGACCGAGCGCCGACTGCTATCTTTCGCTGCCAGGGAGAGAGCGATGTTCTACGTGTTCTGCCTGGCCGTCTTGTTCGGGACCGGCTGCGTCCTGCCCGAACAGCAGGCGCCCTCCGACGACGACACGGACACCGACGACGACACCGACGACGACGACGACACGGGCGACGACGACGATGACGACGACGACACCGGTGACGACGACGCCTCGCCACCGGCTCTCCCCCGCCTCGACGGGGGCTCGTTCCACACCTGCGGCGTGACCTCGGACGGGACGGTGGATTGCTGGGGCTTCTCACACTACGGCGAGACCGACCCGCCCGAGGGTGTGTTCTCGCAGGTCAGCGCAGGTACCCAGCACAGCTGCGGTGTGACCGAGGCCGGGTCCGTCGAGTGCTGGGGCTGGGACATGTACGACCAGTCCAGCCCGCCGGGCGGCGTCTTCCTCCAGGTCAGCGCGGCGGTGGGCGTCTACTACAGCTGCGGTGTGAGTCAGAGCGGTCTCGTCCGCTGCTGGGGGTACGACGCGCACGGGGCGGCCAGCCCGCCCGGCGGCTCCTTCTCCCAGGTGACCACCGGCGGCGAACATGCCTGCGCCCTGTCCGACGTCGGTACCATCGAGTGCTGGGGGACGGACGACGAAGGGGAGACGCACCCACCGTCGGGGACCTTCGTCCAGGTCTCGGCGGGCCACTCGTTCACCTGTGGCCTGAGGCCGGACGGGGCCATCGAGTGCTGGGGGCGGGACGAGGATGGCCAGGCGTCTCCACCCGGGGGCGAGTTCCTCCAGCTCACCACGGGTCGCGTCCACGGATGTGGGGTCAGGACCGACGAGACGGTGGCCTGCTGGGGGGGAGACAACTCGGGGCAAGCCAGCCCCCCCAGCGGCACCTTCACCGAGGTCGGTGCCGGGGATCTCCACACCTGCGGCATCACGACCAACGGCGCCGTGCGGTGCTGGGGAGAGGACGGCCAGGGACAGTCGAGCCCCCCGGGCGGGGCCTTCTGAAGTGCGGTCACTGCCGACGGGAGCGGTCCCGGCGACGCCCCGCTAGAGCGCCGACCGCGAGCGCAGCGCTCACGACGGCCCAGGCGCCGGCGTGGCGAGGAGCGCGGCCGGCCGAGTCGCAGGAACCACATCCCCCCGCCTCGGCAACCGGAAGGGTGAGCGATTGCTCCTCCGATGCGTTCCCGGCCCAGTCGAGGACGGCGGCCGAGAGGCTCACCCCCTCGTCGGGGGGCCACGGGTGGTTGTTGAGGCACTCTTCCGGGGCCGTGTCGCCCAGGAACACGCTCCCCTCGGGCAGATGCACGGTTTCGACCTCTCCACCGTTCCCCGTGAAGCTGACCCGCACCAGACCCCCCCCGTAGCCCACTGGAGTCGCGTCGTCGGACGGATCCTCCACGGTGACGACCGCCACCGGCGTCCCCAGTACGAGGTCGGTGCACGCGCCGCCCAGGGTGTGTTCCTCGAGGGCGGCTCCACCGAGCGTGGGCGACGTCTCGTCCGGCCCGTCCCCGGTGGTGAAGTCGGCCCAGGTGGCGTCGCCCTCGGGGTGGTGGATGGTGACCCGGTACCCGGTTGCCGGTGCGAGGGATTCCGCGGGGACGAGGGCGAGGAAGGGGTTGACCGTCCCCAGGGGCTCGGCGTCGAAGGGCACGGGGGCGCCCGTCTCCAGCAGCTCCAGGGTCACGTCCTCCTCCGTCAGCGGCCCCCACCAGGTTCGGATCTGGACGTTGGTGGGGACGTCGACGCTCCCGGTGATCGGGAGGATGGTCGGCGGCTGGCACTGACAGGGGGACGACGTCAGGACCGTGGCCAGGAACAGCAGGGTCTGCATGGGCGCTCCAGGGGTTCGGACCACGGTACCAACCGCCGCACGAACGCTCAACGGCGCCGATATCGGTTGACATTCGCGGCCGCGGAATGAATATTCATTCTTAGCGGTAGGGAGATCCCGTGGAGCGATCCAACGACAAGCGACGACGGATTCTGGAGGCGGCCCTGACCCTGTTCGCCCGCAAGGGTTACCACGGCACCACCGTGCCGTCGGTGGCCGAGACCGCGGGGGTCGGCGCCGGCACGATCTACCGCTACTTCGAGAACAAGGAGGCCCTGGCCAACGTCCTGTACCAGGAGTGGAAGGGCAAGCTCGGGGAGTTCATCCTCGAGGGCTTCCCCATGGACGCCAACCTGCGGGTCGTGTTCCGCACCTGGTTCCAGCGCCAGATCGATTTCGTACACAAGTACCCCGAGGCCACCGCCTACATGGAGCTGCACCACCACGCCTCCTACCTGGATGAGGCGAGCCTGGCCCTGGAGGAGCTCCACGTGGCCGTGGCCACGGAGATCATCGAGCGAGGGCAGGCCGAAGAGGTGCTGCGCCAGGGGCCGCCGATGCTCCTGCTGGCCCTGATCTACGGAGCCATCGTGGGACTCGTGCGGGCCAGCTGGGAGGGGCGGATCGAGCTCACCGACGAGGTGCTGGTGTCCGCCGAGAAGGCCTGCTGGGAACTCGTGAGAGCCTGAGGGAGGGGAGGGGAAGAACATGACCGACGTCCATCCAATATCCGGAACGAATGTTCATTCCGCGGCGCTGGCCAGCCGCGCCGAGGTCACCCCCGAGCCGGCGCGGCTCTCGGTCCTCAACATCCAGCGCACCTGCGTGCACGATGGGCCCGGGATCCGCACGACCGTGTTCTTCCAGGGCTGCCCGATGCGCTGCTCGTGGTGCCACAACCCGGAATCCCAGCCGTTCCTGTCCCCGTCCTCGCCGGACACCGGTCGCACGATCCCCGAGATCCTGGAGGTCGTCGACCGGGACCGCGAGTACTACCGCAGCACCCACGGAGGCCTGACCCTCAGCGGCGGCGAGCCCCTGGCGCAGGACCGGGCGAGCCTGGTGGAGTTCCTGGAGGCGGCCAAGTCCGAGGGGCTGCACGTGGCCGTCGAGACCGCAGGGGAGGTGCCCTGGCGTGCCTTCGAGGCCTGTCTGCCCCACGTCGATCTCTTCCTGTTCGACATCAAGGTCGTCGGCAACGACTCGCTCCACCGGGAGCTCGTGGGTACCGATGGCCGGCGGGTCGAGGCCAACCTGCGGCGCCTGATCGCCACGGGCGCGAACGTGCAGCTGAGGATGTGCGTCGTTCCCGGACACACCGACACCCCCGCGAACATCGAGGCCACCGCCGGCCTGCTCGAGTCCCTCGGTCTCCCGGCCATCGAGCTGATGCGCTACTACAACTTGCACGAGGACAAGGCCCGCCGCGTGGTGGTGTCCCAGGCCCCCCTGAACTTCTGGGTCGACGGCTGGGCGGTGGCCCTGGAGGGGGGGGCGGACCGCTTCGCGGCGCTGGGGATCGAGGCCCACACGACCGGGACGGACGTCGCCCGGAGGTCCCCCTCCTTCTCCAGGCGCGTTCACGACATCCAGCGGGCCATCCGCGACGCCGGCTACTCGGTCTGCATCGAGTCGGCGGAGTTGAAGACCGCCTACCACAAGAAGTACGGCTTCGAGGGGCCGCTGGCCGCAAGACGGGCCAGCCTGCTGCGTTACCTGCTGGCCAACAAGACGCTCACCGTCCACCCCCACGAGCTGCTGGTGGGCAACTTCACCTCCAAGCGGGTCGGCGGAAGCGTCTGGGTCGAGTACTTCGGCACGGCCATGGCGGCCAACCTGTGGAACATCGACACCCAGGAGCCGGTGGGGTTCCAGATCTCGCTGGCGGACAAGATCCGCTTCTACACCCAGCTGGCGCCTTACTGGGCCAAGAAGGGGCTGCTGGTCAGCGCGTTCCCGTCCAAGCTGGAGTTCGGCCAGTTCATCGCGCGCACCCTCGAGAAGCGCGCGGGGTTCAACAACAACCTGGCCGGGATCGCCCACTACATCGTCAACTGCGAGCGCCTGCTGCGCCTGGGCACCCGGGGGATCGCCGCCGAGGCGGCCGAAAGGCGCGAGGACCACGACGACGACGACTTCTACGACGGCGTGGAGATCGCCCTGCAGGCGCTGGAGGCGTTCGCCGGGCGGTACGCGGGACACCTGCGGGAGCTCGCCCGCGAGGAGGCCGACCCCGCCCGCCGCGCCGAGCTGCAGCACATGGCCCAGGTCTGCAGCCGCGTTCCCCGGAACCCCGCCCGCACCTTCCACGAGGCACTCCAGGCGATCCTGTTGCTGCAGATCGCCCTGTGCACCGAGTCCTTCGAGAACGCCGTCTCGCTCGGGCGCCTCGACCAGGTGCTCCAGCCCTACTACGAGGCGGACCGCAAGGCGGGGCGGATCGACTACGAGGCCGCCAAGGAGCTGGTGGCCTGCTTCATCCTCAAGATCGACGAGGTGATCTTCCTCAACGACGGGGACACCGGCTTCGAGATGGGCAAGCTCTTCGAGAGCCTCTCGCCGGTGGAGACGGTCACCGTGGGTGGTGTGGATCGGGACGGCAACGACTGCACCAACGACGTCACCTACATGATCCTGGACGCCTGCGAGCTGCGACCCATCGGCGTGAACATGGCCGCCCGCATCCACCGCGACAGCCCACCGGAGTACGTCGAGCGCATCGCCGAGGTCTACCTGAACGGCTCGCCGATGCCCGCGCTGTACAACGACGAGGCCTACATCCCCGCGCTGACCCGGGAGTACGGCGCCTCGCTGGGGGACGTTCGCAACTACTCCATCGTCGGGTGCGTCGAGCCGGTCGCGTCCGACGATCACTTCGCCAACACCGACGCCGCCAACGTCAACGTCGTGTTGCCCTTCCTCCAGGCCCTCAACGGGGACGAGCGGCCGCTGTGGAGGCACGGCGAGCTGCCCTACGCCGACAAGCGCATCCGCAGGGCGATCCGGGAGCGGCTCGGCAAGCCCGACGAGAACCGTCCGGCGCTGGCCTGGCTCCGAAGTGCCAGGAAGCGGGCCGAGAAGCGCCTCCGCAACGGTCCGCGTGACCTGCCGGTCAGCATGGACGAACTCCTCGACCGCTTCGGGGAGCGCCTGACCGAGCTGGTCCGGGACGTGCTCGCCGACCAGCAGCGCATCGAGGTCGCCCTGTCGCGGAACCTGACCACACCGCTCGCGTCGTCGCTGTACGCGGGCTGCATGGAGAGCGGGAGGGACGTCTACGAGGGTGGGACGAGCATCAACTCCAGCGGCATCCAGGCGGTGGGCGTGACCGACGTCGCCGATTCACTGGCGGCCCTCGACGCGCTGGTGTTCCGCGGGGGGCGCTACACCCTGGACGAGGTGCTCGACGCCATGCAGGCGAACTTCGAGGGGGAGTTCTACGCGCAGATCCACGACGACCTGCTCGCCGCACCCAAGTTCGGCGACGACTCCGCCGCCGACGCCCACGGGTGGATCGACCGGGTGCTCGAGCTGTACGTCGACGCCCTGCGGGCTGCCGATCACGGCAACCGGGACGGCAAGTACGTGGCTGGCTACTACGGGCTGAACGTGAACATGGTCTACGGCCGCAGGACCCCGGCGCTTCCTTCCGGCCGCAAGTACGGCGTACCGCTGGCCAACAGCCTGTGCCCCCACTTCGGGATGCAGATGGTCGACCTGACGTCCGCGCTCAACGCCGTGGCCAAGGTCGACTTCCCCCGCTTTGCCCCCAACGGCACGACCCTGACCTCCACCATCGACAGCGGCCTCTTCCCGGGCGAACAGGGGGTCCGCAACCTGGCCGGGCTGATCCGCGGCTTCTTCAACCAGGGGGGCATGCAGTTCCAGCCCAACCTGATCGACCGGGAGATCCTGCTGGACGCGTACAACAACCCGGGCAAGCACAGGGATCTGGTGGTCCGGATCGCGGGCTACTGCGCGTATTTCGACGACCTGTCCGACGAGCTGAAGCGGGAGATCCTGGACCGGTCGTACTACACGAGCTGAGCCCGGCAGGGGCCCTCAGGGAGCCATCGAGTACAGCTCCTGCAAGGCGGTGGTGCGTCCGAGCTCGAGCTGGCCGGCCCACAGCACCTCCCACACCACCTCGCCGTCAGGGGTGACCTCGCGCAGGCGGCCGCCGGAGCCGTAGTTGTGCAGGGTGTTGCCCCCCGGTAGACGGTGCACCTCGCCCATGACCTCGGCCATGACGCCGTTGCCCACGCCGTAGCTCCAGACCTCGTCGAGGGTGTCGCTGGACTCGTCGAGTGTGTACTCGCGCACCACGCATTCGTCGCTGTCTCGGCTCACGTGGGACGACGTCAGGAGGGTGCCCTCTTCGGTGAAGTGGCCGCCGTGCTGCCAGTGGAAGGCGGACTCCGGCGGGTCGAAGTCCCAGGCGCCGGGGAGGTGACCGAAGTAACGCAGGGTGTCCCCCGTGGCGGGATCGAACTCCACGATGGTCTCGTCGGAGTACAGCGAGAACAGGTAGGTGTCGTCGACCTCGTTCCAGGAGAGGGTGTTGGACTGGCAGTAGCCCATGATCCCCAGCTGGTCGTGGAAGTCGGTGCAGGACCACAGGGACTCCCGGTCCCCCGCCGGGGTCAGCTTCTCCACGGTCTCGGTGAACCCGTCTGCGGCGCCCCAGACCAGGGAGCCGTCGGCGATCTCCACGAAGGGGTGGTGGAGCCCGGGTGTGGCGTGGGTGTCCACGACCGAGCCGTCGATCTTCATCCTCAGGATCTCGGACGCCGCGCCGTCGTCGAACTGGGACCAGTAGGAGTTGTGGTCCGCCAGGATGTCCGTGCCGTCGTACGAGGGGCGGGAGTACAGGGACGTGAACCCCCACGGGGCCTGGTAGGCCCACACCAGCCGGGCTTGACGGTCGATGATCAGGGTCCAGCCCCGGTTCCAGGCGATGGCGGCGACCACGTACTCCAGGGAGGGGTCCCACCCCGAGGGATCGGACTGCTCCAGCGTGGAGACGAAGGCTCCCTGGGGCGCGGGATCGGTGTGGGCCAGGACCTCCTCGCCGGTCCATGGCTCTCCGTCCCCCTGGGCCACGACCCGGAAGGTCACGTCGTGGTCGTAGGGCACGCCCAGCAGCAGCTCCTCCTGGGGACCGGGGGCCAGGTCGCGCGTCGGGGAGACGAGCCAGTCGTCGTCCACGCGGAACTCCAGGTGGACCGCCGCGTCGGCGAGCTGATCCCAGGCGACCACGACGATCGAACCCACGGTCTCGTGGATCTGCCAGCTGACGTTCTCCACGAGGTCGCCTGCGGCGGTGGTGTCGTCGTCGTCGCCGGCCGTGGTGTCGTCGTCGCCGACGGTGGCGTCGTCGTCGTCGTCCGCGTCCGGGTCGTCGGGGCAACCGGCCAGGCAGGGCGCCGCCGCGAGGGAGAACAGGAGCAACCATCGTCGGAACTCGGGCATCCGTTCATGTCTCCGTGGGGGGAAGGGGCATCCCATCAGGGCAGCACCGGCTGGTCGTTGGTGACGCAGTGGACGCCCCCGCCTGCCGCCCAGAGGGTGCCGGCGTCGATCAGGGTCACCTCGCGGCCGGGGAACAGCGCCTCGAGCTGGGCCCTGGCGTCGTCGTCGGCCTCGTTTCCGAACTCCATGCCCAGCACGAACCCGTTGCCCACCAGCCAGTTCATGTAGTCGGTGCCGCCCGGGGCGGGGATCCGGACCACCTCGAGGCCGGCCGCCTCGCATGCGGCGACCAGGGCGTCCTCGGTCTCCTCGCCCCAGCTGGTGTCGCCGATGGCGATGGTGTCCTCGTCGACGAAGCGGGCGTAGCCGTCGATGTGACCGGTGGTCCCGTCCTGGGGATCGTGCCCGTAGGCCCAGATGATGCGGGTCAGGCCGAAGGCCTCGGTGAGGATCGCCTCGTGTTCGGCCTCGCTCATGCCCGGGTTGCGGTCGTCCTGGCAGTCCCAGTTGATCACCAGGGTGCCGGCCCCGTTGAACTCCAGGTTGCCCCGCTCCAGCACGTAGTCCGGGTACTCGACGCGCTGGATGCCCAGGTGGTCGGCCACGTAGCGCGGGATCGCGTCGTCGTCCTCGTACGGGATGTGCCCGCCGAAGTTGCCGCCCCAGGCGTCGAAGTGGAAGTCCGCGACCCAGGTCTCAGAGCCGTCGGTGAGGTACACTGGCCCGTTGTCCCGCATCCAGGCGTTGTCGATGGGCACCACGTGCCAGGTGAGGTTGGTGTCCGGGACGCCGTGATCGGCCAGGAACTGCTGGGCCTGGTTCAGCTGGGACTGGCTGCCGGCGAGCAGGTGGACCGGCTCGTGGTCCTGGACCACGTCCACGATGTCCGCGAACGCGGGCCGCATCTGGGCCTCCCACTGGGTGGGCCACTGGAGCCAGGTGGCGGCGTGGGTCTCCCACTCGGCGGGGACGCGAACCGCGCCGGGGGTCGTGTCGTCGTCGTCCCCCGTGGTGTCGTCGTCGCCGGTGGCGTCGTCGTCGCCGGTCGAATCGTCGTCGTCGCCTGTGGCGTCGTCGTCCCCCGTGAGATCGTCGTCGTCGTCGGTCTCCGGGGTGCATCCAGCACCCACGAGGACGAGCGCCATCCAGAGGATTGCCAGGACTCGGGGCATGGTCGCCTTCCTCCCTGCGGAACGGGCTCACGATGCCATGGACGAGGTCCGGCGTCAGGTTTTCGTGCGAGAACTGGCGGCCAAACGAAGGACCTGGAGGGGCGGGATCAGGGCCCGGGGCTGGTCCGCGCGAGGCGGACGCCGAGGGTGAACGCGCGGTGGCCGGGGACGACCCGGTAGCGCCAGGCGGCCCGGTTGGACGCCGGGGTGGGCATGAAGGAGCCGCCGCGGTAGGCCCGGTAGGAGCCCGTGGAACCGCAGGGATCGATGGCGTCGCCGGTGTAGTCGCTGGCCGCCATACGTCGGTCCTGGCACCACTCGTATACGTTGCCCGAGGTGTCCACGAGACCGGCGGCGTTGGCCGGCACGCTGCCCACGGGTTCGGGCTGGCCGTCGTCGTTGCCGCAGTACACGGCCTGGTCGTCCAGCAGGCTCCCGTCGTCCAGCTCCAGGTTGCCGTCGCAGTCGGTGTCGCCGTTCTCCAGCAGGTTGCCGCCGTTGGGGAAGGCGTCCGCGACCGTGCCTTCCGAGCGGGCCGCGTACTCCCATTCCGCCTCGGTGGGAAGACGGTACCCCTCGCACTCGTAGGGGGTCGCGACGCCGTTGGCGTAGGCCACGTCCGCGCTCTCGATGCCACCCTGGCCGCTCTCGAGGATCACCCCGTCCCACACCCCGTTGAGGCAGTCCCCGTAGGCCGAGTCGACCTCCGTGCCGTCCTCGCACACGACGTTGGTGAACGCGTAGCAGGGGGTGAGGCCCGCCGCCAGGGACACCTCGTTGGCGAAGGCGGCGGCGTCGAACCAGCTCAGGCTCTGTACCGGGAGGTCGTCGCCGCACCCGTATCCGCAGTCGCTGGGATTCCAGCCCGTGGCGTCTTCGAACTGCTTCTGGGTCACCTCGGAGACCCCGATCTCGAACGGGCGGGTGAGTGTCACCTGGTGCACGGATTCGTCGGCGCCGCGCCCGATCTCCTCCTCCGGGCTCCCCATGGTGTACTCGCCAGCGGCCATCGTCACCATCGCCCCTTCCCAGTCGTCGTCGCCGGTGTCGTCGTCGTCGGCCGAGTCATCGTCGTCGGCCGAGTCGTCGTCGTCGGCCGAGTCGTCGTCGTCGCCGGTGTCATCGTCGCCCGTGTCGTCGTCGTCGCCGTCGGTGGTGTCGTCGTCCGCCGACGTGTCGTCGTCCCCCCCGTCGTCGGGGCAACCGATGAATATGAGCGGGACCGCGAACAGGATGGCCAGGTAGAGGTTGCGAGTCATGGCAGAATGGTTCTCCCCTCGATGTCGGCGAGGATATCACGCGGCGCCTTCGGCCGGGAGCCCGGGGGCCCGGTCGGGGACAGCCTTCGGAGTGCCGGGGTGGGACAACCCGGTGCGGGGAACCACGATGCGCAGCGTCCTTCCGCGGCTCCAGCTGGTCGAGTTGATGGACCTCCCCTGGTTCCCAGACTGGCTACGACGCTACCAGACGGATCTGCTCGTGTTCGCCTGGCGCTGCTTGGCGCCGCGGGACGAGATCTCCGGTCAGCTGGGCGAACTGCTCTCGCCGTCGGGCGACACCCTCGTGGACCTGTGCTCGGGAAGCGGGGGCCTGGCGACCCGACTCGTCAGGGACGTGCGGGAGCGGGGCCACGCCTCGCTCCGTCTGATCCTCACGGACCTCTACCCGCACACCGAACTGTCCACGGAAGACGGTGTGTCCTACTGGCCCGAACCCGTGGACGCGCGGGCCATCGGTCCGGACCTGCAGGGCGTGAGGACCCTCTTCGCAGGACTTCACCATTTCCCCCCGGAGGAGGCGGCCGCGATTCTGGCCGATGCGCGGCGCAGCCGGCAGCCGATCGCGGTGTACGAGTTGACGACGCGGACGGTTCGCTGCCTCGTGCTGATCCTCCTGCAAGCCCTGTTCGGCACGCTGATCTTCACTCCCTTCATCCGACCGTTCTCGGGGCGCAGGCTCCTGCTGACCTACCTTCTGCCGCTGGTGTCCGCCACGCTGGTCGTGGATGGGGTGGTCTCGGTGTTCCGGTCCTATTCGCCACAGGAGCTGCTCGCGATGGCCGGTGGGGACGGGGACCCGGACTACAGGTGGCGCGCCGGCACGGTGGGCGGAGCGCTGGTGCCGATCGTCTACCTGCTGGGGGAACCGCGGGACGCGCCGGTCGACCGCTGATCGCTCAGGACGCTTCGGCGTCCGCCGCGGCTTCGATGGCGACCAGCTTGTCTCCCTTGCTGACCGACTGGCCCATCTCCACGTGGACCACCGCGATGGTCCCCGGGGACTCGGCGCAGATCTCGTTCTCCATCTTCATCGCCTCGAGGATGAGCAGGGGCTGGTCTTCCTCGACCGGGTCCCCGGCAGCGACCAGGATCTGGGTCACGATTCCCGGCATGCTGGCCTGCACCAGGCCCCCGTCGCCGGCGGACCCCCGGCGGGCCGAGGACGCGGACCGCCGCGCCTCGCGCTCGTCCTGGACCCGCACGTCGTGGGTCAGGCGCCCGTCATCGACGACGAGGCGTCCGCCCTCGCCAGCCGACTCGACGGCCATGTGGAGGGATCGTCCAACCGCGAGTACCGAATAGTCGGACTCGCCCACGCCGGCCAGGTCCACGTTCACGGGCTCGCCGTCGACGGTGATCTCACCGCCCGGAGCGCCGATGCAGATCTCGAGGCGGCGCTCGCCGATGTCGACGAGATATCGAGTGGCTCGCTCGGTCATCGCAGTCCCCTCCGGAGCGCTTCGAGGCGCCCGGCCAGCCCCCACTTCGAACGCGGGTCGCCCCCCGTCGGGTTCCCGTCCGAGGCCACGGCCCGGAGTTCACGCCGTTGCCCGTGGACGTGGAACGCGGCCACGACCGCGGCGAGTCGCTCATCGTCGATTGCGCCCCCACCATCGGTCCGAGCCTCGAGCCAGGGCTCGAGCCAGCTGGTGTGGAACGCGCCGGTACGGAACTCCTCGCTGGCGACCACCCGGGCCAGCAGGGGGATGGTCGTCCGGACGCCGCCCACGAGGTACTCGTCCAGGGCGCCCTCGAGGCGCCTGCTGGCGGCCTCGCGGTCCGGCCCCCAGACCACCAGCTTGGCCACCATCGGGTCGTAGTTGAGGGTGATCTCCTTGCCCACGTACAGGCTGCCGTCGATGCGGACGTGGGGACCGCCCGGCTCGTGCAGCGCCGTGATGGTGCCCGGGGAGGGAACGAAGCCGTGGTCCGTGTCCTCGGCCGTGATCCGGGCCTCGATGGCCCAGCCCCGGGGGGCTACCTGGTCCTGGCGCAGCGTCAGCTCCTCGCCCGAGGCGATGCGGAGCTGCCACTCGACGAGATCGATGCCCTGGACCAGCTCGGTGACCGGGTGCTCCACCTGCAGGCGGGTGTTCATCTCCAGGAAGTAGAAGTCACCGCCCTCGTCCGCGAGGAACTCCACGGTCCCGGCGTTGACGTAGCCCACTCGCTGGGAGAGCGAGACCGCAGCGGCTCCCATTCGCTCCCTCAGCTCGGGCGTCACCGCCACCGACGGCGATTCCTCGATCAGCTTCTGATGGCGCCGCTGGATCGAGCACTCTCGCTCGCCCAGGTGGATCGCGTTGCCGTGCCGGTCCGCCAGGACCTGGATCTCGATGTGGCGCGCCCGGTCGAAATAGCGCTCGATGTAGACCGCCGCGTTGCCGAAGGAGGCCTCCGCCTCGCTGGCGGCCCGCCGGAACGCGCCGTCGAGGTCCCCGGGCTCGCGGACGATGCGGATGCCCTTGCCGCCCCCGCCACCGGCCGCCTTGATCATCAGCGGGAAGCCGATCTCGTCGGCGATGCTGCGGGCCGTGTCCGCGTCCGGGACGACACCCTGGGTGCCGGGGATCAGGGGGACCTGGGCCTCGACGGCGGCCTTGCGGGCTTCGATCTTGTCACCCATCTGGCCGATGGCGTCCGCCGAGGGGCCGATCCAGGTCAGGCCAGCGGCCTCGACGGCTCCTGCGAAGGCGGCGTTCTCGGACAGGAAGCCGTAGCCCGGGTGGATCGCCTGCGCGCCCACCTCTTGTGCGGCGGCGATGATGCGGTCGCCGTCCAGGTAGCTGCTGGACGCGGGGGCCTCCCCGATCCGGACCGCCTCGTCGGCGAGCCGGACGTGGAGCTCTCCGCGGTCCACGTCCGAGTAGACCGCGACCGAGGCCACGCCCAGCTCCCGGCAGGCCCGGATCACCCGGATGGCGATCTCGCCGCGGTTGGCGATGAGGACCTTGTCGAACATGGGTCTCCCCTGCTCCCTCACGGTTCGGTTGTTTCGCTTGTCTCGGGAAGCGTCCCCGGTGGTCGGGCGGACGTTGGGGCGCCCTCGAGTCCTCGAGCCGGCAAGACCATAGCAATGATCCGCGCGCGAGGAAATGGGGGAAGCTGGGAGGGGAGGGGTTCGGGAGGGGGCTGGTCTCAGATCACGGGCAGCACGTGGTAGTCCCACCAGCTGGCCTGGTACCAGCCGCCGGTGACAGCGGATCCGGTGTGGACGGCCGAGGCGCCGCGGCCGCCGCCGACCCAGGCGTGATCGCCGTCGGCCTGGCCTTCCTTGCCACCGGAGACCGAGGAATACAGGCCGCTGGCCTCGTTGCCGTCGCCGCCAGAGACCGTCGAGTAGCTGGAGCTGGAGTCGTTCTCGTGTCCCCCGAGCACCGCCGAGTAGTAGCCGCTGGCCGTGTTGTCCACGCCCCCGACCACCGAGGCGGCCACGCCGCTGGCCGCGCTGCGAACCCCACCGAGGACGGCGCTGTACTCGGCGTCCGCGTCGCCGTACAGCCCACCGGCGATGGACGAGCAAAGACCGTGGGCCTGGTTGTCGTACCCGGAGCCCACGAAGGAGTACCGACCCAACCCCCCGTTGGCCCAGCCGCCACCGACGGAGGCGCCTTCGCCCGTGGCGTCGTTCTGGTACCCACCGGACACCGAAGCGTAGATGCCCGTCGCCGCGTTGTCCTGGCCCCCGGAGATCGAGGCCTGCCCGCCGCTGGCCCGGTTTCCGCGGCCGCCGGTGACCGAGGAGTACGCCCCCGTGATCGAGTTGTCGTACCCCGCGACCAGGCCGCCGTACGAGTCGTAGGTGTGCTCCGCGCCGACCACCAGGTTGTGGGAGCCGGTCTTGACGTCGCCGCCCTCGTCGTAGCCCACGATCAGGTTGCCCAGTCCGCTGAGCGAGCCGTCGTCGTCGGTGGCCCCGCTGCCGCTGCGGACGTGGACGTTGGCGCCGCTGAACACCACCTCGTGGGTCGCGGTGTCCACGCTGAGGTAGGTCGCCAGGTCGTGGAGCAGATCGAACTCCGAGTACCCGGCGCCGCCGGCGATGTCCTCGGCGTCGGTGGCGAAGTCCCCTGCGTTCTCCCCGAGCGCGTGGGGGTTGTGGCGCGGGTCGGTGGACGGGCGGTCGCTCCGGGCCTCGAGGCGTTCCACGGCGGAGGTCAGCGCGTCGACCTGGGCCCTGAGCGCGGCCAGCTCCCCGGCGCTGCCGGCGGTGGAGTCCGCCGCCCGCTCTCGCGGGCAACCGAGCAGCAGGAACGCGGGGACGAGGATCGTGACGAGCTTGGTCATCGGGGCCTCCGGGGTTTCGAGTGTTGCGCGAGGGCATGAGCAACGGGCGTGCCACGACGGGACGATGGGGGGTCGATTCCACGTCACGCGTCCCGGGGATCGGGGTATGTCGAGCCTGTGGCGCGGGGATCCCATCGGGGAGGGCGGGGGGAATACGTCGGGGCGAGAACCACGGCCGCGTCGGCACGTGACGCGGGAAGCGTCACCGGGTGACGCGGACCGAGCGCCTTGCCGGGGGCGGCCGGCTCAGGTGTCGGCGATGGGGTCCGGACACTCGGATCGGAAGGAGCAATCCCGGCAGTGCCCGCCGATCCAGAACGCGTCGAAAAGGGTCGCCAGATGCCGGACGAAGGTCGGCTCGCGGCTGGCCACGCCCAGCTCCAGGTTTCGCCGCCGGGCGCTCCTCGCCCCGAGGCCGGCGCCGGTGAAATTGGCCGAGCCCAGGTAGGCAAACGTGCCGTCGACGATGATCATCTTCCAGTGGGCACGGGGACAGATCTGCAGCTCCAGGGCGGAGCCCGTCAGGGCAGGGAATCGTTCGAGGGTGTCCCGGAAGCGACGTGACGGGAGGTCCGAGTGGATGACGCGGAAGCGGACTCCCTGTGCCGCCATCCGGTCGAACTCGGCCAGGATCGGTTGATAGCGGCGACCCCCTGGGATGTGCATGTCCTTGAGGTTGGCCGTTGCGATCCAGACCGTGCGGGTGGCCTGCAGCACACCCCGATGGATGACCTGCTCGTGGAGGTCCTCGTGGGTCAACAGCTCGACCGGGCCTTCGATCTCCATCGGCGCTCCGCGGATGCACACGGTATCACCCAGCGAGGTGCGGGGCGCCCCGGTCCGACCTTCCCGGGTAGACTGCCGCCATGCCCGTGGTGCACATGGTCCACTCCCTGACTCACGATCTCGCCGGTCTGGGGCTCCGACCGGGGGACACCGTCATGGTCCACGTATCCCTGAAGGCCGTGGGGCCCACCGAGCGGAGGGCGGAGGGACTGATCCAGGCCCTGGACGACGCGGTGGGGCCGGAGGGCACCCTGCTGATGGTGCTCGGTGCGCGCAACGCCCATACCTGGGTCAACCGCCTGCCCGAGTCGGAGAGGGCCGCTCGCCTCGAAGGCGCCGAGCCCTTCGACGCCCTGGAGACCCCGGCGGATCCCGAGGTCGGGACCTTCGCCGAGCTGTTCCGGCGTCACCCCGGGACCCGGGTCTCCGACCACCCGGAGGGGCGGTTCGCGGCCCGGGGCCAGGGAGCCGAGGCCCTCCTGGAGGACCCGCCCTGGGACGACTACTACGGCCCCGGTTCGGCGCTCCATCGACTGGTGGAACGGGACGGCAAGGTCCTGCGGATGGGCGCGAGCCCCGACTCCACGACCCTGCTGCACTACGCCGAGTTCCTCACGGACCTGCCCAACAAACGGCGCGCCCGGCGGCACCGCCTCGTCCGGACCGACGCGGGATCGGTGGTCCGGGTGGTCGACTCCCTCGACGACGAGCACGGCATGGTCGACTACCCCGACGAGGACTACTTCGCCGCGATCCTGCGTGGGTACCTGGCCACGGGACGCGCCCGCGCGGGCACCGTCGGTCACGCGCCCAGCCAGCTGATCGAGGCCCGGGACATCGTGCCCTTCGGGGTCCGGTGGATGAACGCGAATCTCAGGTAGGGGGGGCGGGCGAAGTCGGGGTTCGATTCCCGAACTCGAGGGTCAGGATCTCCTCTTCACCCGCCGTCTCGCCGGGCTCGGTCCCGGGGCGGAAGCCCGCCTTCTCGAGCACCCGTCTGGACGCGGGGTGGTCCCTGGCGACACCAGCGGCCAGGGAGTGGATGCGGGATCGGCCACGGCACCACTGGACGAACCCCTCGACCAGCTCGGTGGCCAGGCCGAGCCCCCAGAACGATTCGGTGAGGAGGTACCCGATCCTCACCTCGATCCCCGCGTCGGACTCGATCTCGAAGAGGATCACCAGACCGGCCGGCTCGCCGGTGCCCCTGTCGACCGCCAGCAGCACCGGCCCCTCGGCATCGCGCCGGGCGATCCACTGGCGGGCGCGCTCCACGGAGTAGGGACCCGCCCACGACGGGGGCAGGGTGCGCGTCACGGACTCGGTCAGGATCCGGGTGACGATCTCGGCCAGGTCCGCGCCGCGGCCGGGACACGCCGAGCGCGCGTGCCATCCCGCCACCCGGAGGCGAGCGGTTTCGAACGCGCAGGGGGACGTCACCCCCCGTCCACTGGACATCGTCACGTGGCCGCTCCGGCATCCCCGGCGACCTGCGCGTGCTGGTGGGCCCGGGACCGTTCGGCTGCGAGCTTGCGCTGGAACCCGGACTGCAGCACGTCGACGACCACGAGCACGACCACCGAGAAGTAGAAGGTGCTCTTGGCCATGGGCACGACCTCGTAACCGAAGAGCTTGAGGTGGGCCACGTGGCCGCCTTCGCCCAGCAACACGACGCCGACGATCAGCAGGATGAACAGCCCGAGGATCTCGTACTTGCGGTTCTTCTTGAGGAACTCCGAGACCCGGTCGGCCAGGACCAGCATCGCGACGCCGGAGAGGGTGATGGCCACGGCGAGGAGGGCAAACACCTCGGAGATGGCCAGCGCCGACAGGATCGAGTCGAAGGAGAACACCAGGTTCATCATCACGATCAGGGCGATCAGCTTGGCCGCCGACTGGGGCCCGGTGCGGTGCACGTCCCCCGGCTCCTCGATGCTGAGCATGTGGCCGATCTCCTTGACCGCCGTGTACATGATGAACACGCCGCCGAAGAGGAAGACCAGGGTGGCGAAGTTGAAGTCCCCCTCCAGCACGCCGACCCAGTGAATCCCGAAGAACGACTCGTCGAGCACGTCGATCAGCCGCTTCACCAGGAACAGCAGGCAGATCCGCAGGGCGATGGCGATGAGGATGCCGTAGGTCCGCACCATCTTCTGCTTGGGTTCGGGCGCCCGCTTGGACTCGATGGAGATGTACAGCAGGTTGTCGAACCCGAGCACCGCCTGAAGGAAGATCAGGACACCCAGGTCGACGACGTTCTGGAGGGTGAGGAGATCGGCCATGGTCATCCCATCTCGCGCCGGACTGCCCCCCGAGGGGGAGCATCGGCGACGCGCGGCGGCGCTGGCCACCGGGTCGCAGGACGGTGTTTTGTCATCGAAAGGCGGGCCTAG
>CAZITQ010000061.1:0-41066 GCA_964542165.1 uncultured Rickettsiales bacterium
GAACCTCGTCGATGATTCCCTGGTCCAGCAGCGGTACCAGGCGCTCGGGAACCCGCATTCGGTCGACTCTCTCCGACCACCGGCGGCGGTGGGCTGCGGGGTTCTAGCAGGTTACGCCGCGAACGTCCCGCGATTGACGCCGTTCGTGGGCAGATCCGGCCGCGTCCGCCGTTGTTCACGAACCCGGATCCAGTCCAGTTCGAATGGATACCCGTCGTGGGCATTGTAGATGACCACGTCCGTCCCCGAGGTGTCGCAGGGATCGGTGGCGACCAGGATCGGTTCCTCGGGGGTTTGGTCGATGTCGGGGTCCCAGAGGTACAGCTCGACGGTGTTCCCGGGATGGGAGACCGCGGAACCGACCCGCAGCTCGAACTCGAACTCGTGGACGACCCGATCGTCGTGAGCGAAATCGGTCTTGACCACGCCGTCGCCGAAGATCAGTCCGATCTCCGATGCGCCGATGTTGCCCGAGCCCCGCCGGTCCCCCCGGTCCCAGCCGCCGAACGAGGTGTAGAACCCGAGGCCAACATCCGGGAAGTCGGGCTGATCCGTGTCCACGTACGAGTCGCCGTCGGAGTCGATGAGGAACATCGCGATCTGCTCGGGCCCGTGGTGGCGGTACCGGCCGCTGAACGTGCCGTCGGTGATAGCGCCCACCTCGCGGAAGATCCGCGGCCCGTGGTCGTGTAGATGGGCGCGGACGAGCAGGCCGTCCTCGATCGCCCAGTCCGACTGTCCCTCGTCCGCGTGCCCCTCGATCCAGCCGTTGCCCACGTCGTCCGAGTCCTCGCGCTCGAACTCGTCCTCGAACATCACCATGCGACGGTCATCGATCGACAGCTGTCCCTGACACCCGCAGAGCGCGACCGCGGCGAGCCACCCTCCCAGGGCCTTCGTTCCGATCTCGTGTCTCATCGTCTTTCCTTCCGTGGGATGTTTGCGGAGGGGAACGAGTGCACGCCCCGTGCCACGCACAGGACGTCCCCTTCGCTGGGCGCGGACCGTCAAAGCCGTCGCCGTCCGTTTCCGGCGGTGGACGACCGTTGACGGCGTTGTCGTGATCCGCAGGGCGGTGATCCCGGCAACCCTGCCCCGACCCCGGCGCGCGACTGCCCCGGTGGATTCCCGCTATGCTCACGGGTGATTCCCCGGGAGGCCCCATGAGATGGATGCGGATCGCGCTCGGTGCGCTGACGACCCTGGCGCTGGCTGGGTGTCCCGCCGACGAGCCGTCTCCGGACCCCGACGACCCCCTCCCGGACGACCCGCCCCCGGCCCTCCCGGTGGCCCATTGCGGGATGGACGCGTACGAGACGCTGTCCTTCGCGGACGTGGGGGAGGCGCTCTACTGGGAGCGGATCGAGACCTTCGACCTGACCGCCGCCGGGCTGGACGCGCTGCTGACCCTGGCCGGGTTCGAGGCGCTGACGCCGGTGACCAATGGCGTGGTGCTGTTCCGGTATCGATACACGACCCAGGACCGGGGTGAACCCACCGAGGCCACCGGCATGATCGCGGTGCCCGGGCACCTGGACGCGGCACCCGAAGAACCCTGGCCCGTGGCCCTGCTCCTCCACGGGTACGCCGGGGCCTGGGACGCCTGCGCACCCAGCGCCGACGACCTGATCGGCCCGGCCATTCCGGCGCTGCTCGCGTCCCAGGGGTTCGTGGTGGTGGCGCCGGATTTCATCGGCATGAACGGGACGGGGGCGCCCTCGACGGCACCCCACGCGCCCCTGGTCGGCGAGCAGGTGGCGATCGGGGCGTGGGACGCGATGCGCGCCGGGTTGGGCCTGCTGCGGGGAGACCTGGCCGACGAGTTCGAGGGCGTGATGCGCGACGACCTGGTGATCTGGGGCGCCTCCCAGGGCGGGCACGCCGCGTTCTTCGTCGAGGCCGCCGGGCCCTACTACGGCCCGGAGTTCGAGGTCGCAGGAGTGGTCGCGTCCTCGCCAGCCCACGACCAGGTCTCGGTGGTCACCGCCGCCATGGAGCAGTACTCGGACGCCTCGGGACTGGCCGCCCTCGCGCTGGTGGGCATGTGGCGCTGGTACGGCGTCCCCGACGACCTGAGCGGTCTGTTGACCAACGAGGAGCCGTACTACTTCGCCGACGCCGTGGTCGAGCTACTGGCTGGGGTCCCCGACGAGTGCGAGTTCGATCTGGAGTTCGAGATCGAGGTGGACGAGGTCGAGGACATCTATGCCCAGCCGTTCATCGACGCGGTGCGGGACGGGGACTGGGACGCCGTCGAACCCTGGTCCTGCTTCATCCGCGAGAATTCCGTGTCCACCAGCTCCATCGAGCGCCTGCGCGACACACCCGTGCTGACGGTGTACGGGGAGGAGGACACCCTCGTGGTCCCGTCCCTTCAGGAGTCGGACTTCGGGGCCCTGTGTGACAGTGGCTGGCCGCTTCAGCAGCTCCAGTGCCAGGGGGCGCCCCACGCGGAGACGACGCTGTGGTCCCTCGACGAGCAGGTGACGTGGCTCCGGGCCCGCCTGTCCGGCGAACCCCTCGACGAACCCTGCACCTGGAACGGACCGGTGTGCTGCTCGGCCTCGCCTGAGGACGTCTGTCGTGCGCGTGCGCCATCGGCCCAGGAGGTGGAATGACCCCGAACCGCCCCGCCTCGTCGACGTCACGGACCGCGCTGGTGCTGGCCAGTGTCCTGACGGTCGCCGCCTGCTCGCTTCCGGTCGCGCCCGCCGCGGCCCAGGTCAACGGTACGGTTCGCGACCTGGGGGACCACCGGGTGGTGCACCTGTGGGGCAGCCCCGAGGAGATGGGGTACGCCCACGGCTACCTGCTGGGGGACTCGATCCTGGCGCTGGCCACCGGGTACGCCCTGGACCTGTTCGGGCTCACGCCATCGGAGTACGAGATGTTCCGTGGCCTGATCCTGGTCATGCTGGACTTCCCCGCCGAGCAGGTCGCCGAGGCCGAGGCCCTGATCGAGGGGATGCGGGACGCCGGCGTGGAGTTGTACCGCGAGGAGCTGGGGCGGGAGATCGACGCGGACGACGTGCTGTTGATCAACGCCGCCGCCGACATGTTCGGGGTGGAGCTGGGCTGCTCGTCGATCTCGGCCTGGGGCCAGGCCACCGAGGACGACGCCGAGCTGGACGGCGAGCTGGCCATGGCCCGGGATCTGGACTGGCGCTGGTCCGGGAGCGAGGCGGACCTGCGGGACCACTCGGTGGTGTTCGCCTTCGATCCGTCGACGCCGGGCACCCAGCGCTGGGTCTCGATGGCCTTCCCCGGGTTCATCGGCTGCCTGAGCTGCCTCAACGAGTCGGGGGTGGGCGCGTTCCAGGACCAGGGCAACCACCCCCGCTCCATCGTCGAACTGGACCTGTCCGACGATCTCGTGCCGATTCACCTCTCGCTGCGGGCCGGGATCGAAGCCCGCGACTACGACGGCGACGGCAGCGACACGATCCACGATGCGGTGGCCGCGGTCGCGGCGAACGGGCGGCTGGGGACCTACGACATCCAGCTGATCTCCCCCGCGGGCCGCACCGATCCTCCCGCCGCCGTGCTGGAGGCCGACAACGGCGGCTGGGCCCTGCGCCTGCCCTCCGACGATCCGCTGCCGGCCCCGGACTGCCTCGCGGTGACCAACCACGACCGGCTCCTCCACCCGCCCGAGTACTGCAGCCGCTACGCCACCATCGAGGCCATGGTGGACGACCTCGACGGACAGCTCGACCTGGAGCGCCTGTGGGCCATCGAGGCCGCGGTCGCGCAGAGCTGGGGCAGCGGCGGGACCATCCAGACCCTGAGGGTGGTCCCGGCGGACCTGCGGGTGGACGTGGCCTACGCCGACCACGGCGACGTGGCGCCGGACAACCCGATCACGAGCCACGAATGGTCCTGGCTGTTCGAGGACGAGGATCCCGCGGACGACGACACGGCCGGTGACGACGATGACGACGACGACGCGGCCGACGACGACGCCGGTGACGATGACGACGGGACAGGGGGGGAGGCCAGCCTGGTTCCGGGGTCGTGCGGATGCGGCGCGGGGGGCGGAGCGGGCCCCTTGGCGGGTGTGGGGCTCCTGCTCCTTCTAGCCTGTCGGACGCGCCGGAACGGACATCGGTCGTAGTTCATGCGCGAGGCGCGGCCCTACTGCTACCGCTGTGACAAGCCCGCGAGCATGTGCCTGTGTAGCCACCTGACTCCGATCCGCAACGGGATCGGAGTCCACGTGCTGCAGCACCCCCAGGAGCGGAATCACCCCATCGGAACGGCTCGACTGCTTCGCCTCGGACTGGCCGAGGTCCGGGTCCACGTGCTGGGGCTGTCGGGCAAGAGCGCGGCGACCGCTCCCGCAGACCTCCCCCGGGGAGCAGGCCTGCTGTACCCGTCGGCGGACGCCCGTGACCTGGCCACCGTGGCGGTGGACGAGAGGCCCCCGCACCTCGTGGTGATCGACGGCACCTGGACCCAGGCACATCGTCTGTTCCGGGACAACCCGTGGATCTCGGCCCTCCCCCGCTACCGCCTGCCCGGCGGGGACGGCAGCCGCTACCGGATCCGCCGGGAGCCCCGCCTGGAGTGTCTGTCGACCGTGGAGTCCGTGGTCGCTGCGCTGCGAATCCTCCAGCCCGACCTGCGCGGGACCGGGACGCTCCTCGCTGCCTTCGATACGATGATCGACGATCAGATCGAGGCGTCGTCGCGTGAATCGACCCACACACGTCGGGCCCGGGTCCGGCACAGACCCCCACGCTCGGTTCCGGACGTGTTGCTGGCGCCGGACGCCCGGATCGTGGTCGTGTACACCGAGGCCTCGCCGCGCGAGGCCCAGGTGACCAGGACCCGGGCGCCCCTGCGTATCTCGGCCGTCTCCCTCGACGGCAACCGCGTGTTCGATCGCGTGTTGCAGGTGACGACGCCACCAGATGCCTATCTCACGGCGCGAATGGGGCTCGAACGGTCCGCCATCGACGCCGCGAGTCCGGGTCCCGAGGTTCTGACCGCGTTCGACGAATTCTGCGGCTCGGCGCCGGTACTGGTGGCGTGGAACCACAAGACCTTTCGATGGTTCGAGGCGAACATGGGCGGTGTCCGTTGTGTCGCCCTCAAAGGAGTCTGGGCCAACCTGAGTCGGGCCCGGGTTCCCGCACTCGGAGATCTCGTGGACTCCCTGGGCCTCGAGCCCGCGGAATTGCCCCTGACCGGAAGGGCTGGACGTCGCCTCACCAATGCCCACGCCATGGCACGGCTCATCGTCGACGGCGGGGTCCATGCCCCCTGAGCTGCGAGTGGAACGGGTCGAGCGGGATCGGATCCTGGCCCTGCGCGCACAGGCGCTGAACGCCGACGGCACCGGGAAGGCGGCCTTCTCGGGGGATCTGAGGGCGACGACCCGGCACTGGGCGGCCCTGGTGGACGACGCCGTGGTGGGCTGTGCCAGCGTGATGCGGCTGCGCGGCTACGCGCTGCGGGGAATGGCGGTCGCCAGGGAGTTTCGCCGCCGGGGGATCGGCGCGCGGATGCTGCGGGTCGTGTGCGCCGAGGTCGATGCGCCCATGTGGTGCAACGCGCGCCTCGACGCGGTGCCGTTCTACCTCCACCGGGGGTGGCTCGAAGCCGGACCCACCTTCGATCTCCGGGACAAGGGACCCCACCGGCGTCTGACATGGACTCCCCTCCGGGGTGCCGCCGAGGGGCTCGACGGTTACACTCGAGCCATGGATTCCCCCGATCTGATCGTCGTGGGCGGGCCGTCACTGGACCGGCTCGTCGTGGGTGGTGTCGAGCACCGGGCGCCGGGTGGCGCGGCGTTCATCACGGCGCTGGCCGCGCGGTCGGCCGGGGCGAAGGCCGGGTTGGTGGCGCGGGTGCCGCCTGCGATGCCCGAGGAGATCGCCCGTGTGTTCGGGCCCGGGGGCATCGATCGCGCCGGGATCACCACGGCGGACGGGACGCTGGCCAGCTTCCTCATCACCTACGACGAGGATTTCAAGGCGAGCTACGAGGGCGTGGCGTCCGGGCTGGAGGCTGGCCTGGGACCGGACGACATCCCCGGGCAGTGGCTGGAGGAGGCCCGGTGGCTGCATGTCGCCGCCGTCGCCGGGTCCGCCGAGGTACAGCTGCGGATCCTGCGGGGTGCGCGGGACCGGGGCTTCGACGGCGGGATCTCCACCGGCACCTATCCGCGGCTCGTGGTGAACGAGCCCGACGCGGGGAGGACGCTGGCGCGCGAGGCGGACCTGTTCTTCTGCAACCGTGACGAGGCGGACGCGCTGTTCCCCGACGGCTCGACCGGGGGCCCGAACTCCGTGTTGTGTATCACCGAGGGGGCCGCCGGTGTGGAGGTGGTCGGCGGGGAGCACGCGGGGCGCTACCCGGCGCCGCCGGCGGCAGTCGTGGACGCCACCGGAGCCGGCGACTCCTTCTGCGGGGGTTACCTGGCCGGGGTACTCGAGGGGCGGGATCCGGTGATGTCGGGTATGGATCAGGCGGCCATCGTCCTGGGAGGGTACGGGGCCCGCCCCCTGGCCGCGCGAGTCGCCGCGGGGATCGCCCCGCGGGTCCGGCTGGACCGGTCGCGGATCGACGCGGTGGCGGCCAGGCTGGCGGGGGTGGCCCGCGGTGCCGCGTTCGACTTCGCAGGGTTCCCCTTCCCCGACGCCGGAGATCCCCGAGCGCTGGAGACGCTGGCCCTGGCCACCCTGCACCAGTACGGCTTCTGGACGGCAGACGAGACCCGCTGGCTCGGCCCCATGTTCGCCACGGCCGGGGGGAAACGGTTCAAGGGATCGGACTACATCTGGCAGGCGTTCCGCCGGGCGGTGGCCCGGGATCCGGGCCTGCTGGAGCCGGGGCGCCTCGCAGACGAACCCGACCTGTTCGTCCGGAGCTGCGAGGCGGACGACGGCGTCTGCCCGGTCCCGGCCGCCCGGTCCCACGCCGAGCTCCAGCGGGCCTACGGTGCCGCCCTGTGCGGTGGCCCGCCGGGGGGCATCGCCGCGATGGTCGCGGCGGCCAACGACAGCGACCGACCCGGTGCCAGCCTGCTCGAGGCGCTGCGCGAGGTGCCGGGGTATGCCGAGGATCCACTGGCCAAGAAGGCCAACCTGTTGGTGGTCGTACTCGCGGGTCGGCCCGAGCGATTCCTCGATCTGCGGGATCCGGATTCGGTCCAGCCCATCGTGGACTACCACCTGATGCGGGGTTGCCTCCGCACCGGCTGTGTCGAGGTGACGGACCCAGAGCTGCGGGCTCGGCTGCAGGACCGCCGCTGGGTGGATACGATCGAGGAGAGGTCCATCCGGACCGCCTGCGCCGAGGCCATCGCCGCGTTGGTCGATGGATCGGGGCGAACCGTCGCCGACGTGGACGCGTTCTTCTTCGCCACCGGTCGCGAGGTGTGCCCCGAGACCGAGGCGCCGCGGTGCGGCGAGTGTGGCCTGCGAGGAGCCTGCGCCGAGGACACCGACGCGTTCCAACCGGTGTTCCGGACGACGGCTTACTGACCCTCGGGGGTGGGCCGACTCTCCCGGATGGTATGGTCCAACGCCGTGGCCCTCGCGGGGCGCCGCGCGCGATGGGAGGCGTAGCTCGTGGACGACGTTCTCGAACGGACAGCCGTGCAGCAGTCGAAGCAGCTCGTCGCCGGACGGATCGGCGTCGAGGAGCTCACGTCGCTGTATCTGGATCGGATCGCGACCTACAACCCCTCGCTGAACGCCTTCGTCGAGGTCTTCGAGCGGCGGGCGCTGCGCCGCGCCCGCAAGCTCGACCGGGCCCGCCGATCCCGGTCGTTCTCTCCCCCCTCACCCCTGTGGGGAGTGCCCATCGCGATCAAGGACCTGGACCACGTCCGGTTCTCCCGCACGCGCATGGGGAGCGAGGCCCTCAAGTGGATCTGGTCCCCGATCGACGGCGTCGCCGCGGCCCGGGCGCGCAAGGCCGGGATGGTCATCCTCGGCAAGACCGCGACGAGCGAGCTGGGCATCTTGCCGGTGACCGAGACCCGCCTGCATGGCGCCACCCGCAATCCGTGGAATCCGGCGAGGAGCAGCGGTGGCTCCAGCGGTGGCTCGGGGGCCGCGGTCGCCGCGCGGATGGTGCCCATCGCCCACGGTTCGGATGGGGCCGGTTCGATCCGGATCCCCGCCGCCCTCAACGGCATCTTCGGCTACAAACCCACGCGGGCCTACCTGGTCGATGCCTTCGGCTCCCAGGACGTCTTCGACCTGGCGTCCATCGGGCCCCTCGCTCGCTCGGTCGAGGACCTCGCCGCGCTGGCGGACCTCTGGCGGGCGGACCGGTCAGGCCCGACCCTCTCCGGGGGCCTGGGGGATCCACCACGAGGGGCGCGGATCCTCGCGCTTCGCGAGTCCCCCCTGGGGCCGGTCCCGGACGCGTTCGTCGACGCGGTGGACCGGGCGGCTGAGGTACTCGTCGACCTCGGTCACGAGGTGATCGATGGACGGATCGCCAGGGGCACCCTGGACGAGTTCGTGCCCATCTTCCAGCGGGAGTTCTCGAACGTCCCGCCCCTGTTCCGGAGCCGATATCATCCCACCACCCGGTGGTTCCTCACCGAGGGCCGGCGGGTGGACCCGGATGACGCCGAGCGCGCGCTCGCGAGCATCCGCCACCGAGCCGCGGAGACCTGGCAGGACGCGGATTTCCTGCTGTCGCCGACCACGGCCATGTCGGCGCCGACCGTGGGCTCCACCGAGGGCCTCTCCCCCCGCGAGCAGTTCGACGCCGTGGCCCCGCTGGGGACCTTCACCGCGGCCTTCAACATCACCGGTGAGCCGGCGCTGACCCTCCCCGTCGGCTGCGACGGGGAAGGCATGCCGCTGGGGGTCCAGCTCGTGGCGCAGCGTGGCGAGGATCCGGCGTTGATGGCGCTGGCCAGACAGCTGGGTGATGCGCTGGGTGAGGCACCGGCGCCGCCCCGCCTCGGTCTGGCCCCCCGTGGAGGGGGACGAGGGAGTGAGGTGGCGCGATGACGGACTGGGAGATCAGGCGCCGCGACGGCGGGATCGAACGGCTCTCGACCGCCGACCTCCGCTCCCGGGCGCTGGCGGGCAAGGTGACCCGGGACACCCCCGCCCGGCGCGCGGGGGCCGCGGAGTGGGAGTGGGCCATCGACGTTCCGGGGCTGACCGATGTGTTCGCCCTGCCGAGGATCCACTGGCCGATCCCGGCGGTCGCGATTCCCCTTTCGGTCGTCCTGATCGTGGGGTCGTACCTGGTGGACGCCTCGCCCATGGGCAGCCACCCCAAGGGTGGGCCGGAGACCGTGGGTGCGCTGTTCTTCGCGGGCGCGGTCGCCGGCTTCGTGGGGCTCGTCGTGCCGGCCGGTGAATACCTGATGCGACGCATGGCCAGGGCGCGGCTGACCCGCTACGACTGAGGCGGGACCGGGCGCTTCTCGAGGCCGGACGAAAGGCGATTCGATGACACGAAGTCCGACATGTGTGACCTCCTGGTGGGTGACGACGTGCGCCGCGGCGGTCGCGCTGGCCCTGGCCGTGTGGCTCCCGGCCTGTAGCGAGGGGACCAACCCGGCCAACTGCGCGGACGGGCGGGACAACGACGGGGACGGGCACCCGGACTGCGCGGACCCCGACTGCGCCGCGTACTGTGGCGACGACGACGACGACGACGGCGATTGCGACGCCGGCGACTGCGACGGGGACGGGTACACGGAGGCCGAGGGGGATTGCGATGACGGCGATCCGTCGATTCACCCCGACGCCGCGGAGACCTGTGACGGTGTGGACGAGGACTGCGACGGTGCCGTGGACGAGGACTTCGACGGGGACGGGGACGGGTACCCCGATGCGACGAACGGGGCCTGCGCCGGCGCGTACGGCGCCGACGAGCTCGACTGCGACGACGACGATGCGTCCGTGCACCCGGGCGCCCACGAGGACTGCACCGACGGCGTGGACAACGACTGCAACGGGGAGGTGGACGAGGACGTGGACGGCGACGGCGACGGCCACACCGCCTGCGACGGCGACTGCGACGACACGGACCCCGCGGTCCACCCCGGCGCCACCGAGACCTGCAACGACGTGGACGACGACTGCGACGGGGAGGTCGACGACGGCCTGCCCACCGAGCTGTACTACCCGGACCTGGACGAGGACGGGTTCGGAGATCCCGACGGCTCCCCGGCCAGCGACTGCGAGCCACCCGCCGGTTACTCGGACAACGGTGGCGACTGCGACGATTCGGATCCATCGATCCACCCCGACGCGGCCGAGGTGACCTGTGACGGCGTGGACAACGACTGCACCCCGGCGACCCCCGACGATCCGGACGGGGACAACGACGGCTATGGCGTTTGCTCGGACTGCGACGATGGCGAGCCCGACAACCATCCCGGCGGGATCGAGGACTGCGGCGACGGCATCGACAACGACTGCGATGGCATCGTGGACGACGACGACGACGATTGCGACCTGTTCCTGGGCCAGGTGCAGGCCGAGATCTTCACGCCCCAGTGCTCGATCTGTCACATCCCGGGGCACGGCAGCGGCCTGGCCCTGAACGCCGCCAACACCTACGGCGGCACCGTGAACGTCCCGGCGACCCAGCTGCCCACCATGGACCGCGTCGAGCCCTCGGACCTGGGCAACAGCTATCTGTGGCACAAGGTCGACGGGACGCACCTGGCGGCCGGGGGCTCGGGAGCCGAGATGCCCCTGGTCGGGGGATTGTCCTACGACCAGGTCCAGCTCCTGTCCGGGTGGATCGAAGATGGGGCCCAGCCCTGACGGGTGGGACGGGGCCGGATGTGAATCCACGTTGCTCCGGTTCACCTGGGGGACACCCGGAACCGAGGATTTGCGGATTCCCCGCTACCGGGTGATCAGCACCTTCCCCCGTCGTTCGCCGGCCTCCAGTTCACGCATCGCGGTGGGCAATTCCCGGAGGGAGCAGCGCGAGTCGTAGGCCGGGACCAGGTTCCCCGCCGCGATCAGCTCCGAGATCGCCTCCATGCTCTCCCGGCTCACGTCGGTGACGTAGACCACGACCCGCTGGCGGGCGAACGTTCCCCGCGTCGACGACCACGCCAGCCGGGCCAGGGGACGGAACCATGGGTCGTCCATCGGGGCGCCGACGGTCACGTAGATCCCGTCCGGATCCACCACCTTCAGGGTCGCGCCCAGGGGGCGGCTGCCGGCGATGTCGATCAGAACGTCGTAGGGCTCGTCGGTCTGGAGGAAGTCCTCTGTGGCGTAGTCGATGGCGTGGGCGGCACCGAGGTCACGGGCCCGCTGGGCGTTGCGTGCGCTGCACACCGCGGTCACCTCGGCACCGTCCGCGGCCGCGATCTGCACCACGTAGCTGCCCACGCTGCCGGACCCGCCGTTGACGAGCACGCGCTGGCCCGGCTGCACCCGTCCGTGGTCCCGCACCGCCTGCAGGGCGGTCATCGCCGCCGCGGGTAGGGCGCCTGCCTCTTCGAGGGGGACGCCGGCGGGGGCGCGGGCCATCTTGACCGCCGGAGCGACCGCGTACTCGGCCCAGGTCTCGCCGGAGGTGACCTCGCCATACACCTCGTCCCCGATCTCCCAGTCGCTGACGCCGGAGCCCACAGCCTCCACGGTCCCCGCCACGTCCATGCCCAGCCCGCGCTGCCTCGGGCGAAGCAGTCCCGTGCCGAAGCGCATCAGGTACGGCGTGCCCTTCATCATCAGCCGGTCGCCCATGTTGACGGACGAGCCGTGGACGCGCAGCAGCACCTGGTCGTCCGCGGGGGTGGGCCGGTCGATGTCCACGAGGTTCAGGTCGATCCCGTAGCGGTCGCGCACGATGGCTTTCATGGGAAGGTCCTCCAGGACGGGCGGGGTCGCCGCGGGTCCTCGCGCAGGTGCTTCTCTACGTCGCGCGGCGCTCAGGCCGCAATCCCCTCGTCCTCGAGGGCGACATTCCCGCCCGCCGCCTGGACCAGCGCGTCCAGGATCCGCGCGCAGCCACCAGCCTCCATGTAGCGCCCGTGGTCGGCGGCGTCCTCGAACCGCCGGCCGGCGATCTCGGCGCACTCGTACTCGTGATCAGAGGCCTCGACGAAGGCCTCGATCACCTCGCCGATGGTCGTACCGTCGGCGGACAGGCCGGTCTTCTCCTCGGGGTGGTTCATACCGGTGATCCAGATCGCCGCCCCAAGCGCCCCGCAGCCGCCCCCGGACAGACCGATGCCCCCGGCCAGGCCCGCGGCCATGACCACGTGCTGCTCGGATGCCCCCAGCCGGCGGGCCACCGCCGCCGCGCAGCTGGCGCAGTGGGAGGTCGCCTCGACGGGCTCTTCCGCCATCGACTCCTCGATCGTCTGGAACGCGACCGGCGCGAACTTCACCGCCATCCGGCCACAGCGGATGGGACCGGCCTTGACGAAGTACTTGAACACGCCGCCGAGGTTCTGCATGTCCGTGTCGGTCAGCTCCAGGCAGTTCGTGTCCCCGTTCATCTCCTCGAAGGTCTCCACGAGCCTTCGTGAGGTGGTCACCGCTGCCGCTTCGGCCTGCGGTCCGGGACCGAAGGTGCGAAAGGCCTGCGCCCCCGCCGCCAGGGACGCCCCCCAGAGCTGACCGCACTGATAGCCCGCCTGGACGATGCCACCGGCGAGGGGATTGGAGGCGGTCTCCTCGGCCTTCATCGGATGGCCGAAGGCCCGGTCGAGGACGCCCATCAGCGTCCCGGAGCAGGCGTCCTGGGTGAAGGCCTTGGCGGTTCCCATCGAGGTGATCGGCGTGGCAGCGGTGGTCATGGCATCTCCCTTGCTTGGTCTGTCCGTAGAGCAACGGATGTGCCAGGTGACATGAAAAACGAAAAACGCAAGGAAAACAAAGAGATGCGAGGATGGGCGGATGTTCCACTGGGACCCTTCGAACGACCGTGGCGGAGCGCCAGATTGGTACAGCACGGCCCCGAAACCGCGCGAAGGGATGGGATCTCCAGCGAGGTATACCAGATTGGTATAGGTTGGTCTGGTCAAACCGGCCTGCGAGGACCACCCATGAAGACATCGATCCTGGTCGTCGACGACGAACCCGCCTTCCTCGACAGCGTGGCGCGCATGCTGAGGCTGGAGGGGTACCACGACGTGAAGACCGTCGCCGACCCTACCCAGGTGGAGGGATTGCTGGCGGAGCGCTCCTTCGATGCGGCGTTCCTCGACATCACCATGCCCGGCATGGACGGGCTGGAGGTGCTGAAGGTGATCAAGGAGCACGCACCCGCGACCGAGTGCGTGATGGTCACCGCCAACGAGAGCATCCCCCTGGTGATCCGGGCGGTGCGGGCCGGGGCGTACGACTACCTGGTCAAGCCCATCACGCCCGACCAGATGCTTCATGCCCTGGATCGGGCCATGGAGCGAAGGCGATTGCTCGAGGCGCTGGCGTTGCGCTCCTCCCGGGCGATCACTCGCGTCCTGGATCACCCGGACGCGTTCACGGAGATCGTCACGGGCAACCGGAAGATGCTGGGGCTGCTGCACGAGGCCGAGCTCCACGCGGCCTCGGAGATCCCCGTCCTGGTCACCGGCGAGACCGGCGTCGGCAAGGAGCTACTCGCCCGGGCCCTGCACAGGGCCAGCCGGCGGGTCGAGGGGCCCTTCGTCCCGGTCAACATGCTGGCCCTGTCACCCTCCCTGTTCGAGTCGGAGTTCTTCGGCCACGTCCGGGGCGCATTCACGGGCGCCGACCGGGACAAGGAGGGGTACCTGGGCAAGGCCAGTGGCGGCACCCTGTTCCTGGACGAGATCGGTGACCTGTCCCTGGAGATCCAGGGCAAGCTGCTGCGCATCCTCCAGGAGGGAGAGTACGCGCGGGTGGGCGACACGCGGTCGGTCCGCTCCGACGTTCGTATCGTGTCCGCGACCAACCAGGACCTGGAGAAGCTCGTCGAGCAGCGGACGTTCCGAAAGGACCTCTACTACCGGCTGCAGTTCGCCCACCTGGCGATCCCGCCCCTGCGCGACCGGCTCGACGATCTGCCCTTGCTCGCGGCGCGCTTCGTGCCCGCGGAGGCCGGAGGTGCCGCTTCAATCGGCGAGGATGCCTTCGAGTCCCTGAAGGCCCACGGGTGGCCGGGCAACGTGCGCGAGCTGCGGGGGGTGCTGGAGGCCGCGACCAACCTGGCTGCCGGCGGCAAGATCGAGCCGGAACACCTCAAGCTACCGCGGATCGAGAAATCCGCGAAGGTCGCGGGGCCGCAGACCGCGGTGGGCGATCTGGAACCGCTCAAGGCGGTCGAGCGGAGGCACATCCTGGCGGTCTACCAGGCCGTGGGCAACAACAAGAGCCAGGCCGCCCGCGTGCTCGAGATCGGCCTGCAGACCATGCACCGTAAGCTCAAGGCCTACGGTGTGAAGTAGGGGAAGGCGAGGAAGACATGGATGACCACGACCTGACCCGGGAGCAGCTCGTCGAGGAGCTGTCGAGACTCGGAGAAGAGAACGCGCACCTGCAGGACAGCGAGACCAAGTTCCGGACGCTGGCCGAGTCCACCGACGCGCAGATCAGCGTCATGCAGGGCGACCGCTACGTGTACGGCAACCAGGCGCTGCTGGACTACTACGGGGTGGACCAGGACGACCTGCTGGTGACCACGGTGGACGATCTGACCCTCGGGATGATCTCGGCCGAGGAGATCATGCGCATCGCGCCCCAGTGGGAGGAGGCGGCGGCGCGTGGCGAGACCCACTTCCGCGTGGAGTTCCAGGACATGGAGGGCCGCTGGTTCCAGACCCATGCCACGCAGATCGAGCTGGACGGCGAGGAGTCGTTCCTCGCCGTCGCCGTCGACATCACCGAGTTGAAGCGAGCCCAGACCGAGATGTACCGGGCCGACAAGATGGCCGCGCTGGGCCAGATCGTCGCGGGCGTGGCCCACGAGATCAACAACCCCAACAACTTCATCACCTTCAACCTGCCGATCCTGCGGCGCTACGTCGACGCCATGCGGCCCTGGCTCGAACGTCAGCTGGACCAGGAGCCCGATGCGTCCCTGCTCGGCATGTCGCTCCCCGATTTCCTCGACGACGTCTACCAGCTGCTCGAGAACATGGAGCAGGGCTCCCGCCGCATCACGGGGATCGTCTCGGACCTGAAACACTACGTCCGCTCGGACGAGGATCAGGACCGCAAGGCCCAGCCCATCGCGCCGTCGGTGGAGCGCGTGATGACCCTGGTGGGCAAGCAGGTCCGCAAGATGGTCCGGCGCTTCGACGTGGAGATCGCCGACGGCCTCCCGCAGGTCGAGATGAACGCCGGCAAGATCGAGCAGGTGCTGATCAACCTGGTGATCAACGCCGGCCAGGCCGCGGACAAGGACGATTCCTGGGTCAAACTCACCACCCGTTCCACGGTCGAGGACCGGGTCGAACTGGTCGTCGAGGACAACGGCGCCGGCATCCCCCGCGACACCCTCGACCGCATCTTCGAGCCCTTCTTCACCTCCAAGGGCCGCGATCAGGGCACGGGACTCGGCCTGTCGATCTCCCACCGGATCGTGGAGGAGCACGGGGGCCGGATCGACGTGGAGAGCACGGTGGGGGAGGGGACCTGTTTCACCGTCTCGTTGCCGGCGGCCGAGGGCGGGTGACGCAGCGGGCGCCGCTCAGGCGGGGAGCTGGAGCAAGCGCGACCAACCGGGTGCCAGCCGGGTGACATTGCCGGCGGACAGCCAGACCTGACCCTCGGCCTGCTCGGTCTGCCGGTAGGCCCAGTGGGCGACGCGCGTTGTCGCATTCAAGTCGTGCGCCAGGTCGACTTCGTCGAACCGCTGAGCCAGCTCACCGCCCCGATCCTCGTTGCGACGCGCCCACGTCTCCAGGTGGAGCAGCCCCGCCAGCTGGTCGGACTTGGACCGGTTGCAGCTCGCGTGGGCCAGCACGAAGTTGTGCCCGAGGTCGTTGGGGTAGCGGGCCCAGGGAACGAAATGATCGACCTCGGACGAGGACTTCGCGAGGCGACGGTCGCAATAGAAACACCCGTGTTCCTGCACCTCCCAGAGGATGTGGCGATACCGGTCCAGCTGCTCCCGGCCGCTGCCGAACAGGAAGGTCGACAGGTCCCGGGTCTCCCCCATCACGTCCAGATTGGACTGGATGCGCCGGATGTGGCGGATCCAGGCCCCGCGGAACATGTCGACCAGCATGTCGTGGAAGGCCCTGAGGCAGTAGGCTATCCCGGGTCGCAGCGTGATCGACGCACCGGAACCCCCGTGCCTGTACAGGAAGTCACAGGTCTGCTGGCCGAGGTTCTGCAGTTTCCACAGCGGCTGCTCCCTGACCGTGCGCTCGACATTCGCGAGCAGCTTGGCCCAGGCATCCGGATGCCTCCTCAGTCGCGCCAGCGTGCTGCCGTGGTCCGCCTGCGCTCGGACGAGGTGGTTCACCACAGCCGCCTGAGCGCCGGTGTTCTGACGCAGGACAACGACCTCGTGGGTGTGACCCGTTGGGTAGGGCTGGGCCTGGCGCCAATACAGCTCCACGAACTGCTCGGCGATCTGGGTCGTCGTCAGCGTCAGTGGCGCTCCGGAGTCCTCGCCGTGGATCACGGCCAGGTCCGCCAGCGCGTGGAGCAGCGCGAACTTGTAGGTCGCGACGAACTCACCCTCGGACAGGAGCCGCTGAATCTGCTGGAGGAACCGGATCTGGTCCTGGGGTGTCGGCCGGTCCGGCATGGTCCCGTTCATTCCTTCCAGTAGCGGGCCCTGTCGGGCACCACGTACCGGACTCCCCCGCGGGGGTCGGGCACGTCGCCCGCGAACCGCGGGATGACGTGGACGTGGGCGTGCATCACCGTCTGACCGGCCGCTTCCCCATCGTTGAGGCCGACGTTGAACCCGTCCGGTGAGAGCCGTTCCGCCAGGTCCCTCCGCACCTCGGAGACCAGGTGCCAGATGGCCTCGATCTCCTCGGCTTCGAGATCGAAGAGGCTGGCCACGTGTCGCCGGGGCACGATGAGGGTGTGCCCCTCGGATACCGGGAAGCCATCCAGGAGCACGCGCGCGTGTTCCGTCTCGCGCAACGAACGGCGCGGATCCGGATGGCAGAAGGGGCAGTTGCGATCTGCGCGGTCCGGCATGTTCGACCGGCCTCCGCCGACATCATACCGGCCGGGTGGTACGGTGGTCTTCCGGTCGGATGGCCGGAGCCGCGATTCAGGAGGGGTCGATGAGACGCGAACACTTGATGCTCCTGGGACTCGCACTCGCGCTGGCCGCGGGTTGCAACGGGGCCGATGACGACGACGACAGCGCGGAGCCCTACGAGCCTCCGATCTGGGACGAGGAAGCCGACGACATCGACTGCGCGTACGGCGCCGTGGACGCGCCCCTGCTCGAGGCGGCGATGGAGGACGCGAACCTGGACTTCGTCGGGTACACCGAGGAGGACTGGAGCAAGGGGTCGTACGCCAACTACCTGGACGACCCCTTCCTGCTGGACTGGTTCTACGACCACCAGTGGGAGCCGCTGCTGTACCCCTGCCTGGGGGGGCAGGCCGCCGCGGACCTCGACCACACCCGCACCACCGATCACCCGGTGGCCGTCGCGCTGGGCGAGGCCATGGCCTTGCTGGACGAGGATCGGGAGCTCGACCCCATCGACCCGATGGTGGCCGACCAGGACGTCGCGGACCTCGACGGTCTCCCCGACGACCTGGTCGCCGCGCTGACCCCGATTCTGCAGGCGATGGAGGCCCTGGCCGAGGTCCGCGGGGATCTGGAAGACGGCGCGCCCGCGGACCTCCAGGAGCTGATCGACTACGGCCACGGGGGCGTGATCATCGACTACTCCTCCGCCCCCGACCTCGCCGACGAGGACGTCCAGGATTGGGTCCTGGATGAGGACGGGCCCCGCTCCTTGTACGACCCTGCGCGGGTGCTGGCGTTCGCCGTGGAGCACGCCGACCTGCTTCGTTTCGCCGGCCAGGACTTCACCCTGGACGAGGACACCGATCTGGGTCGGATCGTGGTCGCCGGACCGGGCGACGACGAGCCAGGCGACATCGGCGAGGTCGCCCTGTACCTCGACCTGGGGGGCGACGACACCTACATCCACCCCTGCGGCGCCTCGTCCGCGGATGTGCCCGTCGCCATCCACATCGATCTCGACGGCGACGACCGCTATGGCTACGAGGAGGTCGGCTCGGGGAGCGACGCGCTGCTGCCCGCCGACGCGGGGGGGCGCTACCAGGGCGACGCCAACTACGGGCAGTTCTCCCTGTCGGTCACCGGCCGCCAGGGGTCGGGCCGGATGGGCGTCGGGATGTCGTTCGACCTCGGAGGCGGGGAGGATCGCTACCAGTCGCTGCGGGTCAGCCAGGGCTGGGGCCACCTGGGCGTGGGGGTGCTGTACGACGACGGCGGGGACGACACCTACCTGGGTGAGGCCGGCGTGCAGGGTGGGGCCAGCATGGGCATCGGGCTGCTGGTGGACGGGGGTGGGGACGACGTCCACGAGAGCTTCGTCCAGAGCCAGGGTTTTGCCTTCGTACAGGCGGTAGGGATGGCCTGGGACGCGGACGGGGACGATGTCTGGTACGTCGATCCGGGCAAGGAGGAGGACGGGGGCACCACGGTCTACTACTCCCCCCAGCTGCCGGGCAACGGCAACTCCAGCTTCTCCCAGGGGGTCGGCTTCGGGCTGCGCGGGGATCCCTCGATGACCTTCCTCTCCGGGGGTGTGGGCGTGCTGCGCGACGCCGAGGGGGACGACACCTATACCGCTTCCACCTTCGCCCAGGGTTCGGGCTACTGGCAGGGGGTCGGCCTGCTGCTGGACGGAGACGGCGCGGACCAGTACGACGCCTACTACTACGTCCAGGGCGGCGCCGCCCACTACGCCGCCGGCGTGCTGCTGGACGACGGCGAGGGCGACGACCGCTTCAACACCAACATGACCCCCAGCTACATGATGGTCGGCGCGGGGCACGACTTCTCGGTGGGGATCCTCGTCAACGAGGCGGGCGACGAGAGCTACGTCTACGGTGGCCTGGCCGGCGGTGCGAGCAACTGCCAGGGCATCGGCCTGTTCGTGGACAACGACGGCGCGGACGACTACGAGATCAGCTCCACCTATTCCACCGGCCTGGGCAATCACTCCGGCGAGTGCGACGCCCTGCCCCGGACACTGGCCCCCAGCATCGGTCTGTTCCTGGACTCCGGCGGCGACCAGGACAGCTACACCTGGCCCGACGGCGACCACCCGGCCCCGGACAACGACTCCACCTTCGGCTACGCCCAGAGTGGCGGCGAGAACGAGCACGGCGGAGCGGTGGACGGGGAGGGAGAGACCGGCGTCCACGCCGCCGGTGAGCTGCCTGCGGGCTGATCACCGACGACGTGGTTGTCGATACGCGGCATCACCCGTCCGTCCGCCAGTACTCGCTCCCATCCCGCTCCCGCGCGAGGAACCGGTAGTCCACCAGATAGCGCTTGAGCGTCGCGTGGTCCTCGTGGATCTCACCGAGGATGCCGTTGACCTCCCGCTCCGGGTACCGGCGACCGGCGGCGAACCGGGCGGTGACGTGCCGCAGGATCACCAGCTTGTGCTTCTCCTTCTTGGGGAAGCGCAGTAGCCGGCTGTGGCCGGCTCCGTCGAAGTGCTTGTCCAGCAACTTCTGGGCCTCCGATTCGGTGATCATCACCCGGTCGTCATCCACCGGCAGGGCCGGATGGAACTGCAGGAACCGCTCACCGCGCTCGGCACGCTCGTCCAGCATCTCCATGACCGCCAGGAACGCGCGCGCCTCCTTCCGCCGCTTGCGTAGCAAGAAACGGTGGTTGCGGATGGTGGAGGCGGACTTTCCACCGAGCCGCGACGCGATCTCCTTGTCGGTGAGGCCCTCGAAGGAGGCTTCGACCACCTGCCGCTGGATGTCGGACAGACCGGTCCCGCCCTTTCCCCGCGCCATCAGCGCGGCGAAGGGGCCCCCGTGCTCGCGCTCCACGTGGTCCTCGACGGCACGCCGGGCGTCGTAGAGGTGATCCCCCACCGGGTAGATCACCCCCTGCTCGAAGGACCGGCCGCAGTGCAGGCACCGAAATCCCTCGGGTTGGGGCTTCCGCTGGAAGCCGTTCTTGAGGTCGTCGACCGTTGGGTTTTCTGGGCGTTCCATGGTTTTGTCCGCCGGTTATTTGGCGGATATCCGATATCGTTTGGATATTGTCAAACAGAAACGCCCGTTGTTTAGGGGGGAGCGGGCGCGCAGATCGGGGGAATTCGTCAGGTACAGAGGGCGCGGATGTCGTCCACGAAGCTCGGGAACGCGGCCTTGGCCCGCGACAGCACCTCGGCGGGGCTCTTCTTGGCCGCGAGGGCGTGCTCCCCGGCGAACTCCTCGAACTCCTCGTCGGGCTCACCGCTGTCCGGGCCGTACTCGATGGCCTCGCAGGGCCCGATCCCGGCGGCGAGCAGCCACAGGTAATCGGCGAAGTCGCAGGCCACCACGCCCAGTTCGCCCTCGGAGCCGAAGAACACGATGGGTTGCTCGAGGAGCGGGCGTCCCTCGTGGACGATCCAGAGGGCCGCGTAGCCCCCGGTCCCGTCTTCACCGAAGACCCGGTACTCAGCGCCGTCCACGTCGTCGTTTCCGGTCCAGGCCTGCAGCCACTCCGCGTTCTCTTCCGCGTCCAGGAACTCGTCGAAGCCTTCGAAGTCGATTCCGCTGCCGTCCTCGTACTGGAACTCGTACTCGTGCAGCTCGGCGAGCAGGGGAGGGAGGGTCACGTCGAAGTTCTTCATGGGCGGAGAATACCAGGAGAGTGGCGGCTCAGCAGGAGGTCAGCCGGGCGAGAATTCCATCCGCCAGCGCCCGGCTCGCCTGCTCGCCGATGCGGACCCGGTTGAACGACGCGCACAGCCGCAGCTCCCCACGCCAGCTCATGGCACCGAGGACCAGGGCGCAGTTGGGCTGGGGCCCCATGGCAAAGCTCATCTCCCGGACCGGGGCGTCGGGGTGCTCCAGTGCGCCGATGTTGGTGATGATCAAGGGCATCGATCGGCGATTCATGGTCCGGACCAGCCGGTGAGCGGCCTCCACGTCCGGGGGCAGCAAGCCGTTCGGGAACGTGGTCCACAGGGCGTGGGCGTCCCCCCGCTCGATGCGACGGTGCAGCTCGCGCCGAATCGCCCGGGCCATCTCCCACAGTTCCGCGTCTGCGGCCACGTCGGTGGGCGTGGCGACCATGGAGATCGCGTTGGCCAGCTGTTCTCTGGGCATGGGCGGGTCGAGCCAGGGGCGCAGGTCCACCGCCGAGGCGAGCGGCCAGCGGATGGGCTTGCCCTCCTCGCACAGTGCCGTGGCCGCCAGCAGGGTGGCGGCGCCGATGGCCCCGTGCACGGTGGTCTCCTCGGCGCGGGCCCGCTCCCGCAGTGCCCCGGCGGTGACCCGTTCCACACACAGCTCCTCGGTGTGGAGCTCGCGGACCGGCTCCGAGACGTCTCGAGCTCCGGGGAGCGCCGGCGGACGTCGCCGGACCAGTCCCGCGAGGCGCTCCAGCACCGTCCGCAGGATCCACCGCAGGCTGGGCACCAGCCCGCGCCGGTCCGCCGGGTAGAGCGACTCCTGCGCCGGTGCGGGGACCATGGCGTCCGGCACTTTCGGTGACCCCGCCGCCGCCGCGAGGATCTCCAGGCAGACCCGGGCCGCAGACCCGGCGTCCGTGGAGGCGTGGTCGAAAAGCCACAGCAGCTCCGGGGGGGAATCGGGACGGTCGAACCACAGCACGCGAAGCGGCGGTGCGGCGCCGTCGGCGAACGGCGAGTCGAGCTCCCGGTCCAGCTCTTCGCCGAGGTCGGCATCGGCGACCTGCAGCTGTACCGGCAGGGTGACCTCGCCGTCGTCAGGCCGGAAGCGGACCTCGCTGCCTCGGACCACGATCGCGCTGCGCAGGATCGGGTGGCGCCGGGCGGCATGGACGAATCCCCGGCGAAGGGCGTCCACGTCCAGCGGACGGTCGAGGAGCGTCCGGAAAGCGAATCCCGTGGGACTGGCCTTGCCGAGCAACCAGTACAGCCGCTCGCAGGTCCCAAGCGGGCGGTCCAGGTGGTCCACATCGGAGAGCATGTCGGGAATCGTACCAGCACGAGAGGGTGTCGCGGATGCCCTGTGCGAGGAGTTCGCTCACCGACTCGGGGGAGATGACGGTCCTCAGGAGGGTGGTGTGATCGCAGCGGACGACGAGGGATCCGGGGATTCCGTCCGGGTCGCCTCGATCCAGTCGACCATCGTCTCCAGGGCGAGTCCGATGTTCCCGATCTGGCAGTGCTGGTCCGCGTGCTCCCGGGCGGTGAACACCCGGGCGGTGACGGAGTTCGCGGCCGTCAGCGCCTTGACCTGGCGTCGGTGCATCTTGTGGGGCACGAAGTGGTCGTGGCGGCCGGTGAGGATCAGCACGTCCTGGGTGACGAGGTGGGAGCCCAGGAACTCCCGGTCCATGGAGTAGGTCACATCGATGGCCTCGACCGGGGTGGGCTTGTCGGTGATGTACATCATGTGATCCATGCTCCACCCCTCGATGCCGCCCTTGTCGATGGTCTTGAGCGTGGCCCGGTTGACGAACTCCCGGTGCCGGGTCAGGAAGGCGCGTGCGATGGCCTGGCCCAGGGGATCGGGGAAGCGCGGGTAGTCGTAGGCGATGGACGAGGCGATGACGCGCTGGATGCGGGGTTCGTGAGCGGCGGCCCGCAGGCAGAGATAGCCCCCCATGGAGATGCCCACCAGAGTGACCTCGTCGAGGTCGAAGTGATCGAGCACCGCGGAGGTCGGGTTCTCCCAGGCGGGATCGAAGGCCAGGCCGTGCTCGCGCCGGGCGGCACCCTGTCCGGGGCCCTCGAAGACCACCACGTCGTATCCACGATCGGCGAAGAACATCATCATCGAGGCGAACTCCTCGGCGAAGGAGTCGAAGCCGCCGTGGATCACGATCGTGTCGCGGGGTTCGCCCCTCGCCGCCAGCCGCAGGACCGGCAACGCTGCGTCTCCGTAGGCCACCTCGTACCGCTCGAAGCCGGCACCGGCGAATGCCTCGTCGAACCGGTCGACGAAGGTGCGGTACAGGGTGAGTTTCTCCGGATCCCCGTGCCCCGTGTAGAACTCCGCGGCCCTGGTGAAGTACGCCGCCTCCTTCAGGCGCCCGTCGGCCACGGCGAGCTCGGCCTGTCGCAACATCTCCGTCTTCCAGCTGTCGAAACTGTCGATGGACTCGCCCGCCTCGACGAGCCGCTCGTGGCCGATGTAGCCCAGCGAGTAGAAGCGGTTGAGCTGGAAGTTGTAGACCGGGTCCCTGTGGAATCTCTCGTACCCCACCGGGAACTCCGGGGACTGCGCGCTCGACTCGACGGCGAGTAGGCCCGAGGTCACGAACACCGCCACGACGCCGGCGGCCAAGCCGCTGTGGGTACGGTGAGTAAGTCTCACGGCTCCTCCAGCTCGAGCTCCAGCCAGCGGGCGAGGCCTTCGCGATCGAAGTGGCTCAACGAACCTCGGGGCGCCCCGAGCACCCGCTCGATGGCGTCGTAGTGGGCGGCGAGTTCCCGCTCGAGCTCGGCGACGACCTCGGGGCCGCGCTCCCTGGAAAGCAGGCGCCGCTGGAAACACCGGGACTGGGACTGACTGATGCGCAGTACGATGTGCGCTGTCTCCCGTGGGAACCGCGTCTGGAACACACCCTCGGCGACCCCCTGTTCGATGATCTTCGCCATCAGCGGCTCCCCCGCCTCGCGCCCGGCCCGGTCGAATCGCTGGCGCAGCACGGCGTTGCCCTCCTGGTTCATCGCGACGATCAGGCGCATCAGGAACTCCCGCTGCTCGGCCTTCCACGCCACGATGCGAGCGAACATCTCCCGCAGCTTGTCCGCTGCCCCCCGCGACGGATCGTCGACCAGGGGCTGGATCGCCGCCAGCGACCGGGCCACCGTGCGTGCGGTCAGGCCGTCGAGCAGCTCGGTCTTGGAGCGGTAGTGGTGGTAGAAGGTGCCCTTGGCGATTCCCACTCGATCGATGATCGCCTGGACGGGGGTGTGGGTGTAGCCGCGCTCGAGGAACAGCGCGTACGCGGCATCCAGGATCTCGTCCATCCGGACGTCTTTGGACTTGACCGTGCGGGGCATCGTCGCGCCCTCCGGCGAGGTGGCCTGTTAACCGACCGACCGTCGGTCGGTTGTAGCCCCTTTGTAGATCGGACTCACCCGACCGTCAAGACCGGGACCGTTCGGTCGCTGGGCTGGGCTGGACGGACTTGGTACGTTGGGCGCGTGACGCGACTCCGCCCGCGTTGCCCAGGAGCCCCAACGTGATTGGCCCCATCGAGCTGGTATTCACCGCGGTCACCGCCCTGGCGGGGGGGATCGCCTGGGTGGCGGGCCTCGTGCTACTGCGCAGGGGGGCGCCCGCGGACCCGGTCGAGCGGGCACCCCTCCCGTGGATTCCCCTCGTCCTCGCGCTGCTGGCCGTGCCTGCGGCCCTCCCCGCGGGCCTCTTGCTCGGCGGATTCGTCATCGACGGGGTACTGCTCGCGGTCGGCGCCGACGGCGGCCGGGTCGTTCTGCGCGAGCCGGGTGACGTCCTCGCGACCTACCCCAGCGGCATGGCCCTGGTGAGCCTGTGGTTCCTGCTTCCCGGCCTGCTCGCGTCGGCTGCCCTGCTGGTGTCGCGGGAGCGCCGCTGGCCGTGGGCGCTCCTGCTGGCGGCGACGGCCTGGGTCGGGTTCGGCTTGGGCCTGGTCCTGGGTGCGGTGGTGTGGGTGCCCATGGCGCTGGGTGCGCTCGAGCAGGGTTCGACGGGCATCGCGGTCTCCCTGGTGGACCTGATCTCGTCCATCGTGGGGGGAATGGCGACGTTCGGAGTGGCCGGGGCCTGCGCTCCGGTGGCCTGGGTACTCGCGGGCAGATCGCTCGAGGCATTGCGTACAACAGCGTTGTCGACCCTGTGGATGCCCGGCGGGGCGCTGCTCGTGGCCATGGTCACGACGCCGCCGGACCCCATGACCCAGCTGGTGGTCGCCACGTTCATCGGGACGTCGTGGCTCCTGGGGTTGGGTGCGGGTGCCATCACGGCGTGGTTGCGTCGGCCGGGCCGCTGAGGCGAGAACGGAACACGGGTCCGGCGGCTGGCAACCGCTCGGGCAGATGAGGTGGACGGTGGACATCCCGGTCTGGCTGTGGTTCGTCGTGGGCATCCCGGGCCTGGTCCTCGCCGTTGCCGTGCTCGCGGTCCTCTGGGCGTTCCGCCGGGCGGGCGCCCCGCCCGATCTCGACCCCGCGGCTTTCGTCCACGCCGGAAGATCGCGGGGCGACGGACCCGTGGTGGTCTGCCTCGGCGACAGCATCACCCACGGCAAGGCAAGCCATCCCTTCGTCGAGACGCTTCGCCAACGGCTGCCCGATCACACCCTGATCAACGCCGGTATCAACGGCGAGCTGAGCTACAACCTGCTCCAGCGGGTCGACACCGTGCTGGCCTGTGAGCCCGACGCCGTCGCGATCCTCGTGGGGACCAACGACGCAACCGCCAGCCTCATGCCGATGAAGCAGAAAAAGGCCCTCGCGAAGAAAGGACTGCCCGCGCCGCCGTCGGTGAGCACCTACCGGGATTGGATGCGAGATCTCGTGACCGCCCTGCAGCGGGGTGGCGTGCCTCGTATCGCCGTGCTGTCCCCCCCGTCCATAGCCGAGGACGTCGAGCAACCCATCGGCCGCCGCCTCGCGGAGGTCGCCGCCGCCGCCCGGGACGTGGCCGAGGCCCCCGGGGTGACCTATCTGCCCCTGTTCGAGCAGTTCCAGCAGATCCTCGCCGAATCGCCCGTCGGCCCCCGGGCCGAGAACGACGAGCGTAACGTGCTCATCCTGTGGGCCATCCTCCAGCACCAGCTCCTCGGCCGCAGCTACGACGACATCGGCCGCCGGTTCGGCTACCACCTCATGGCCGATCCCCTGCACCTGAACGGGAGGGGAGCGAAGATCGTGGTCGAGCTGATCGAGAAGTGGCTGACGGGATCTCGGTGACGCACGGGTAGCGGGCCTACTCTCCCAGCCGTCAAAGCCCTAGGTTGAGGCGACAGCACAGCCAATCCGAACTACGGGGAGTTTCATGACCGTCTGGTTCCAGGGCGACGTCGAGTTCGAATGCGACATGGAACAGGTGCGACGCTCCCTCGACGACCCTGGCGAGCACTTCGTCGGCGTCGTTCGCCGAATGCCCGGAATGACCTCGGTCGAGCTGGTGGATCAGGGCGAGGACGCCGTCACCATCCGTACCAACGAGGGCCTGATGACTCGCTCCGCCATCCGGGTACAGGTGGAGGACGACCGCGCGGTCGTCGAGTACGACGAGGTGTACGCGGCGGGTACCAAGGTGACCGCCCGTTCCCACTACCGCGACGAGTTCACCACCACCGCGTCCGGTGTCCGCTTCCACACCACCATCAGTGGCGTCGAGGCCGCGGGAGTGCTGGGCTTCCTGTACCGGAAGCTCGGTAGTTCCAATATCGGCAACGCGGTCCTCGGGGCGACCCGGCAGCACCTCGGGGGGCCGTCGTAGTCGCCAGCGGCGTCAAGGTCTCTGGTGGCGGGCCGAGAGGACGACGGTCCAGACCACTCCTGCGAGGAACAGCAGCAGCAATCCGACACCCCAGGCCCAGCGGACGATGGGGATGGGGACGAACACCATCGCGTAGGTCACGCCGATCAGGCCGACCAGGACGGTGAAGCTGCGGGTCTGGGAGGCTGGTGTCACGGCAAATCCCCTTCAGGACACAGGAGGGGCAGGGCAGCCCCATCGGCCGGATCCATCAGAGGAAGATAGTCGTCCCAGCCCAGCTCGTCGACCTCCACGCCCACGCCGAACCACAGCTCGTGGTCATCGACGGGCAGACCGCGGAACATGTTGTGGAAGAACTTCGTGAAACACGCGAAGTACAGCCCGTAGCCAGCCGCCGCCCCACCGCACGCTGGGACGGCGAGCAGGATCCCGCCCATCGTGGCGATGTCGCTGATGTCGGGGACGAACAACATCACGATCGAGCCTGCGCAGCCGAGTCCACCGACGGTGGCCCCCAGCCCGAACCCCACGCAGTCCAGGAACCCGGGATCGTCCGGAATCCAGGGGATGCCCCCGTCATCGCCATGGACCTCGAGGAACTCCCGCGGACTCGGGATCGGCGGGTACCCTCCGGGATCCCCGCCCCAGGGATTGGGCATCCCCCCGTTGTTCTCGGCCCAGGCAACGCCGCTCTCCAGTCCGGCGAGGAAGTCCGGGTATTCCCACACCGGCAGGACGGGGGTCTCCATGGTCACCCAGTCGGTGTGGCGTTCCAGATAGAGGTCCCAGTCGCAGAGCCCGCGGCCCCCTCCGACCACCTGGGTGCGCCCGGACGTGCCGTAGTAGCGGACGTCGACGAAGCACCGGTCGGCCTCCTCGTCGTCGTCCCAGAACCGCATGGTCACGTAGGGATCCCGAAGCCCGAAGGCGAAGTCGATCCACCAGACCGCGTCCGGCACCAGGATGGGGAACATCAGCTGTTCGGTGTCACCGTCCTCTGGGCCCAGCCCGTGGTCGAGGACGTCGGCCTCCTCGGCGAGGGTGACCAAGGTGGCGTCGTCGGCGTCGCAGACACCCCAGAAGCCGGGGTCGATGGCGGATGCCTCCCCGAACCACGAGGTGCCCGGTTTCGCCACCTCGGTGGTTTCGGGTGCCCCTTCCCGCGGGGCCAGGCCCCGGCTCGAAGCCGCCGTCGGCAGACCCAGGCACAGCACCAGCAGGGTGTTCGCGATGGACGTGAAGACTCTCATCTGACTCTCCCTTCCGCTCCCGCGAATCGGAAGGGGCAAGGGACGTGCCAGACCCGCAATCGCCCCACGTGTCGAACGTCGAGCCCAAGGGGCCGGACGACGCCGTCCGAAATCCGGACCGTGAGTCCGGGAATCGGTCTGTGACCTGGACACGCGGTAGGCCCCTCGTCCACCTCACCTTCACAGCGAAGTCACGGTCGGTTCGTGACCGCGTCACGTGGTTGCCGGCCGGCGGGCCCAGACTGGACCCATCTGGAGGTCCACCATGTACCGCGACACCCTGCGCGCCCTCAACGTGATCTGTTTCACGGTCAGCATCGTCTGCATCGCTGCCGGCGCCGCTCTGAGCATCATCTTCCTGTGGGGGGAGGTGAATGCGATGTTCGCGGGCAAGATCCTGCTGTCGCTTGCCATCCTGTTCCTGGGGTCGGTGATGACGCTGTTCGTGAGCCGGGTGGTCGGCAAGCGGATCGTCATCGGGAACTCCCGCTACGAGCTGGATGACGACCGGGAGTGACCCCTCGACCTCCGGACGCCGGCGATTGCACGCGCGCGAGTCCGCCAGACGACATCCCACGCGCGTTCTACAGGCAGTTGTCGCGATGCTGGGGTGGTAGTCGGGACGTTGGATGCCTTGGTCGCGGCGAGAGTGGCGCCTGACGGGAGGCGTCCGTCTCGGTATTCTGCCCCCGAAGGGCGGTGACATGACGGATCCCGACGGCATCCTGCGCGATGAGGCCGGGGTCGCGCGCTGCGCCTGGGGCTGCAGCCACCCGATGTACCTGGGGTACCACGACACCGAGTGGGGCTTCCCGGTCGACGACGACACGCGACTGTTCGAGAAGATCTGCCTCGAAGGTTTCCAGTCGGGCCTGTCCTGGCTGACCATTCTCAAGAAGCGGGAGGCCTTCCGCAGCGCCTTCGCCGGGTTCGACGTCGACGCGGTCGCGGACATGGGGGCGGCGGACGTGGAGCGGTTGATGGCCGACGCCGGCATCGTTCGCAACCGCGCCAAGATCGAGGCCACGTTGAACAACGCCCGCCGGGCCCAGGAACTCCGCGAGGAGGTGGGTTCGCTGGCGGCCTACTTCTGGAGTTGGGAGCCGCCCCGCCGGGAAGCCCCTCTCGATTGGCCCTCCCTCCAGCGCCTCGCCAACACGCCGCAGAGCGTCGCGCTGTCCAAGGATCTCAAGCGCCGCGGCTGGCGATTCGTGGGACCCACCACCGCGTATGCGTTCATGCAGGCCATGGGCCTGGTCAACGACCACATCGCCGGCTGCGGGGTGGGCGTGGAGGTGGAGCGCGCGCGACGGAGGTGGACGCGATGACGCGCCGCGCCGGCATCGGAAGGGTCGCTGGATTCCTGGCCCTGACGGCGATGATGGGCTGCGCCGGGGCGGCCGGCGACGACGACAGCGGTTCGGCCGACGACGACGACACCACCACCGGGGACGACGACACCACCGAACCGCCGAACCTCGCGGAGGCGTCCGGATACCTGGACGTCGCCGAGATGTACAACGAGGGCGGGAGTGGCCTGTCCTGGTCGTCCCGGATCCTCGGCCAGCTGAACGACGGTCCGGGGCCCACCTTCCACCGCGTGACCATGGAACAGGGGCAGTGCGTCTACCTCGAGCTGCAGCCGGGCCTCTGCGACCCTCCCTGCGGAGGGGACGAGGTCTGCGATGCGTTCGGCGAGTGCCAGGCCTACCCGGTCGGCCTGTCCGCGGGCGTCCTGACCGTGACCGGCATCGGCGATCCCGTGGTCATCGAGCCTCAGGAGTGGTACCCCGGCCTCTATTACGGCCCCTTCGGCCTCCCGGTCGACCTCTTCCAGACCGGCGAGACCGTCACCGCCGCCTTCGCGGGCGACCAGCTCCCGCCCATGAACCTCCAGGCCCTGGGCGTCGAGCCCATGGACACCCTCCTGGCCGACGAGGAGTTCGTGATCGTCCAGGGACAGGACAACGTGTTCACCTGGATGCCTGGACCCGACCCCGCCGCCCGCGTGGACGTCGTGATCAACGCCACCAACGTCGCCCACGGCGCCCCCCTGTCCGACATCATCCGCTGCACCGGCCCCGACGACGGCGAGCTGACCATCCCCCGGGACCTGGTCGACGCCTTTCCCCTCGAGGAGATCCCCGACTCCTGCATCCACTTCGACTGCCCGCCGTCGGAGCTGACCCGCTACAGCACCTCGGCCACGGACGTGGACGGCCAGACGATCCTGCTGATCGTGCGATCCACGGTGTACTTCATGGGGGGCGCCCAGATCGGGTAGCCACGGGGGCGCTGCACCGCGTCCCGAGCGGATCGACGACATCCCATCTGCGCCGTCACCTGCGTCTGCGGTAGTGGGACTGGACCTGCCCCCCCCGGAACGTCCGGGTGTCCAGGTGGTCCCACGTCAGGTCGCCGTCGAGGCTTCCGAACAGGGGAATACCGCCCCCGAGCAAGACCGGGATCGTGGTGAGGATCAGCTCGTCGACGAGATCCGCCTTCAGGAAGCTCTGGACAACCTGTCCGCCATCCACGTAGACCCGCGTTCGCCCCAGACCCTCGAGGTGCTCCAGGAGATCCGAGGGCTCCAGGGTCGACACGTCCGCCTTGCCGGAAAGGGAGTCCGGGACGTCGCCCAGCGTCCGACTGAGGACCGTTACAACAACGCCGTCGTAGGGCCACGCGTCGAACTCCTGGACCTTGTCGAAGGTCCCGCGACCCATGACCAGGTGGTCGATCGACCCCAGGAACGTCGCCCAGGAGGCCTGGATCTGCGCGTCCGGGGGCCCCGCCGGGGATTCGAGCCAGTCCAGACCACCATCGGCGCGGGCGATGTACCCGTCGATGCTGGTCGCGACGTAGACCACCGTGGAAGGCCGTGGGTTCGCCATCGCTCCATCCCTCCGGCACGTCTGCTCGCCCGCGCCGACGTGATGCGCTCTACGCATGACCTACCACGGTTGCAACCGACCCTCGACTTCATGACAGCGGAGATCGCCGCTGGTAGGCTCACCCGTAACCATCGGAACCGGAATCGCCCGGGGGAGGTCCGAAGCCATGATCGCGAACAACCGGCGTCACGTCGTCGTATCGATCGCATTGCTGTCCGCCCTGGCGATCCGTCCGTCCTTCGCCGGCGACGATTCCGATGTGGATGCGGGCATCGCGGCCCTGGAGCAACAGGATCACGAAACCGCGATCCGCGAGCTGGAGCAGGCCCTGGCCGAGCCGGCGGCGCTCCAGGCCGCCAACGTCCCCCGGGCGCGGTACCACCTCGGCAAGGCGCTGCTCGCCGCCTACGTGGCCCAGGGACAGCCCACCACCGGCCCCCTGGCCGAGGCCCCCATTCGGGCCGCAGACGCCTACCTGGAGGTGAGGGCGAGCGGTGGGGAAGAATGGGCTGCGAAGGCCGAGTCGGAGGTCGAGGGCGCGGCGCTGGCCCTGGCGGCCGGGGCTGCGGCAGCGTTCTCGGCGCCGGGGGGGGAAGGCCAGACCGAGGTTCTCGCCCGGGCGGATCGATGGCTCGGCAAGGCCATCGAACTCCTCCCCCATTCGTACGCCATGTACGACATGCGAGGGCAGATTCGCGAGATGGCGGGGCGCAGGGATGGCGCCTACCAGGACTTCCAGGAGGCCCTCGCCCAGTACCGGGCCCATCCATCTACGGAACTGGACCCGTTCATCGGATTCACGGCCGTGAGGGCGGCCATGTTGACCCGGGCACACAAGGGCGATCCCGTGGCGGCCTTGGCCGAGGTGGAGGAGGGCCAGGCGATCCTGGAGGCCCAGCGAGCGCAGTTGGGTACGGCGCCCGCCGATCTCCAGCAGGTGTTCGCGGAGGCGACCAGCTACCTGGAGCGTGCCCGCCTGGACATCCTGCTCAACACGCCCGAACTTCGCGAGAAGGCCCTGCGGGATTTCGAGACCGCCGTGCAGGAGAACCCGGACGACTACAAGATCCTCACCGCGTACGCGTCCCTCCTCGAGCACACCGATCCCCCCGCGGCGATTGCGATGTACGAGCGCGCCATCGCCGCGGACCGGACGCAGTTCATCGCGCATTTCAACCTGGGCACGATCTACTTCAATCGCGGCTCCAGGCTGTTCAATCAGGCCAATCTGACCGAGGACTACGACGCAGTCGAAGCCCTGGAGGAACAGGGCCTCGCCGAGATGCGCAAGGCGCGCCCCCACCTGGAGAACGCGCTCTCCATATCCCCTGACGACGGAGACACCCTCAGGGCCCTCAAGCAGGTCACCCTGAACCTGGGGGACATGGAGGCCTACGAGGTCTACAGAGACAGGTTTTTCGAGCTGAACTGACGGAGGACGCAGCCGGCTACGCGATCGGACGCAGCCGCCGAGCCGGACAACGGCCGCCGCGGCGGCGACGCCCGCGACGCCTGTGAGGTGCGATGCGGTGCGTGCGCCGAGAACGTGTACGACGAGTGTGTAGCGGAAGTCGCAATATGCACGTAGATCAGTTCCGGGAGTGCCGCCCATGTCGAACGTAGACGTGTCCACCGAGACCGTCATCCACAAGGAACGCCGGGAGGTCGCGGCCTACGCCACCGATCCGGACAACGCACCCCTCTGGTACGAGAACATCCAATCCGTGGAGTGGGTGACGTCCCCCCCGGCGGTCGTCGGATCCCAGGTCGCGTTCGTGGCCACCTTCCTGGGGCGCCGTCTGGCCTACACCTACGAGATCGTCGAGCTCGTTCCCCACAAGCGGATGGTCATGCGGACGTCCGAGGGACCGTTCCCCATGGAGACCACCTACACCTGGGAGTCCCTGGAGGACGGATCCACCAGAATGGTCCTGCGCAATCGCGGCCGTCCTTCGGGATTTTCGGTGCTGATGGCCCCGCTGATGTCGATGATGATGCGGCGCGCCAACCGCAAGGACCTGGCCCGCATCAAGGTGTTGATGGAGGGCCCGGAGCCGTTCTGAGGAGGAGCTGGCCAGGCTCCAGCGGGAGCGCGGACCCGGCCTCGGGCCTGCGCCGCCACCGGGCCTGTTCGCGTTACTGTCCAGCGAGATCCATGGGTCCGGCGAGACGCTCCGAGGACCGGCTCAGGGCTCACAGGTCGTGGTGTAGTGGTGACACTTGCCCATCGAGGGATGGGCGCAGTTCTTGTAGGTCGAATCCGACGGATCGAACATGCACGCTGGCTCGCAGGTGGTCGTGTAGTGGTGACACTTCCCCATGGAAGGATGGGCGCACTTCTTGTGGGTCTGGTCCGACGGGTCGTACATGCACGCCGGCTCGCAGGTGGTGGTGTAGTGGTGACACTGGCCCATCGAGGCGTGGGCGCAGTTCCTGTACGTCCGCTCCGACGGGTCGAACATGCACGGCCCCGACCCCGCCGACGCCGTGGAGAGCCGGACGGTCGGCCCCCCATCCACGGCCAGCACCAAGGCCACCGCACCGACCACAGTCAACAGAATCGCGGAAACCACCAGCCTCTTGTGAAGGTTCGTCATGCCCCGATTGAAGCACAGCTCTCCCCGGCCGGCCACCTCCACACCCAGGTGGCGGTCTCGCATGCGGACCGCTAGGCTCGTTGGCGGCAACTCGCGCACCCCCACGACGAGGAGGACGATCGCGATGAGGTGGATGGCCGCCTGGATGCTGGTATGGGTGATCCTGCCCGGGAACGGGCGGGCCGACGACGTCGCGCCCCAGCGCTTCGAGCCGCTGGACGTGTTCGAGCTGGAATACGCCGCGGATCCGCGGATCTCTCCCGACGGGGAGCTCGTCGTCTACGTTCGCACGTCGATGGACGTGATGGAGGATCGCAAGCGGTCCAACCTCTGGATCGTGGGGTTCGATGGGTCGGACCACCGGCCGTTGCTGTCCGGGACCGCCAACTACCGCTCGCCCCGCTGGTCCCCCGATGGAACCCGGCTGGCGTATGTCACGAGCGTCGAGGGTTCGCGCCAGATCTACGTCCGCTGGATGGACACCGGGCAGACCGCCCGTGTGACGGACCTGGTCGAGTCCGCGGGGAACCTGGCCTGGTCGCCGGACGGGGCGATGATCGCCTTCACGATGTTCGTCCCGGGGAAGCCCTCCAAGCTCGGCGAGCTGCCCCCCAAGCCCAAGGGCGCGAGCTGGGCCGAGCCGATGACCGTGGTGGACCGGCTGGAGTACCGCTGGGACGGCGCGGGGATGATCGAGGCGGGGCACATCCACGTGTTCGTGGTCCCGGCCGAGGGCGGCTCGCCTCGGCAGGTGACCCGGGGCGACTACGACTTCCAGGGTCCGCTGTCCTGGACCCCGGACGGCCAGACGATCGTGCTGTCGGCCAACCTCCACGAGGACCGCGACCTCAACCCCCGGGACAACGAGGTCTACCGGATCGCCCTGGCCGACGGCGCCATGGAGCCTCTCACCGACCGTCGCGGCCCCGACGACCGCCCCGTCGTCTCCCCCGACGGCGAGTACGTGGCCTACGTCGGCTTCGACGACCGCAATCAGGGGTACCAGGTGTCGGCCCTGTACGTGGTGCCTGCGGCGGGTGGGGAGCCGCGGGTGCTCACCGAGGCCCTGGACCGCAACGTGAAGCAGCCCACCTGGTCCGCGGACGGCAAGGGCGTCTGTTTCATGTTTCACGATCAGGGGGAGACCCACATCGGCTACGCACCGCTGAGGGGCGAGGCGGAGATCGTCGCCAGCCGCGTGGGCGGGACCTACATCGGGCGTCCGTACGGCACCGGGTCGTTCACCGTCGCGAAGAAGGGGAGGGTGGTCACCACCGCCGCCGAACCCTCCCTCCCGCCCGACGTGGCGGCGGTGGACCGCCGGGGCATGCGCCGCATCACGGCGCTGAACGAGGACCTGTTGGCCCACCGGCAGCTGGGGGAGGTGGAGGAGATCCGCTACGCGTCGAGCCACGACGGGCGCGAGATCCAGGGCTGGATCGTCAAGCCACCCGATTTCGATGCGACCCAGAAGTACCCGCTGATTCTAGAGATCCACGGCGGTCCCTTCGCCAACTACGGCGAGCGGTTTGCGGTCGAGATGCAGCTGTACGCGGCTGCGGGCTACGTGGTGCTGTACACCAATCCGCGTGGTTCGACCGGGTACGGCGAGGAGTTCGGCAACCTGATCCACCACGACTACCCGGGCCACGACTACGACGATCTGATCTCCGGCGTGGACGCTGTGCTGGAGCAGGGTTTCGTCGACCCCGACAGGCTCTACGTCACCGGCGGTAGCGGGGGAGGGATCCTCACCGCCTGGATCGTGGGACGGACCGACCGCTTCCGGGCCGCGGCCGCCGTCAAGCCGATCATCAACTGGCAGAGCTTCGCTTTGACCACCGACTTCTACGTCAGCGCCATCCGCTACTGGTTCGCCTCTCCCCCCTGGGACGACCCCGACGCCTACTGGGCCCGGTCCCCGCTGGCGCTCGCGGGCGACGTCGAGACGCCGACCCTGCTGATGACCGGCGAGCAGGACTACCGCACGCCCATCTCCGAGTCCGAGCAGTTCTACCAGGCGCTCAAGCTCCGCGGCGTCGACACCGTGATGGTCCGCGTCCCCGACTCCTCCCACGGCATCTCCGCCCGCCCGAGTAACCTGATCGAGAAGGTCGCGCACATCCTGGCGTGGTTCGAGCGGTACGAGTGACGGCGGATCCCGGCCTGTGAACTGGCTTGTGAAGTGGCCTGTTGAAGTGGCCTGTGAAGTGGCGGCCTGTGAAGTGGCTGGCACCTGCCCTGCACCTGCCCCAGGCCCGTGAAGTGGCTGGCACCTGCCCCAAGGCACCTGCCCCAGAGCTTTACAACTGGCCCGTGAAGTGGCTGGCACCTGCCCTGCACCTGCCCTGCGCCCGTGAAGTGGCCCGTGAAGTGGCTGGCACCTGCCCCGCCCCGCAGCCCCAGCACCTGCCCCAGCACCTGCTGGGCACCTGCTGGGGGCGCCTGCTGGGGGAGACCTTCCCGAAGCGAGTCTGCTCTCGCCTGGGGTGCTCGGTCGTCCGGGTCCCATGGGCCAGGCAATACCGTCCCATGAGACGGACCGCCCCCGATCTCCGTCGCTCGAGGGGCCGCTGGACCGACGTGGCCCGTTCCTGCCCGCTGGCACACCCGTTGCTCTGCCTTGGGGGGTGATTGACGCAACGTTCCCCGAGGAGAGATTCATGGCACGCACCCCGACCTTTTCCGTCCTCGCCGTCCACGCCCTGGCCGCGGCGTCCCTCACCATCGCGGTCGCTTCGCCGGCGTTGGCCGAGACCTGGTACCTCGCCGAGGACGACGGTCGCGGCCGCGCCGTCGAGGTGGAGACCGGCTACTACCACATGTGCGTGCTGACCCACTGCGGGAGCATCGAGTGTGGCGGTGGAAACTGGTGGGGCGAGGGCTGGGCCCCCGACGACCGCGACTTCATCGACGTGGCCGCCGGCGTGGCGCACAGCTGTGGTCTGCACGAGGACGGCGCTGCGGAGTGCTGGGGCGACAACAGCTACGGGCAGCTGGAGGTCCCGACGGACGTGATGTTCACCTCCATCGACGGCGGGTGGTATCACACCTGCGGCATCACCGACGACCAGCGCGTGGTCTGCTGGGGTGACGACTCCTACGGGCAGCTCGAGCCCAACCCGGGAGACCGCAGCGAGCGGTTCCTCTCGGTGGAAGCGGGCGCCGCGTTCACCTGCGCCACGGTCGAGTACGACGGCTGGGCCCAGAGCGTCGTCTGCTGGGGCATGGACTACCACGGGCAGATGAACTACCCGACGGATCTCGAGAACTCTGACATCGAGTTGTTCCAGTACGAGCAGGTCACCGCGGGCTACGGGCACGGATGCGCGCTCGACACGAGATACTGGGTCGCGGTCTGCTGGGGTCTGGACAACCACGGGCAGGTATCCACCGCCAACCCTATCGGCTTCTCGGGTCAGTACGAGGACCAACGCGCCGAGCACGTCGACGATGCGGTCGTCCTGTACGGTCCGATCCTGGTGGACATCTCGGCGGGTACGAACCACACCTGCGCCGTGGCGGACACGGGACACGTCCTGTGCTGGGGCGACGGCTCCTATTTCCAGTCCGCCGCGCCGTCGGGGACGTTTACCCAGGTCAGCGCCGGCAACCACACCACTTGCGCCATCGACGAAGACGGCTACCTGGAGTGCTGGGGATACTCGATGTACGAATCCACGACGCAGCCCGACCTGTCCAACGCGTGTGCGAACAACATCGCGGAGGTGGGCGCGGACGTCTCCTGGTGGTGGTGGATGTAGGCCGCATCCGGAGGTCGTAGGGTGTCGGCCCCAGGGTCCCGACCCTCAGATCCGCAGCGACGCGATGAGCGTACAGCAAGCCTTGGCAGCCACACGCCGGTATCGCCGGTAGCCCTCGACGCCGCCCTTGAGGCTGGACACCCGCGAGAATCCCTCGTCTTCCACGAGCACATCCCCCGCGACCACGCTCATGTGCCCGGTGTCGCAGATCAACACCAGCTCCTGGGCCTTTGCGTCCGCGTACGCGCCGTGAACCACCACGTCCTTGAGGAAGTCGTCGAAGGGGTGTGAAGGGATGCCGTGCAGTGGGGCCGTGACGGAGCGATCGGGGGCTCGTAGGTCCACGTACACCCGGTCGGCATGCTCCTCGGCGAGCATGCGGTCGAACTGTCGCGGGCCAATGGAGCGAACGCCTCGACCACGGAGCAGACGCCAGTAGAACCGCAGCGCGCCCATGTCCGTGCCGATCTGCGCGTACCGGTGATGGAGGTACCCGCACAGCAGAGCCGTCAGCAAGATCGTCGCGCCGCAGATGACGAAAAAGGTGGTCACGCTGCCTCCCCGGTTGATCCTTGATGCAAATGTGCACACGTATGCACATATGTCAACCCTCTGCGCAATGGCCGCCTTGACGCGTGCAGGTTCGTGCATGTAACTGGACACATGGACGATCGTTCGAGGCAGGACGTAGCCGCTCAGCTGGCCGAAATGGCCGACGTGGACCTGTTCAAGGCCCTCTGCGAGCCGGTTCGAGTGGAGATACTGACCTTTCTCGCCCTCCACGGGCCGTGCGAGATCGGACGCGTCGCCGGGTCGTTTCCCCAGGATCGTTCGGTGATCTCGAGACATCTGCAGCTGCTCGCCAAGGCCGGTGTGCTCCACAGGGAGCGTGATTCACGAAAGGTGATCTACTCGGTGGACGGACCCGAACTCGTTCGGCGCATGGAAGCCTTGCTGGACCGCACCAGGTCGCTGGTCGAGGTCTGTTGCCCACCGTCCCCCGCTGCGAGCTCGAGCAACCCCTCAGCGGAGTCGTAGCAGCACGGCGAGCGCGGGCACCAGCGTGATCGACGCGAGCAGGCAGAGGGGTAGTCCGATCAGGATCACCAGGGCCATCGACTCCAGGCTGGGGTTGTTCGACAGCGCGAGCGCCGCGAAGGTCGCGCAGGTCGTGGCCGTGGTCAGCACCATGGCGCGTCCGACCGACACGGCGCCGGCATCGGCGGCCAGGTCGGGCGCCTCCCGGAGCCGGTGGACCACGTGCAGACCGTCGTCGACGCCGAGCCCCAGGAGCAGTGGAACGCTGATCACGTGCGCGATCCCCATCCCGGCGTCGAGCCAGCCCAGCAGGCCCAGCGTTCCGCACATGCCCACGACCGACGGGATGACGGCGAGAAACACCCAGCGGGCTGAGCGCAGATTGACGGACAGAACGGCGAGCACGAAGGCCAGGATCCCGAGTCCGATCCACGGCGCCCACGACCGATCGCTGGCGATCACCGCCTCGACGAACATCCCGTAGCCGGCCACGGTGGGGTCGATGGCCTCGGCGCGAAGGCGTTCCCCGGCGAGCTGTTCGGCGTCCAGTCCGGCGTACCCGGTGAAGGCCCAGGTCAACCAGCGCCCGTCGGTGCCGCGGACCTGGGCGGCCAGCGCCGCCGGCGTGTCCGGTGGAAGGTCCACGGCCGTGGGCGGCAGCAGGGTCGCGGCACCGTCGACGCGGACGAACGCCGGGTCCGCCTCGAAGGCCGAGTGCACGCGGTGGGCTTCGGCCATCGTCTCGGTGGCGACGAGCCAGGGGCTGGAGTTGGCGTCGACCAGCTCTTGCAGCCTGGCGTTCACGGTCGCTGCCGGGACGTCGCGGTTGACGATCTTGTTGAAGTCGGTCTCGTAGCGCAGCTTGGTGAACCCCACTCCGGCGCCGATCAGCAGCACCACAGCCAGTCCGGCGGGCACCATCGGTCGCCGCGCCGCCGCCCCGGCCAGCCATGCGAGGCCCGGAACTCGGACCCTCGAGTCGCTGGACGGAGCTGCTCCCGACCGCTCGAGCAGTACCCACGCTGCGGGCAGCCAGGTCAGCATCAGACCCAGGCAGAGGATGAGACCGGTCGCTCCGGTGACCCCGAGTCGGCGCGGCAGCGTCTCGGGCGCCATCGCGAGCACGGCGAATGCCCCCGCCGTCGTCAGGGCCCCCGCGACGATCGCCGGCCCCACGCCCACGATCGTCCGCCGCAGGGCGCCCTCGAAGGACGGTTCGCCGGCGCGCTCCTCGCGCAGCCGCACCACCAGGTGGAGCGCGAAGTCCGCACCCAGCCCGCACACGATCACGCAAAAGAAGCCCTCGTTGAAGGTGATGCTGCCGAACACGGCGGCGCTGATCCCCAGGGTCGCGAGCACAGCGAGCCCCATCGGCGCCCCGATCAGCAGCAACCGCACCACGCGGTTCTCCGCGGTCCGCAGCAGCAGGAAGACCAGCAGGAGGCTCATCGGCGACAGCCAGAGGAAGCGACCGAGGGTGGCCTCGATGTCCTGGATCGTCTGGGGAGGCACGCCCGCCCAGCCTGGGGTCACCGGCGTGTCGGCCAGCGCCTCGTCCACCGCCCGCTCGACCAGGCTGAATGACGTCTTGCCCAGGGCGATATCCCGTCCGGCGAGCGTCATCGGGTCGTCCCGCAGCGAGGCGACCAGCACCCGAGCCCCCGGTACACCGCGCGGATCCGAGGCGACCCAGTCCACCTCGGGGCGGGCCGTCATCGCGTCCGTCGCGGCCGAGACCGCGTCCCCGAGCGCCTCCTCGGGACCTTCGAGCAGCAGGATCGCCCGATGGCTCAATCGCGCGGTCTCGTTCATGGTCAGATATCGGACCACCAGCGGATCATCCTGCTGGAGCACCGACAGAAAGCTCATGTCGACCGGGACCGTCAGCGCCACCGAGGCAAGCGCCAGGCAGCCGAGCGTCGCGATCGCGAGGAGCCGGCGCGGATGGGCGAGCACGACGTCCACGAGGCGGGCGAGCAGGGTGGCCATGCTTCGGAGTATCTCACCTGCGGTGAGGTGAGTCAGGACGCGTGGCTCGCGGTGTGCCAGGCGAATCTTCGGGTCGCGCCCCGAGAGGACCAGCCAGAGGTGGACGGTGGGCTGGGAAGGCGTCAACGACGTCGGTAGGATGATCGATCGCGAGCTTCATCGACGCCGGGCGGAGAAGGGGATTCCGATCGAGGTCGATGGAGCTGCGCGCTCGGGGAGAGGACTCACCGGATGTTCCCACGACCGTTCCTTCACTGCACGGCCCTTGCGGCCTTCGTGGTCGCCCTTGCCTTGCCTCGTCCGTGCCACGCCGACACCGTCACCGTCACCGTGGACGAGTGGAATCACGCCAACAACGGCTGCTCGATCTGCGGCGCGTATGGGTACTCCTGCGCCGGGTGTGGCAACGAGCCGTTCGCCACCAGCGCCTCGTTCACCGACCCCACGCCGGACGGCGCCACAGTCACCCAGGTGCGGGTGACCACCAAGGGGGTCAAGAGCGGCTCGGCGACCTGGTGGTTCCAGCTCAACGGCACCACCGTCGTCTCCGGCGCCACCGACCCCAACGGCAACAACAACAACTGCGGCAGCTGCCTGACGGCCGACTACGACAGTCCCACGCACGCGGCCTTCCCGAACTACGTCTACGGCGGCACCAACACCCTGACGTTGTCGTACAACGTCTCGCAGGCCTACAGCCTCGCCTACATCGACATCACCCTCACCTACGAGTTCTGCGAGGACCTGGACGGCGACGGTTACCACGGCGACGCCTGTGGCCAGGGTGACGACTGCGACGACGCCGATCCCGACGTCAACCCGGGCCAGGTCGAGACCTGCAACGGCGTGGACGACGACTGCGACGGGGAGGTGGACGAGCAGGACGCGGACGGCTGCACCCTCTACTCGCGCGACGACGACGGCGATGGGTTCGGCCTGTCCGGCGACCTGGCCTGCCTCTGCGTGGCCGCGGCCCCCTACGACGCCA
>CAZITQ010000062.1:0-18197 GCA_964542165.1 uncultured Rickettsiales bacterium
GGGGGGGTGGGTGGGGGGTGCGGTCTTCTCCCCCGCGTGTGCCCCGCCCCCCGCGGGGGGGGGGGACGGGGATGGCGACGGCCTGTCGGTCTGCCAGGACGACTGCGACGACGACGAGCCCACCGTGTTCCCGGGCAACCCCGAGGCCTGTGACGGCCTGGACAACGACTGCGACGGCGCGCTCCCCGAGGACGAGACCGACGACGACGGGGACGGGATGGCCGAGTGCGAAGGCGACTGCGACGACCAGGACGACCTGACCTACACCGGCGCCCCCGAGCAGTGCGACGGGATCGACAACGACTGCGACGGCGTGGTCGACAACGGGGCGGACGAGGACCTGGACGGGGACGGCTTCAACGCCTGTCAGGGGGACTGCGACAACGAGGATCCCGCGGTGTTCCCGGGGGCGGCCGAGATCTGCGACGGCAAGGACGACGACTGCGACGGCGATCTCCCGGTCGACGAGCTGGACGAGGACGGGGACGGCTGGATCGTCTGCGCCGGCGACTGTGACGACCTGGACGCCGAGCTGAACCTGGACGACCTGGACGGGGACGGCTGGACCACCTGCGACGACGACTGTGACGACGACGCAGCCGACGTCTACCCCGGCGCGCCCGAGATCTGCGACGGGGCGGACAACGACTGCAACGGGACCGTCGACGAGGTGGACGCCGACGGAGACGGCCACGCCCCCCTGGACTGCGGCGGCGAGGACTGCGACGACGGGGACGCGAGCGCCAACCCGGACGAGGTCGAGGTCTGCGACGACGGCATCGACAACGACTGCGATGGCCTGGCGGACACGGAGGACACGGACTGCGAGGACACCGGCGACGACGACTCGGCGGCGGACGACGACGACGACGACGACGATGACGATGACGACGACGCGCCCGGTGACTGCGCTTGCCAGAACAACCAGGCCGGCGTTCGTGCGGCGGGACCGGCCGGGCTACTGCTCGGAGCCCTCGCCCTGGTCCACCTCCGCCGCCGTGGCACCCAGCTCCGAAGCCCACCAGCGGAACGCTAGCCCCCCGATTCGGAGGCCCTGACCAACGCCCCGGTCTCCGTATCCACGTGACAGTCCGCCAGCTCGTCTTCCGGCCCGACCCGGGGGAAGCCGTGATGGCGAAGGAAACCACCCAGCGCACCGGCCAGATCTCCGGCCCGGGCGTGCCACCAGCTCGCCTCCTCGTAGAGGGCGGCGATGGCGTCCCGGGGGATGGCGTCGTCGGGGGGGGCGAAATCCAGGACGGCGAGGGGATCGCCGAAGGGGCGCCCGAACAGCCGATCGTGAACGATCCGGGCGCAGAGCATGCCGAAGGCCACATCGAGGATGGCGTGCTGCTTGGTGTAGAGCACCGAGTCGACCATTCCGACGGTGACCCTCTGGACGGTCTCCAGGATCTCGGCCTTGTCATCCCGGCCCCCGAAGGCGGTCTGCGCCAGGTCGTCGATCATCAGCGAGTAGGCGATGTGCAAGCTGGGGCAGCAGTTCAGCGGTCGGTCCAGGGCCTGGACCACCCGGAGGCTCAGGCGGGCGTGGTCGGTGAACCGGGGCATCACCGTGGGGAGCCGGCGAAAGGCCTCCGACGCCACGGCGTTCATCTCCGGGAAGGCCCGGATTGCCGCCCGGAGCTCTCTCCGGGGAAGCACCTCGGCCATCTCGGTGGCCAGGTGGGCCACCTGGGTGACCATGTAGGCGTACAGCGTGTCCGCCTCGGGCCGGAAGGGGATCCCGACATCCAGGTCGGTGTAGACCAGGTACCGCGGCTGGTCGGCCACCCTTCGCTGGGTGAAGTGGTAGTGGCGGGTCCAGTGGGCCAGGGCGCCGACCACCGGCGCGACCAGCAGGGTGTGGCGATTCACCAGCCGCCCGAGCCCCTCGACGGCGATCTCGGCGTTGCGGCTTGCCTCGTCGAACTGGGCCTCGTAGTCCGCCCGATGAGCGGTGCCGAACAGGGGCAGGACGGTCAGCCGCAGGACCCTGCGCAGGGCGAGGGAGAACGCCGATGGGTCCTCGAACGCAGGGATCGTACGGCGGTCTCCGGCCATCGCCCTCCCCTCGAGGGTGCCGGGGTCATTGTACCGGGAAGCGCCACCGGAAACCCCGGGCGCTCGACGCATCGTTGCAAGCGCCGCGGCTGAGTCGAGCGATCCGACCCGGCGGAGAGGAAGGAGCTTGGGACGGCCCCCGCATACGTGCTCTAGTCACATATAAGAGCGGGTTTTTTGCGCTTTCACGGTAGCGCGCGGTTCGGAGCACCGATGAGGGGACGACGGTATCTGATCCTCCTGGCTCTTCTGTGGGCAGGCGGAGCGCTCTGGCAGTTCGGGACGCACGACGGGACGAACCTGAACCCGTTCGACGACCCCGGCGAGTCCCCGGCCCGGCCCGGCCAGAAGCTCACCATGGCCGACCGGATCTCCAGCTTCCTCCAGCGGGCGCCGAGTAGAGCACCGGCCGCCAGGCAAGAGCAGCAACCCGCGTACGTCGAGCGCCAGGTCATGGTGCGGCCGGCCATGGGTACGTCCCTGGCGGAGCTGGCCGAGAGCCACGGGGCGTTTCTGGTACGGGAGCCCCGCCACTCGGGGCACGGCATCCTGTCGGTACCCGCCCACTTCGCCCGCGAGGACTTCCTCGGCGTGCTGCACGACGACGCGCGGGTGTCCTACGCGGGTTCCATGGGGTTGATCTACGGCGCCTCGGAGCCCGAGACCTCCTACACGGTCTACCAGTGGCACCTGGGCAGCGTGGACGCCCTGGAGGTCCAGCCCATCACCGACCATCTGGTGGTCGCGGTCCTCGACACGGGCGTGGCCTACGAGACCTACAGCGACGACAGCGGCAGCTACGTCCAGGCCCCCTCCCTGGCCAGCACCCTGTTCGTCGCGCCCTGGGACTTCGTCAACGACGACGCCCACCCCAACGACGACCACCAGCACGGTACCCACATCACCTCGGTCATCAGTTCGGACGGGGCGGTGATGGGCGTGGCGCCGCGGACCTCGATCATGCCGGTCAAGGTGCTCGGCGCGGACAACAGCGGCATCGAGCTGGACCTGATCGACGCCATCTGGCACGCCGCCGACAACGGCGCCGACGTCATCAACATGAGCCTCTCGTTCGGGCCCGAGTACGTGCTCTCCCCCGGGCTGGACGAGGCCCTGCAGGCCGCCTGGGACGCGGGCATCCTGCTGGTCGCCGCCGCGGGCAACGCGGGCGGCGAGTACGTCAGCTACCCGGCCGCCCACGTGAACGTGCTGGCGGTGGGCGCCACGTCGTCCAAGGACGACGACATCGACGTGGGTCACCTGCTGGCCACCGACTACACCAACCGCAACCCGGGCATCGACTTCGTGGCCCCGGGCGGCGACGTGACCGTGGACAACAACGAGGACGGCGTACCGGATGGCATCCTGGGTGAGACCATCGCCCTGAACGACCCGGGGACCATCAGCTACGTGCTGTACGCCGGCACCAGCCAGGCGGCGGCAGTGGCCAGCGGCGCGGCGGTCCAGCTGCTGGCCGCCGGCGCGACCCACGAGGACGCGTACGGCGCCTTGCACCTGGGCGCGAAGTCCCTGGGCAGCGAGTTCATCGACGGCTACGGCCAGGGCAAGCTGCGGATCGAGGAGGCCGACAAGAAGTTCGGCGAGGGCAAGACCGGCGCCCTGCCCAGCTACTACGTGGCGATCATGCCCTACCTCAAGGAGGCGGGCAGCGACATCGAGGCCAAGTTCGAGCTGACCGCGATGGACGAGACCGGGGCGCTGGCCGACGGCGTGGAGTTCTACGCCACCATCACCGGCACCACGTCCGCCATCGTCAAGTGCAAGACCAACGGCGACGGGCGCTGCGAGCTCAAGGCCCCCAAGGTCAAGTACCTGGACGACGACGGCCTGCCCCGGGCCGCGGCCTGGGCGGTCAACGTGACCACCGGCAAGAAGGACAACATCGGCGTGCACCCGCGCACCGCGTTCTTCGCCCCGGACGCCCTGGAGATCATGCTGGCGGCCCTGGAGCAGGAGCCCGACCTGGACGGCAGCCTGCTGGCGTTCCACTGGCCCGAGGGCAAGGACCCCGACTTCGACGACATGTGGGAGTCCTACTTCCTGGTGGACACCGGCTCGGGCCTGGGCGGCACCCCCCTGGGGGTGATCTTCACCCCGCGCCTGATGGCGTCGGGCAGCGAGACCAGCTACGACGTGGACCTGGACGGCACCGGCCTGGGCGGCACCCCCCTGGGAACGGTCCTCGTCCGCCGCTTCGACATCGAGGGCACGGGCCTGGGCGGCACCCCCCTGGGCAACCGCCTGCTGGGCTTCAAGAGCTTCGACGGCAGCGGCCTGGGCGGCACCCCCCTGGGCTTCCGTCCGCCCCAGATGTTCAGCGGCAGCGGGACCGGGACCTTCGACGCGCCGGACGTGTACCTGGACGGCTCGGCGGTGCTGATGGCCGAGACCGCCTGGTGCAGCACCGACCTGACCGACACCGCCCTGGGCGCCTCGCTGGACGGCACCGACTGGTTCACCGCCGAGGGCTACGGCAGCGCGACCGCGTTCACCGCCACCGGCCACGTCGAGGGCGAGGTGATCGAGCTGGTGGGCTCCGGAGCCGGTACGGCAGACCTCGTCCTGCCCTGACGCCCCTCCCCTCTCCCCGTCCTTGACACGCCCCCGGGCTGCCTCCACCTTCGTGTGCCATGGAAACCTCGCACCACCGGCTGCTGCACACCGCCGTCCTCGGAGCGGCCTGCGTCCTGCTGACGTCCGGCGACGCCACGGCCGCCTGGAGCCCGGCCCCGCCCCCACCGGACGACGCCATCTACTTCGTGCTGGTGGACCGCTTCGCCAACGGCGATCCTTCCAACGACGGCGAGGTCGACCCCGCGGATCCCCAGGCCTGGCACGGCGGCGACATCCGGGGGGTGATCCAGAACCTGGACGAGATCCAGGAGCTGGGGGTGAAGACCGTCTGGCTGTCGCCGGTCTGGGACTGCCGGGACGAGAAGTTCTTCGAGTGGGGGGCGTTCCACGGGTACTGGGTAGAGGACTACACGAAGATCGACCCCCGCTTCGGCACCGAGGCCGAGCTGCGGGAGCTCTCCGACGCCCTGCACACCCGGGGCATGCGGCTGGTGCTGGACGTGGTGTTCAACCACGTGGCCATGGACTCGACGCTGATCGAGGAGAAGCCGCACTGGTTCCACCCGGTCTGCGACATCGAGGACTGGGAGGACCCGGTACAGCTCACCGACTGCCGTGTCCACGGCCTTCCGGACCTGGACCAGGCCAACGCCGAGCTGTACCAGCACCTGCTGGCCACCTCCCTGTACTGGATCGAGGCGGTCCGGCCCGACGGATTCCGCATCGACGCCATCCGCCACATGCGGCCGGAGTTCCTCCAGCGGCTCACGACCCACATCCACGCCCGCACCGGACCGGGGTTCCAGCTGCTGGGGGAGGACTTCCAGGGGGACGCCCTGGGCCTGGCCCGCAGCTTCCGTGCCACCGCTGCGACGTCGATGTTCGACTTCCCGTTGCACTACGCGATGCTCGACGTGTACGCCCATGGCCGTCCTGTCGGGCGACTGGCTGCGACCTTGTCCGCCGACCGGGAATACGACGATCCGTCCGCCCTGGTGCCCTTCGTGGACAACCACGACCGGCCGCGGCTGGCGTCGGCCTGCCCGGACAGGGACTGTGTCCGCCAGGCGCTGACCTTCCTGCTGACCGCGCGGGGCGCTCCGTCGATCACCTACGGCACCGAGTCGGGACTGGAGGGACGCGAGGAGCCCGCCAACCGGGCCGACATGGCCTTCGAGCCCCGCCACCCCTACCGACTGCTGATCCAGCGCTGGCTGGAGCTGCGTCGGGATCACCCGTCCCTGCACAGCGGGATCGCCCGTGTCCTGGCCCTGGAGGGGGAGCTGTTGGTGGTCGGACGGATCCACCCGGACGAGGCCGCCCTGATCGCCGTCAACCGCGGCGACCTCCCGGCCCGGTGGTCGGTCCCCGAGGCGCTGTTCGACGACGCGTCGATGGCGGATGCGTCCACGGGACTGCCCTGGAAGATTCCGGAGCTGACCCTGCCGCCGGGATCCACCGAGGTCTACCTGCTGACCCCGGACGAGCAAGGTGGGTACGCGGCCCAGGTCGGTGGGGGGGCGGGATCGGCGATCGTCGAACGGACGATTCGCGTCGTGGTGCCCGCCGCCGCGGAGACACCGGAGGGTTCGCTTCGGCTGGTGGGCAACGGCCCCCGGCTGGGCAACTGGGACCCCGCCCGCGCCCTCGATCTCGCCCCCGGCGCCGACGGATCGGCCGTCGAGCTGTCCGCCCCGGTGGGCGACGTGCTCGAGCTCAAGCTGGTGGTCGTGGGCGAAGACGGCACGGCGGCGTGGCAGGCGGGCGAGAATCGCTACCTGCTGGTCACCGCCGGCGACGCCCCCGTGGAGCTGACCCTTCCCTGGTAGGATCCCCGGAGCCCCGTGCGGCGAATCCCCGGAGGATCCCATGCGTCACCGACTCTTGCTGCTCCTGCTCGCCTCGCTCGCGCTGATCTTGATCACGGCCTGCCCCGAGACCTACGGCGGCGACGACGACGACGACGACGACTCCGCGTCCGGCGACGACGACGACGTCGGCACTTCTTTGGCGGACTCCGAGGAGGAGTACTCGGACATCCAGGGCCAGGACAACTGGCACTACGGCTACTTCGACCGGACCGCGGACGAGGACGCCGGCGACGGCACCTACCAGGCCGCCGACTTCCAGGAGATGACCGACTGGTTCGACAAGTGGGGTATGTGGCACGTGGACGAGGGGGTGGGGGGCTACTGGACCGCCATCGGCTCCACCGGCATGCACCCCAACGGTCTCAACCCCAACGAGGGACGGCTGTCGGCGCGCCACTGGGCCATCCGCCGCTGGACCAGCGAGGTCACCGGCCACGTGTCCATCCACGCCGAGTTCCACTCCCTGGACACCTCGGGAGACGGGGTGGTCGTCAAGGTGCTGGTGGACGGCGTCTCGCAGTTCTCCGAGTTCGTGGAGGCCTGGGACGAGGAGGGGGTCGAGGCCGACCTGTGCGTCGAGGTCCAGGACGGCACGCCCATCGACTTCGCGGTCACCGACGGCAACAACGGGGACGACGCCAACGACTACACCTACCACCGCGCCCTGATCCACGACATGGGGGGCAACTGCCTCTAGGGTCCCGTCCGTCTCAGCGGGGATCCCGCCGCCGGATCAGCCCCTCCTGGGCCACCGACGCCACCAGGGTCCCGTCCGCCGCGTAGATCAGCCCCCGGTTCATGCCCCGGGCGTGGGCCGCCGACGGGCTCTCCATGGCGTGCAGCAGCCAGTCGTCCATCCGGAAGTCCCGGTGGAACCACATGGCGTGGTCCAGGCTGGCCACCTGCATGTGGGGGTCCCAGTACGTGGTCGCGTGGGGGTGCATGGCGGTGGCCACCAGGCGAAAGTCCGAGGCGTAGGCCAGCAGGTACTGGTGGACCGCCGGGTCGTCGGGGAGCTCGCCGGCGGACCGGAACCAGGCGTGCTGGGCGGGCTCCTTGGCCACCGGGGCGAAGGGATCGACGGGATCGACGGGCACCAGCTCGATGGGCTTGTCGCAGATCATCTTGGTCCGCATCGGCTCGGGGATCCGGTCGGCCACGCGACGCGCCAGCTCCAGGTCCGAGAGCAGGCCGTCAGGCGGGCGGACCTGGGGCATGGGCGCCTGGTGTTCGTACCCCCCCTCGCGGAGCTGGAACGACGCGGACAGGGAGAAGATCGCCCTCCCCTTCTGGATCGCCACCACCCGGCGGGTGGTGAAGCTCCGGCCATCGCGAATCGGATCCACCTGGTAGACGATGGGACGCGTGGGATCCCCGGGCCGCATGAAGTAGGCGTGCAGGCTGTGGCAGTTGCGGTCGTCGGGCACGGTCTGGTGGGCCGCCGACAGGGCCTGGCCCAGCACCTGCCCGCCGAACACGTTGCCGAAGCCCAGGTCCTGGCTCTGGCCCCGGAAGATGTTCTCCTCGATGGGCTCCAGCTCCAGGAGTTCGAGCAGTTCACCCAGCACGTCGGTCATCGGTCGTCTCCCATCGAAAGAGGGGCAGTGTAGCACCTGCTCCCGCGCGCCCGGGGGGCGGGCGGTGTCCCTGGGACACCGACGAAAAAGGGGTGGATCACAGTGTGTCGGTGTGTATATGGTTATACACAGTCAGGAGATGGAACGTGGACCGGCTGGATCTACAGCTCAGCGATGCCTCGGGGGTGCCCCGCTACCGGCAGATCGTCGACCAGGTGGCCCACCTGGTGCGCTCGGGTCAGCTGGCGGCGGACACGCGGCTGCCGTCGGTGCGGGAGCTGGCAGGTCAGCTGCTGGTGTCGCTGATCACCGTGCGCCGGGCCTACGCCGACCTGGAGGCTGCGGGCCTGATCGTCCGTCGCCAGGGTCAAGGAACATTCGTGGCCGAGCTGGGGGACGCCGCGTCCCGTCGGCGTGCTCGGGACGAGGCCCGCGGGTTGCTGACCGACGCGGTCACCCGGGCCCGACAGCTGGGTCTGGGCGACGGCGACATCCGGGACCACGTGGATGCGGCTCTCGGGCATGGAGGTGGGGAAGATGGCGATTGACGAACTGATCGCGGTCAAGGACCTGAGGGTCCGCCGGGGCGACTTCGAACTCCGAATCCCCGAGTGGTGGGTGGACCCCGGCCAGGTGATCGGCCTGGTGGGTCCCAACGGCGCGGGCAAGACCACCCTGCTGGAGACCCTGGCGGGCATGCGCCCCGCCACCGAGGGTGGCATCGCGGTGCTGGGGCTGGATCCCTGGGACCGTCCCGAGGTCGTGCGCTCCCAGCTGGGCTTCATGACCGACGATCTGCCCCTGTTCGCCATGAAGATCGGCCCCCTGCTCAAGATGATCTCGGGGTACTACCCGACCTGGGATCCCGAGCTGGTGGGCCAGCTGCTGGAGAGGTTCAAGATCGATCCCAGGAAGAAGGTCATGGCGCTCTCCAAGGGCCAGGGGAGCCGGCTGCGGCTGGTGCTGGCCATGGCGTTCCGGCCCCGCCTGATGATCCTGGACGAGCCGGCCGCGGGGCTGGACCTGGCGGGCCGTCTGTCCCTGCTCGAGACCGTGCTGGACGTGGTGCGGGATCCCTCCCGGGCGGTGCTCATCAGTTCCCACCTGCTACACGACGTCGAACGGATCGCCGATCGGCTGCTGGTGCTGGAGGGGGGGGGAGTGGTCCACGAGGGCCCCACGGACGAACTCATCGGGGACGAACGCACGCTGGAGGAGGCGATGGTGGCCTGGGGGGCGGCGGGATGAGCGCGGCACAAGCCGTTCTGAACCACGCGTGGATCCGCATGAAGGCGACGGCGAGGACCCCGGCGACCCTCGGCTTCGCCCTCTTCGTCCTCCTGGAGATCATGCAGTTCGATTCCTTCCTCGGCGAGATGCGCGAAGAAGACGGCTCCTGGGTGATGATGGCCATCCTGCCTCTCGTCTGCATGCTCATGGCCGTGCTTGCTCGAGCCGCGGTCCAGGGCCGGGCGGCCACCGAGAACCTGGTCCACGGCTTCTACGTGCAATCCTGTCCGACCCTGCCGCTGGGGCCGAGGCAGCGATCCACGGCCGAGGGAATCGCCGCGCTGGTGCTCATCGTCGTGACCGGCGTTCTGGCGATGCCCCTCACGCTCGCGCTGGGGACCCACATCTCGGTCGAGACCTTCTGGCTGGGAGGGTGCTTCGCGCTCCCCTGGGCCTTCTACGGTGGGTACTCCTCCTCGGCGATTCTCAACCAGAACACGGGTTGGCACGTCCTCTGCGTCTTCCTTGCCATCTTCGCCGTCCAGGAGACCGCCCTGCAGCTGGGCTGGGTGGACCGCCCAGCGCTTCTCGTCGCCCTCACCGCGGCGACGGCCACCCTGGTCGTCTGGGCATCCGGGATCAAGATGAGTGACCGCGCGGGTGACCGGCGGAGCGCGCCGCCTCGGGAGTCGCTTCACAGACGAGCTCGACCCGGACCCCGGCAGCTCGAACGTGACCAGGTCCTCAGGCCGCTGCCCCCGCTGCTCGCTGTCGCCGGCTGCGTGCTGCTGGCGGAAGGTCTCGTCTTCGGACTGTTCACCCATGGGATCGTTGGCTCTCAGGCCGCGGTGGTCCCCCAACCCCTGTTCTTCCTTGCCCTCGCGGCGGTCGCGTTCCGCCCCTACGGAACCAACCTGGTCGCGGTCGGGGCCCCCGGGACCCCGCTTCCTCGCATGCACGCCGGCATCCGCGCCTGGGGCTGGATGCCGGTGCGTCCCGAGTGCGTCCTGCGCGGCGTCTTCGCCCACGGCCTCTGCGCCGGAGCGCTGCTGTGGGCACTGGTCATGGCCCTGGGCTGGGCGTCCTCATCCTGGATCTCCTCGGATGCATCGTTTCTCCAGGTGGCCACCGGACTGGCCGCAGGAGTGCCCTGTGTCGCGGCGATTCAGACCTCACTCGCTCTGGGTAGCCGCTGGCGAACGCTGGTGTCGTTCTTCCTCGGGATGGGGGCGCTCTACCTGGCCGGGTACGGCGGGATGTCCGGGTACGAACCCTGGGTCGTCGCGGCACTGGTGGGCATCGCTGCCACCGGTGGCGGGTTGGGGATCTCCCTGCTGCGCCGCCGGATCTACTACCCCTGATCAGTAGATGAACTCGTCGTCCCCGTCCGTCACCGTCAGCACCACGATCGTGTCCAGGGTGACCGACGGATCCAGGGCGGCCCAGGCGGCCTCGATCTCGTCGGCGGACTGGGCGTCGTAGGCCACCACGCTGAGGATCGAGCGCTCCCAGGCGTCCACCGGGTCGGCGTTGGCGGCGGCCAGGGGGATGTCGCCGAGCTTGTCGGTGAGCAGGTCGACGGCCTCGGCGTAGGGGTAGGGTTCGTCCGGGGGCCAGTGGAAGGCGCGGGTGACGCTGACGCCGACCTTGCGGGTGTCGATCTCGCTCAGCACGTCGGTCTTCTTGCCATCGGGATCCAGGTACTCGACCGTGCCTTCGGTCTCCAGCAGCGCCGCGAGCTCGCACCTCACCAGCACCTCGAAGGCGAAGACCTCCGAGTGCAGGGAGCCGGGGTTGAGGTTGCCCGCCTCCCAGACCAGGTACCCGTCCGGGGTCAGCAGGTTCTCGTCGAAGACATCGGTGCCGAAGTCGATGGCGTTGCGGAACAGGAAGGGGTCGGCCGAGTTCCACTCGGTGTCGTCCAGCACGCCGCAGTCGCCGCTGATCTCGCCGAACCCGTCCAGGGGTACGTCCGTGTCGTCGTCGCCGGTGGCGTCGTCGTCGCCGGTCGAATCGTCGTCGTCACCCGTGGTGTCGTCGTCGCCGGTCGCGTCGTCGTCGCCCGTGGTGTCGTCGTCATCGCCGGTCGAATCGTCGTCGCCGGTCGAATCGTCGTCGCCGGCCGTGTCGTCGTCATCGCCGGAGGGGCAGCCGCCGACCAGCAGCGCCATCGCGGCCCAGACCAGCGCGAACGTTCGCCAAGATCTCATCGGATCTCCCCTGAATTCGGTCGAGCTATTCGTCCCACGAGAACGGCACCGACAGGACCTTCTTGGCCTTGATGGTCACCGTGATGGTGCGCTCGTAGCCGTCGGTGGCCCGCTCCAGGCGGATCTTGTGCTTGCCCACGGGCAGCCGGATCCCCTGGGCGGTCTCCAGGGTGGTCCCCACGGACTTGCCGTCCACGAAGACCTTGGCCGCTGGGTAGGCGTTGAGCTTGAGCACGCCGGTCTCGGTGGCCGCCTCTCCGGTGTCCCCCCCGTCGTCTCCCTCGTCGGACGGAGAGTCGGCGGTGGCCTCCTCGACATCCTCTTCCCCTTCCCCCTCGGCCGCCGCGCGCTCCCGCTCCTCGCGCTCCTTGCGCTCCTGCTCCCGGCGCTCCCGTCGGCGCTGGCGTCGCTCCTCGCGCGCCCGGTCCTCTTCGCTCTCGACGACGATGTCGCCGTGGTCCGGCCGCCCGAAGGGGTCCTCCTCCTCCAGGTCGCTGATGTGGACCAGCTCCCCGCTCATCCCATCCACCTGGGGCTCGGGATCCGCCAGCCACAGGCTCACCACCGCCACGCCGACCAGCGCCAGCACGGCGAGCAGCAGCGGCAGCAGCAGCAGCCAGGCCCAGCTCCGCGACGGACTCGAGGCGGGCTTCGACGACGTCGACGGCCGGGCCGCGGGCTGATCGGCGGACGGGTTGTCACCCTCGACGTACGGAGCCACGACCGGCATCTGCTCCGAGGTGTCCAGGGCCCGGGGCATGTCACCGCTGTCCAGGGCGTGGGGCGACGCGGAGGTCACCGCGTCCTCCATGCGCGCCCTCGGAAGATCTCCGGTGGCCAGCGCCTCCTGTTCGTCGGTCTCCAGTACGGGTAGATCCGCGGTCAGCGGCGAGCCCTCGGGCCCGGCCTGCGTCAGCCCCTCGATCTCCGCGGTCATCCGGTCAGGGTCGTCCCCCGCGCGGGCCATCTCATCCGATTCGAGAGCCAGCGAGGGCGCGGAGGGGGTGGTCGAACCGGGGAGGCCGCGGCCCAGGCTGCGGTCCGCGGAGGACGAGTCGAGCCCCCAGGAGCGGGCGGCCTGCTTTGCGGGGACCAGGTTTCCCTTGCGATCCAGGGTCTGGGGCCCCAGCTGTTGCAGGGTCAGGGGTTCCCCGCCGTCGGCCCCCGCACCGGGGACGATGCCCCTGAAGCGCATCATCTCCCGGGCGGTGATCTGCGCTTCGGGATCGGCGATCAGGTCCGCCAGGTAGGCGTCGGGCTCGTCCGGGTCGGCCAGCAGGGCTTGTAGATGCTCGAGATCCGCGAGCACAGCGGCCATGGTGTCGTAGCGGTCCTCGAGCCGGGGCTGGCGAATCCGCTGGAACACCGCCCCCAGGCCGGGCACCCGGGCCTCGACCTCGTCGGCCCGGTGTGCGGCGGGGGTGTTGACCACGAACAGCAGCTCGGCGGCCAGGCTCTCGGCCCGCACCAGCTGTTCACCGAGCACGAGGAAGAACATCAGCGCCCCGAAGGCGAACTGGTCGGCCTTGGGGGTCAGGGCCCGCGCGAACGCCTGCTCGGGGGCCATGTAGGCCGCCGTGCCCCGGGTGATGCCGGTGGCGGTCTGGGGCCCTCCCTCGTACAGCGACTTGGCGATGCCGAAGTCGAGGATCTTGGCCACCCCGTCGAAACGCACCAGCACGTTGGAGGGCTTCAGGTCCCGGTGGATCATGCCGATGGGCCGGCCGTCGTCGTCGGTGAGGGTGTGCACGTGGTGCAACCCCGACGCGACCTGGATCAACAGGTCCAGCACCACGGCGGGGGGCAGCTGTGCGCCCCGCTTGGCGGCCATCAGCGGCAGCTCCTCCAGGGAGGCGCCCTCCACCAGCTCCATCACCATGAACCACTGCTGGTCGCCCCGGTCGTCGGGCTCCGACGAGAGTTCGTAGACCTGGACCACGTTGTGGTGATGGATCCGCGAGCAGGCCTTGGCCTCGGTCATCAGGGACTCGACGATCCCGGTCTCCGAGCGGGTGAGGTGGGGGTGCAGGCGTTTGACGGCGACCTGGGATCGGAATCCCTCGGGGCTGACCATCTCGGCCTTGTAGACGGAGGCAAACCCGCCCGCGCCGAGCTCGTGGAAGAGGCGATATCGGCCCAGTTGTTCCATGGCGAGCGTGGGACCGGTTTGCGAGGCCCCAGGGCCTCACCCGGGGCGGCTCAGACGCCGAAACCGACCGCAATCTTCGCATGAACCTGGCCGCGCTGCTCCAGGAAACCGCCGTCGACGGCGATGCGAAGGATGAGATGGCGGGCCGGTACGAGGTCGAGACCGACCTCGAACGACGCTCCGGTCCGGCCCATGAGGACGCCGGCGAGGTTCTCGACGCCCCCCTTGAAGCTCAGCCCCAGCCAGGGATTGACGTGGGCGCCCCGTGGGCCCAGCCGCAGGCGGAGGCCCGTGCCGAAAAGGGGCATCGAGCGCACGCGCTGGGAGGAGACGACGGGGATGCCGAGATCCGCGCGGATCGAGAGCGACAGGCGGCCGTACAGCAGGATCCCCACGTCGGTGCCTGCGAGCGCGTACGGGTGGGGATTGAGGTACATGAAGCCGCCGCCAAAGGTCCAGCGGAGCCGGTCGTCCCGCTCGCTTCCCCGGGGCTCGATCGGCGGGGGATCGGGGTCGCGGTCGGGATCCCGGTCGTCGTCACCCCGCGGGTCGTCGGGCTCGTCCAGGTCCGGGAGGTAGGGATCCTCCCAGTCGAATCCGTCGGGATCCGGTTCGTCCAGGTCGGGCAGACCGCCCCCGTCGTCCGGATCCCGCACGGGATCGCGGACGGGATCGCTGCCTCCGTCGGGCCCGTCCAGCAACGGACGGCCACGGCCGTCGCCTCGCTTGCCGCGGGCGGCGTGGCGCCCCAGCCACCGGGTCTCGTCCGCGCCGGGATCCCACAGCAGCGCGCCCTCCCGGCCGTCCCAGAACACGGCGCGATCGATCCGCAGGGGCTCGTGCAACGCATCACCCAGGGCGGCCGCCAGCAGGAGGAGCTGGGGGTCCTCGGCGTGCTGGAGGCGATCCGCCATGCCCAGCGGCGTGGCCACCACCACCGTGTCACGCAGGTCCCGCAAGCGCGCGGTATGCCAGCGTCCCTCCACCTTCCACTGCAGGAGGCCCAGGCCGTCTTCGGCGAGCTCCCGGACCCTGTCCCGGCCGTCCAGTCGCACCTCCATGTCGCCGAGGCGCAGCCGGATCTGCACGGTGGTCGCCCGCTGGGAGCGCTCCTCGGCCAGCATGTCGTTGATGGTCTCGGGGAGGTTCTCGTCCGGCTCGAGGGCGGGTTCGATGGCCACCGCCCGTCGCATGGACGCCCGCGCCGCCTTGTCCTCCCCCAGGAAGGCCAGGGCGGCGGACCGATAGTAGAAGATGTCCGCCAGCTCGGCCGAGGAGGCCGGCTGGTCCAGGCAGGGCAGGTCGGAGGACAGCCGGTCCAGCAGCACCACCGCGCGCTCGGCCTCGAGCCCGGTCATCAGCCGCAACGCCTCGTCCACCTCGTCGTCGATCACCGGCGAATGGCGGGCGTCACAGGCGTCGTCCAGCTCGGCGCCGACGACGATCAGGGGCACCAGGTCCGCCACGTAGGACCAGCCGAAGGTGACCGTGCCCTCGGGATCGGGGGGGAGGTCGCCCCGGTACTCCAGGGTCCCGCCCCGGCCGTCCTCGGGCACCACGACCGCGAGCCGCGCCCCTGCCGCGGCCGGTGCCAGGAACACCGCCAGGGCGAGGAGGATCGTCGGGGTCGTCCTGTAGTTCACGGCCAGTCGTCGTCCCTCGTCCCCCTGCATAGGGTACCCCGCGCGCGATCAATCGGCGATGCGCACGATCTTCAGCAGGTCGTCTCCGCCGTTGTCGGCCAAGAAGGCGTAGGGGCCGCGGACGGCCACGCCGTGCAGAGCGGGAGACCAGTTCACCGCCGCGTCGATGGGCGCACCGATGGGCGCCGCCGCATGGGGATCGTCCACGTCCACCAGCAGCACGCCGTTGCCCCCGTTGGCGGCGACCGCGACCACCGGGTAGGTGGTGCCCTGGACGCTGAGCTGCTCGGTGATGGCCGCGTCGTAGAACGAATAGGTATTGAAGACCACGCTGGCTTCGACCGGCGTGGCGGGCACCGTCAGGTCCACCGCGATCAACCCCGCGCCCCAGTCGGAGTAATAGGCCACCGAGTCGTGCACGATCACGCCCAGCCCCCAGGGTTCGAAGCCCTGCTGACCGGCGTTGTAGTACTCGCCCACCGGCTGCGCGCCGTCGGTCAGCGTGGCCGTGTCCCACACCTGCAACGTCCCGTGCCCGCCCCCGGTGACCAGGTACCCGTCGTGCATCGCCATGGACAGGAAGGCCTCGTTGCCCAGGGTGTAGTCGCCGACGGTCGTCGGAGCGCCCGACACGTCGATCACGGTCAGACGGCCCTGGTTCCCCGTGCCCCCACCGATGTAGACCGTGTCGCCGTCCACGGTGATCCCCGAGACCAGGTAGCCGTCGGTGGTGGGCTCTTCACCGGACACCACCGGCTGACCGGGGTTGGAGGCGTCGAGGATCCGCAGGCCGTAGCCCTTGTCCGCCACGTACACCGTGTCGCCGTCGACCACCAGGTCCCAGGCCTCGTCGAACACGGTCAGGTGGTCCGCCTGGTAGGGGCCGGCCACGTTCGTGCAGTCGAAGACCTTGATCCCGTCGATCTTGTCGGCCACGTACGCGAAGTCCCCCACCAGGGCGATGTCCTCGCCGTACTCGACCCCGGGGGCGGTCCCCACGATGTCGCCGAACTGGCCCACGGTGTCGTCGTCTCCCGTGGCGTCGTCGTCCCCGGTGGTGTCGTCGTCCCCGGTGGTGTCGTCGTCCCCGGTGCTGTCGTCGTCCCCGGTGTCGTCGTCCCCGGTGTCGTCGTCCCCGGTGTCGTCGTCACCTTCCGGACATCCGGCGAACCACAGCGCGGCCACCAGCAACACGATCCATCCCGCTCCCAGGCGTCCCATACCGTATCCCCTCCAGCTCCGCTCCGCTCCCCGGGATCTCCCCGGCAACCGCGGAAGGTCCCACAGCTTACCATCGGCGCCGTCCCTTGATCGCCCCCCCGCCCGTTGGCTTTCCGGGCTCCCTGTGGCACAACCGGTCACGCCATGACCATCCCAATCTCCCGCCTCCTGTTCGCGTCCCTCCCCCTCACCCTGCTCGCCTTCGCCGGCTGCCCCTCCGCCGAGGACGAGGTCTGCCCGTCCACCGAGGAGCTGGCCAACGGCGACATCCTCGCGACCCTGGACGGCGCCGCCTGGGCCGCGGATGACGGCTACTGGTTCTGGTCCGGGACCAGCCTGCAGGTCGTGACCGGTAGCCACGACGGCTGGCGCCTGTCGATGCTCGGGCGGACCGCCGTGGACGGCACCACGGTCCGGGACGCGGTCGGGGACGACGCCTTCCCGGTCGAGGTCCCCCTGGCCTCGGGGCTGGACGGCGGATGGCTGCTGATCTACCCCGACACCGGCGACTCCTTCGCCAGCGAGAAGGCCGCCGGGGGCTCCTGGTTCATCACCGCCGTCGAGGGCGACGAACTCCACGGCTGCTTCGAGGCCGAGGTCTCCGACGACGACCGGACGCTCACCGTCGAAAGTGGGCTCCTGAGGATCCCGCAGACCGCGATGTAGTAGTCCAGCACCCCTGCTCCCCTCCCCTCGCCCCTGCCCCCCTTTGTTAACGAATGTAACGATGAGTGAAACCATGTGATTTCTCGAAGTCCCGCCCATCGGCCCCCGTCTCACCCATCGAGTTCGCAATCGACGATGACTTCAACGATGGAGGGCAAAGAGATGTTCAGCACTACGAGCAAGCGATTCGGGCGTTCCCTGTTGACCCTGGCCTTCGGCGTGGTCTTCGCCGCCGGGAGTTCGGTGGCCTTCGCCAAGGAGAGCCGTCACCGGGAGTCCCTCACCAATTCCAGCGAACTGCGCGACGACAAGCGTGACCTCAAGGACGACCGGTCGGATCTGACCTCGCTGCAGAGGGCCGTGCAGAACTGGCGCGACGCCTACCGGCGAGACGACAAGCCGCGGATGAAGTCGGCCGACCGGGTGCTCGAGACCTGGATCGACAAGGAGCTTCGGGAGTCCCGCCAGGACGTGAACGAGGCGCGGGCCGAGGTCTGGTCGTCTGCCACCGAGGTATTCAGCGAGGCCGTGGACGTGGGCATCGGCAACTCCCACCCCCGAAGCGCGGGCAAGGGTCAGGTGGCCGAACTCCGGGACGACCAGCGTGACCTGCGGGACGACCGGAGCGACCTGGCCACCGAGACCCTCGACTACACCCGGACCGCCCAGATCGCAGCGGAGCTGGACGGGATCCAGCGCCGGTTCGACCGCCACGTGGCGACCCGGGCCGACTACGAGCGCAAGGACGACCTGCTGGGTGAGCTGCTGAAGATGGCCAGGGCCGAGGTGGTTGCCGACCGCGGAGAGCTGAAGGAGGACCGGCGGGAGCGACGCGAGGACCGCAGAGATCGATAGCTGAAAGCAGACCTGTCCCCGTCGCCCAGGCTCCGGTCGTCCCCTCGCGGGGGCGGCCGGAGCCGCCGTTTGGTGTAATGATAGGAGTACATGGACAACCCCAGGAACGCCCAACAACA
>CAZITQ010000062.1:18207-22505 GCA_964542165.1 uncultured Rickettsiales bacterium
TGGGGGGCGCGCCCCCCCCGCCCCGCGGCGGGGGGGGCCCCGGGGGGGGGGGGGCGGGCGCCGCCGTTTGGTGTAAGGATCGGAGTCCATGGACAACCCGAGGAACGCCGAACTCCATGTCCCCGGCCGCCTGTGTCTGTTCGGGGAACACACGGACTGGGCAGGGCAGTACCGGTCCCGGCGGCCGGAGCTCTCGACCGGACTGTGCATCACCGTGGGCACGGACCAGGGCATCCGGGCCCGGGCGGCTCGCGTCGCGGACCGGGTGCGCTTGGGCGCCTCCGCGACGACCCTCGAGGTCGCTCCCATCGACGTCCCGGCCGCCGTGGAGCCGCTCGACCGGATCGCCCGCGATGCCGGTTGGTGGTCCTACGCCGCCGGCGCAGCCGCCGAGGTACGTTCCCGCTACCCGGTGGGTGGCCTGAGCCTGGATGTCCGGTCCATGACCCTCCCCCTACGCGCGGGGCTGTCGTCGTCGGCGGCCATCTGCGTGCTCGTCGTCCGGGCCTTCGGCGCTCTGTACGACCTCGGGCTCGACCACCGAGACGAGATGGAGCTCGCCTACCGGGGGGAACGGCGCACACCCTCGCGCTGCGGCAGGATGGACCAGGTGTGTGCGTTCGGGTCCGTCCCCTGCGCCCTGACCCTCGACGGTGACTCGCTGGAGGTGGAACCCATCGCGCCCGGCGGGGACCTGCACCTGCTGGTCGCCGACCTCCGCGGTGACAAGGACACGGTGCGGATCTTGCGCGAGCTGAACGCCTGCTATCCGGAGACCCGAGGGACCGTGGCCGAGGGCGTGCGGCGTGGCCTGGGGCCCGAGAACCTCCGTCTGGGCCGCGCCGCCATCGACGCGATCCGCTCCGGCGACGCCCCCGCCCTGGGGGAACTGATGACGCTCGCTCAGGCCCTGTTCGACCGGTTCGTGGCCCCCGGCTGCCCGTCCCAGCTGGCCTCTCCCCGCCTCCACCGTGCGCTGTCTCATCCACCGCTGGGCGAGCTGGTGTGGGGTGGCAAGGGTGTCGGCTCCCAGGGGGACGGGTCCGTACAGTTCCTGGCCCGGGGAGAGGCCGAGCGGACCGAGGCCCGTCGGGTGCTGGAGCGAGATCTGGACCTGCCCTGCCTCGAGGTCACCCTCCGCGCCGGCTGATCTCCGGTCTCCGCGCGCAGTGCTATTCTTGACCCTCGCCCGCGTCCATTCGACCCAAGGGAGTCTCATCGATGACCATCGAACCCGGGAACCGCACCCGGAACCTCCTCTGCGGTGCCATGGTGGTGTCCATCGCCGCCCTGTCCCTGGGCGCCACGAACGCTCACGCACAGTTCCTCGGCAACTTGCCCTTCGGCGTGCACTTCGATCTCGAGGCCTGCATGGAGGGGGACAACGACGCCTGCGACCGCGCGGCCATCGAGATCGGCCACGCGGGCTGGGAGATCTTCCTGCTGCGGGAGGACCCGCCCGAGAGCCTCCAGGGGGACGACCTGGCCGTGTACCACAACCTGGGTTGCGCGGCCTGGGAGACCGACAGCTGCACCGCGCTGGGACACCAGGCCCGGGACCGGGGCGACCGGTTCCGCGCGTCGATGCTCTACCTCTGGGCCTGTTCCCTGGTCGAACACGAGGCGTGCGCGCAATTCGAACGCCCGATGGACGCGTCCGACACCGCGGACGGCATCAAGTCGGAGCTGGACCTGCACGACCGCGACACCTACGACCTGCAGGACCACACCCCCCCGAGCGTGAAGACGCTCAAGAAGATCGCCTCCCGCTGCGACGGCAAGAAGGGGACGCTGGACGACTGCGTGACCCTCGCCCGGACCTACAACAACCAGCTCACCCTCGCCGACCGCGAGGTGGTGGTCGCGGGGCTCGACGAGGTCTGCCACAAGCACGGCTCCAACGCGGCCTGCGCGCTGCTCTCCGACATCCGCGAGCCCGACCGTCACTGGGATCCGCGGATGCGCGACAGCATGGACCTGATGGCCGACCTCTGCTCCCAGGGCAGCGTGGAGAAGGCCTGCTTCGCCACGGCCCGGGCCATGGACTCGGGCAAGGGTCTGGCCTACTCGTCCCACGCCAGCCGTAACTACTTCGGGTATGCCTGCGACGGGGGCGAGGACAGCGGCTGCAGTCGCCTCACCTTCGTCTACGAATCGCCGGGCTCGGAGATGATCGAGGACACCTGCCGCAAGGTACGCAACGGCGATGGGGGGGATCCCAGGGCCTGCACCGAGGCCCACACCATGTACACCTTCGGCGTCGGGGCCGACAAGAACGAGTCCCTGGCCGACGCGGTCAAGACCCAGGCCTGCGAGCACGGGGATCTGCGCCCCTGCGTCTGGCTCGGCAACGAGGCCTGGTCCGAGGACAAGCAGGCGGCGGCCGAGTGGTACCGCAAGGCATGCGACGCCGGCGACGCCATCTCCTGCGGGGTCTACGGGCGGATGAAGCTCAAGGCCGAAGGAGGGATCACCCAGGACGACTCCGGGGGGATCGCCCTGCTGCGCCAGAGTTGCGAAGGCGACGCGGGCAACGGGTGCTTCGAGCTGGGGTATTCCTACTCCCAGGCCCGGGGGGTCGACCGGGACTCCGACCGGGCGGCGCAGCTGTACGCCAAGTCCTGCTCGCTGGGCTACATCAACGCCTGCAGCAGCCTCGGCGTCCTGTACATGGACGGCCGCGGGGTGCCCGCCAACGGTGCCTACTCCAAGTGGTTGCTCAATCTCGCCTGCAACGCCGACCTGGGTTCCGCCTGCGCCAATCTGGGGCACGCCTACCAGGACGGTCTGCAGGGCTACGAGGTCGACGTGGAGCGGTCCCGTTGGGCCTACCGCAGGGGCTGTGAGCTGGAGACGGAGCGGGCCTGCGACGGTCTGGCCGCGATTGGCGAAGAGGGCGAGGTCCGGGAACCCGAACCGGGTACGCGCCCGCCCCACGGCGGGAGCTACGCGGTGTCCACGTACACCCCCTCCACCCCCTCCACCCCCTCCACCCCGAGCAGGCCCGTCGGGCCCGGCCCGCCGCCCAGGCCCTCCTGGTCACACGATCCGGTGGCGCGCGGGTACTTCTCGTTCGGCTCGGAACGCTCCTGGAGTGCTCCGGCCCAGGCCTCGACGCTCCGGGGAGGCTTCCTGCTGGAGCTGGGCCCCCTGGGGCTCGGATTGGACTTCGACTGGAACACGGACAACCGCTGGAGGCCGAAGATCGCGCGCAGCTACCAGCGGATCGGAATGTGGGGCAACGTGGCCATCGTGCTGCCCATAGGTGACTTCGCCGCCCTCGACATCGGCGGCGGGGGCGGACTGGGTACCTACCGGGAGGGCCCGGGGAAGATCAGCGACCCGATCTTCTCCGGTGGCGCCAAGGAGTTCCTCCAGTTCAACGCCTTCGTCGACGCCTTCCTCGTGGGCGTCCGGATCGAACAACAGCAGCTGTTCCAGGAGCACGCCGGGATGCCCCTGGACCACGTGACCGCGGTCTACGCGGTGATCGGAGGTCGCAGTGATCACTGAGCGCACCCCCCTCGCCCTCCTTTTCGCTGCCGTGCTGGGGCTCGCCTGCCTGCTCCCCGCCGCCGCCGAGGCGGCCAGCGGCCAGATCTACTACGGGTTCGGCTGGCGCCAGAGTGTGGCTGCGGACTCCGGTGGGCTGGACTTCCGCCTCGGCGTGGGCGCCAACCTCGGACCGCTGGGCATCGACTACGTGGCCGAGCACACCACCGATGCCACCTTCAAGGCCGCGAACCGTACCTACGGGCGCGGCACCAACTGGCTCGCGTTCTCGGTCCGCATCCCCCTGGGTCCCCGGCTGGCCCTCGCCTTCGGTGGCGGCCCCGGGATCGGCTGGATCAAGCTCCCGGGCAAGGCCGACGCCCCCGCGCGCGAGATGAGCGCCGGGATCCACGAGTTCTTCCGCCTGGACATCCTCGGCGGGGACAACTCCGATGTGGGCGTCCTGGTCTCTTTGCGCATCGAGCCGCAGCACCTGTGGCAGGACGCCGTCCTCCCCGGTGTGGACCACGGCATCGCGGTCTGGATGTCGATGGGGTTCCGGTTCGCGGGCTGACGGGGCGGGACCTCCCGCGCGGCTTCAGGTCCCGCCGTCTCCGTCCAGGTAGCTCTCCTCCAGGCTCCGCCCCCGACGCACCCCCCGGATCGCCACCCCGGACTCGGCCAGCACGCGGGCGACCACCACCGACGCGGAGTCCAGATCGTCGTCCGGCGGGGGGCCCTGGGTCAGCCCCCCCCCCCCGCCCTCGGCGTGCCCCGCCCCGCGGGGGGGGGGCCGGGCCGCCCCG
>CAZITQ010000062.1:22515-40500 GCA_964542165.1 uncultured Rickettsiales bacterium
GGGGTGTCCTTTTGGGGGGCGGGGGGGGGTACGTGGGTCTGCCGCCCCCGGTGGGTGCGGGGTTCCCCGGCCCTGGGGTGGTCGGGCAGGGCCTCCCGGAGGGCATCCAGCGGCACCTCCCCGGGGCCCAGCTCCCAGGCCACTCGCCGTCCCCGGCCCGTGATCTCGTCCACGGTCCCCTGGCGGGTACAGCGGCCGTGGTCCACCAGGACCAGGTGGTCGCAGATGCGCTCCAGCTCGTCCAGGTTGTGGCTGGAGACCAGCAGTGTGGACCGCCCGCGCATGCGGACCAGGACCTGGCGCAGGTCCCGGGCCTGGGCCGGATCGAGCCCCGAGGTGGGCTCGTCCAGCAGCACCAGCTCGGGTCGGCCCAGCAGGGCCGACGCCGACGCGAGCCTGCGGCGCATGCCGTGGGAGAGGGACCCGATCCGGTCCGAGGCCCGGTCTCCCAGGTTGAGCTCGCCCAGGGTGCGGTCGGCCTCCGACGCCGCGTCCGGGCGCGACAGCCCCTGGAGCCGGGCCACGTAGAGCAGGAATTCCTCGCTGGTCAGCCGGTCGTCCAGGGAGGCGTCCTGGGGCAGGGCGCCCAGCCTCCCCTTGAGCCGCCAGGGATCGAAGGTCCCCTGGCCGAGCACGTCGACCTGCCCCGCGTCGGCCCGCAGGTAGCCGCAGATGACCGAGAACAGCGTGGTCTTGCCCGCCCCGTTGGGCCCCACCACCCCGGAGATCACCCCGGTGGGGACCTCGAGATCGAGACCGTCGAGGGCCCACGGGCCGCGCCGCCGGTAGCGCTTGCGCAGCCCCGTCGCGCGGATCGCCATCGCCCGCGGCCCGCTCACAGGTTCCTCCGCCGGAACAGGGTATAAGCCGCGAGCACGACCGCCAGGCCGAGGGCGCAGAGGATGGCCCCCGACGAGCTCCACTGCCAGCCGGGCCCCCAGAGGTCCAGGGCGTAGTCGTGGGGCATCACCGGCGCGATCAGGTCCCGCACCCAGCCCAGGTCGCGCATGGGGTAGGAGTGGAGGAACCCCCAGACGATCCAGCCCACGACGATCCCGGTCAGGGCGATGGTGCGGGCGAAGTTCACGTTGGAGAACAGCTGGGAGCAGGCCACGCCGAGGCCCAGGAAGGGCAGGCTCCAGATCCAGATCCGCGGCGTGATCGCCAGCAGGGTCGTGAGCTGGAGCAGGGGCGGCTGATGGGCCATCGCCAGCATCGCCACGGCCCAGGTCCCGATGACGGTCAACGACAGGGCCACGCCGATCAGCACCGCCTGGCCCACGAAGCGCCCTGCCACCAGCTCCAGGCGTCCGGTGCGCAGGGATTCGAAGCGGATGGCCCGGCTCCGGATGTGGGGCGACAGGGTCTCGGCGCCCGCGGCCGCGGCCAGAAATGGCATCGCGCCGAGACAGATCCAGAAGTGGGTCACGGTGAGGAAGGGCTGATCCAGGGCCCACGCCACCTGGGAGGGATCGTCCAGGAAGCTGGCGAACATCTGCTCCAGGTCGCCCCGCTCCCTCAGCGTGTCGAGCATGGTCCCGGGCTTGCTGACCTCGGGCACCAGCAGCATCCGCGCCACCTGGCGTTCCAGCTCCAGCAGGACGCGGGTGAAGATCCAGGCGCTGGAGGTGGTCACCAGGGTGTAGACCACGCACAGGCCCACGGCCGAGCGGGTGCGCAGCGCGCGGCGCAGGTGGAAACGGGCGACGATCAGGGTGTCGCGCACCGAGGCCAGGAAGGTCATCCCAGGTCGCCGAGCTCCATCAACACGTCGATGAGGGCAGGATCGATGTAGGAGAACGGATCCAGGGCCCCGTCCTCCAGGTCGGCGAGCTGGTCATCGTCCAGCGCCCCCCGCATCCGGTCCTCGGCCTCCAGCAGGGCGTCCAGGGCATCGGCGGAGAACTCCATGGCGTCGCGGCGGGTGGGCTCCTCGCCGGCGGCGAAGATCTCGGCCAGCTCCTCGCCCAGGCCGATGAGGGTGTCGTTCATGTCGGCCACGGCCCCGTCGATGAGCTCCCACTGCTCGTCGTCCGGGTCCACCTGCTCGCGGACCGCGGCCCGCGCCTGGGCCCGGCGCAGCTCGAGCGCGGTGCGGAAGGCGTCCAGCTCCTCGTCGGCCGTCAGCCCCTCGCGCATCGCCTCGCGGAGTTCCTCTTCGACCTCGGCTTCCGTCTCCTCGATCTCCCGGGCGATCTCGGCTGCAGCCGGATTCTCCGCGGCGATCGCCTCCGGCGACCGCTCGCCACCCTCGACTCCGGGCTCCTCGTCGAAGGGCGGGGGCTGGGTGGTACTTCGACCCACACCCTGGCCCATGAGCAACGCCAGGTCGCGGCCGAACTGGTTCGTACAGGGGGCCTCCTCCAGCTCCCGCATCTGCCGCTGCAGGTCCCGCACCTCTGCGCGGGGGCCGAAGCCCCCCAGCAGGACCCCCAACACGATCGCCACGGCGGCGACGCCGATGTACTTCATCCGGTCCTCCGGGAAGGTCAGTCGTCCTGTCGGTGTGGGCGATCATAGCCCGCGACGAGCTCGGCGGCCGCGGCGAGGGCCCCGTCGCGGGTGGTCAGCTCCCCGGCCGCCACCCGATCGTCGATGGCCTCGAGCATCCGGCCCAGGCCGGGGCCGGGCGGCACGCCGAGGGCGATCAGATCCCGGCCGGTGATCAGCCGGCGCGGCGGGGGCGGGGGCAGCTCGTCGAGGTAGCGGCGGGCCAGGGTCGCCTTGTCCAGCCAACCGTGGCTTGCCAGACAGTCGAGGGTGTGGAGCTCCAGGTCCAGGGGAAAGGCGGGATCGCGCAGCCAGCGCTCCCGGCGGGCCGGCCGCATGTCCTCGAGGTTCATGAACCGCATGTGGTGCCCGACCAGATCGCAGACCACGCGGATGGTCTCGCGGCTGCAGCGTAGTCGCCGCAGGATCTCCTCGCTCATCGTGCGGCCCAGGCTGTCGTGGCGGTCGAAGCGGATGCGGTCCGCGACCCGGCGCGTGGGGGGCTTGGCGATGTCGTGGAGCAGCACGCCCCAGGCCAGCTCCGGCGCCACCGGCGCCCCCCGCTCGGCCGCCCGGGACGCCATCATCTCCAGCATCAACAGCGTATGGGTCCACACGTCCCCTTCGGGGTGGAAGTTCGGGGGCTGGGTGCAGCCGATCATGGCCAGCGCCTCGGGCAAGAAGCGTTTCAGCAGGCCGCTGTCCGCCAGCCGCTGCATACCCTCGTGGGGCCGCGGGCTGAGCAACAGCTTGAGCAGCTCGTCCCGGATCCGCTCGGCGGACACCGAGTCCAGGCCCGAGGCGCCGGTACACAGCGCCGCCCAGGTGGCGGGCTCGATGGAGAACCCGAGCTGGGCCGAGAAGCGGATGGCCCGCAGCATGCGCAGCTGGTCCTCGCCAAAGCGGGCGGCGGGATCGCCGATGGCCCGGAGCACACCCGCGTCCAGGTCGGCGCCGCCCCCCACGAAGTCCAGCACCCGATCGGGTTCGGGATCGTAGAACAGTCCGTTGACCGTGAAGTCCCGCCGGGACGCATCGGCCCGGGCGTCGGCGAACCGGACCTCGTCCGGGTGCCGCCCATCCGAGTAGGTCCCCTCCTCCCGGAAGGTGGCGACCTCGTACCGGACCCCGTCCACCACCACGACCATCACCCCGAAGGCCTTGCCCACGCCGACGGTCTTGTCGAACAGGGCCTCGACCTCATCGGGGCGCGCCGACGTGGCGATGTCGATGTCGTGGGGTTCGCGTCCGAGCAGGGCGTCCCGCACCGCCCCCCCGGCGAACAGGGCCTGGTGCCCCGCGTCGGTCAGCCGCGCGGCGATATCGCGGGCGGTGGCGGCTACCCGTCCGTCGACCAGGAGCTTCGGTGGAGTTTCGGACATCCACTCCAAGGTACATCACCCACGCGATCACCGGGTGCCACGGCGGGCTGACCCCGGGTCACCCCGAACGCAGGGAATCAGGAGAGCTCGATCCCCACGGGGCAGTGGTCGGAACCCATGATGTCGCGGTAGATGGTCGCGGTGGCGAGGCGGGGGCGGAGGGCTTCGCTGATCATCACGTAGTCGAGGCGCCAGCCCACGTTGTTGGCCCGGTTGTTCCCGCGAACGGACCACCACGAGTAGTGGCCACCCTCCTTCTCGAACTCGCGGAACGTGTCGACCAGGCCGGCCTCGACGAAGCGGGAGAAACCTGCCCGTTCCTCGGGCGTGAATCCGTGGGTCTTCTTGTTCTGCTTCGGGCGCGCCAGGTCGATCTCGGTGTGGGCCACGTTCAGGTCGCCACAGAAGACCACCGGCTTGGACTCCTCGAGCTGCTTGACGTAGGCCAGGAAGGCCTGGTCCCAGGCCTGGCGGTCGTCGAGTCGGGAGAGATCCCGCTTGGCGTTGGGGGTGTAGACCGACACCACCCACAGGTCGTGGTACTCGGCCGCGATGACCCGGCCTTCGGTGTCGTCGCGGAACTCCCCGACCCCCCGCTGCACCGAGAGGGGATCCTCTTTCGACAGGATCAGGACGCCCGAGTACCCCTTCTTCTCCGCCCAGTGCCAGTGGGCCGAATACCCCGGCAGCTCCAGCTCCACCTGCTCCGGCCGCGCCTTGGTCTCCTGCACGCACAACACGTCCGCGTCCAGATCCCGGACCACGTCGGCGAACCCCTTCTTGATGGCCGCACGGATCCCGTTGACGTTCCACGACACGATCTTCGAAACGGACATGGGCGTCCCTCCTCGAGCCTACCTACGCCCGCAGAGGACCGCGATCAAGGGGAAGGCCGCCACTCCAAGCCACTCGTACAGCGGATCCCAGGGCCACGAAAGCACCCCGGACCGTCGGGACCGATGCCGAAACGAACCGAGACGCCCCTCGAGATCGCATCTCGGCCGCTGTGCCTTGCCGCCGACCAACCGCCCCGAACATCGGATCCTCTACCGAAGGCCCCGATCCTGGACCGAGTCGTCGGGGCCCTGTAGCAACTCCGGGGTGTGGGGCACTCCGATGCGGTCAGGAGCAGCGGCCGAGTGACAATCTTGGGGGCTCTTCAGGCGTTTTCTCGTCGGTCCCGACGTTCCGGGGTGGACTCCGATGGTTGGGATCAGCTGTACGAGTTGCGTCGAAGGCGGCCTTGAGACCGTGGAGATGCTCAGAGTTCCAGCGCGGAGGCCACGGATTCCTCGACCAGGATCATGGCGGAGCTGGGGGGGAGTTCGAGCTGCAGTGTGCCGTCGGCTTCGACCACGTGGACTCCGCCCACGTCGCGCCAGACGTCGGCGAGTTCGGTGCCGCCGGCGAAGCCGGTGGCCAGGGCGGTGCCGTCCAGGGAGGTGGAGGAGGTCTGCTCGAGACTGGTGTTGAAGATCGCCAGCGCCCGCTGACCGTCCTCGCCGATCCGCTCGAAGGCGAAGATGCCCGCGTCCTCCTCGTCTCCCGTGTGATCGGTGGACCAGGTGACGACGAGGTCTCCGCGGCGCAGGGGCTCGACCCCCTTGCGGATGGCGATGGCTCGTTTGGTGATCTGGAACGTCTCCCCGCTGGTGTCGTACCCGGTCTCCCACAGCACCTCGCGGTTGCCCGGGTCGTTGCCGCCCGAGAACGCCTGCTCGGTGCCGTAGTACAGGCAGGGGATGCCGTCGATGGTCATCAGGAACGCCAGCGCCAGGTGAAGGCGGCCGACGTCGGGCTGCTCGAAGAGGAAGCGGCCCACGTCGTGGTTGTCCATGAAGTTGACCAGGGCATCCTTGGGGGGCACGCCGATGCCGCCCTCGTGGGGCTCGGACCCGTAGTTGACCTCGCGGGCCTCCCACAGGGTCACGATCTTGGAGGTGGCTCCGCCCCACTTGAACACGTCGTCGAAGACCTGGAACTTCTGGGAGAAGTAGAACGCGCCGTCCATCTCCTCGTCGAAGGTGAACGAGCCGATGAGCTCGTCGTCCCCGTCGAAGGCCTCGCCGAAGATGTAGAAGTTGTCCTTGCCGTGGCTGGCGGCGTGCTCGCGGATGCCGGGGGTCCAGTACTGCCAGAACTCGTGCTCGACGTGCTTGAGGGTGTCGACCCGGAAGCCGTCGAAGTCGGCGTTGTCGATCCAGAACTGGAAGGCCCGCAGCAGGGCGTCCTGGACGTCCTCGCGGCTGGTCATCAGGTCCTTGAGGCCGCCGGGGAAGTCCCCGTACAGCACCTGGTCGTCCTCCTCCCACGAGATGACCCGCCCGCGGCGGTTGTACCAGGCGCTGTTGTGGAACTCCGCGGGGCTCGGCGGCACCCGGTTGGCCTCGGGCATGTTGACCCAGTAGATGGGCGCCAGGCCGGCCTCGCCCAGCGACGTGAAGGCCTGGACCCCGCGCGGGTCGTAGTCCGGATCCCACTCGGTGACGTGCTCGATGTTGTCGCCGAAGTGGCCGTAGGTGTTCTCGTCCGGGCTGCCGTTGAGGTTGATGTCGTAGTAGAAGAGCTGGCCGATGTGGTTGGTCACCACGTCCAGCACCACGGCGATCTCCCGCTCGTGGGCCGCGTCCACCATCTCCCTGAGCTTGGCCATGTCGCCGAAGTGGGGGTTGGTCTGGTCGAAGGCCTGGGTCCAGTAGCCGTGGTAGCCCGAGAAGCCGGCGTCCTCCTCCACGTTGCGGACCACCGGACTGATCCAGATCGTGGTGACCCCCAGCTCCTCCAGGTAGTCCAGCCGGTCGATGATCCCCTGCCAGTCGCCCCCCTGCCAGCGGCCCAGGTGCCCTGGATCCACGTTCCAGTTGTTGGAGTAGTCCCCGTCGGCGAAGCGGTCGACCATCAGCTGGTAGACGATCTCGTCTCGCCAGTCCTCGACCACGGTGACCCGGTTGACCTGCTCCACGGAGGCGGTCGAGATACAGCCGGCCATCAGCAGGAGGCTGCCGAGGCCGGCCAGAAGCGTCATGTTCCTGTTCGTCATCACCCGCTCTCCTCTCAATACGACGAGCTGTTGATCCACCACTCGACCCCGATGCCGAGGTAGTGCTGGACCTTCTGCTCGCGGCGCGGGTCCAGGTCGTCGTAGAGCCGTCGCGCGTTGCCGTCGAGCACGGACAGGTTGTAGACCGCGTGGAAGCGCGGCCGGGCGTAGGTGCCCCGCTTGAAGGCCAGCGAGGGGCCGATGGCCAGCTTGAAGATGCCCGCCGGATCCCGCGTGAGCGTCTCCGGCGACAGGCCGTTGGGGATCTGCTTCTGGTAACTCAGCTCCACAAAGGGCTGGAAGTAGCGGCCCACGAACACGTGGGGCCGCGCGGCCACGATGAACTCCCACTTGTCGTCCAGGTCGTAGACGTTGGGATCCGCGTCCCGGAAGTAGCGGGCGTAGGCGCCGAACATCACGCCCACGTGTCGCGCCTCCACGTTGGCCGACACGCCGGTGAGGAACTCACGGGCGCGCGTGGTCTTCTTCTCCGTGTCCAGGCCGAAGGGCACCGACCATTCGCCGTAGGCCCCCAGGCCACCGGCGCCCCGGACGAACAGGTTGGCGAAGCCGTTGTGGGTGAAGCCCCACACGCCCACCTGGCCGCCGAGCACCCAGCCGAAGTCCGACGGCAGCACCTCGCGGCGCGTGCCGTCCTCGTACAACAGCAGCCCCGACGGCAATCCGTGGAACTCGCCGTAGAGCTTGCCCTTGACCCCGATCTCGCCCCCGCCCGGGTGCCCCTCCACCGTGGCCTTGAGGCTGACGATGGTCCGCTGCCGGTCCAGATAGACGATGGTCTCGGGCTCGGGGGTGTCCGACTGCACGTCGACCTCCTGGTACTGGAAGTCGTCCTTCAGCCGGTTGGTGCCCACGTGCAGGGCGATGCGCGCCGGGTCCAGCCGCAGCTCGGCGCCGCCGCCGTAGGTGTTGAGGTTGTCCAGCGGCCAGAAGTCGAACAGGTAGATGTCGTCGCCCCGGTACATCCGGCTGCCGGCCCACAACATCAACCGCCCGTCCGCCAGCCCGTCGGTCCACGCGTACAGGTTGCGCAGGGCGAAGGACTGGTCGAAGTCGCCGGTGAAGTGGAACAGGTCCTCGAGGAATCCCAGGGTGACCACCGCGCCGGCGCGGATGGGCGGCCGGTCGTCGCCTTCCTCGCCGTCGCCGTTCCCCTGCCGACGGATGGACTTGCGGTAGTAGAAGTCCACCTCGGCGTAGGGCGGCAGCTCGATGCGGGTGCCGTGGCTGACCAGGTTGGCTGGCCGGCCGGTCCCGCCCCGCAGATTCCAGGCGGGCTGGACCCGGCCGTAGCTCCCCATGGAGAAGCAGCCCCAGCGCTGCTCGACGCACGACATCCGGGTGGCGTCCTTGGCGGTCGCGACCGCCGGTGCCACCCAGACCGCGAGCGCGAGCAGCAACCATCCCAGCCGCCGGACGCCCCCGGTCGGAATCTTCTGATTGGCCTTCATCGCGGCAGTCTCTCCCTGTCGATTCGCATGCCCCGGAGGCAGGCCGCCCACGGGGGTTGGAGGTAAGATCGTCGGCCATGAGTGACCGTCAGTCGTCCCCGCCCGAAGCACCGCCCGCGACCGGGGAACTCGATCTGGAAGCTGCCCGCGCGAGCGAGGCGGTGTTCGTCTGGGCCCCGGCGGCACGCTGCGGCATCACCTTGCTGCAGCGGCTGATCACCTCGTCCCGGGAAGTCCTGGCCTTCGGGGAGATGGGCCTGCTGACCCGACACCTCCCCGCGGCCATCCTCGACGTCTCGTCGGTGGCCGACGAGAGCCGCGAGGCCCGGGAGAAGCTGGTGGCCGGGGACTACAACTTCTGGGCGTCCGCCGCGCTGCCCCACACGGACCTGCTGGTGGACGCCTGTCTGCGCTCGTTCTACACGGTGGTGGCCGCCCACGACCGGTCGGCCAGGGCCGAGGGGTTTCCCCGCTGGGCCACCAAGCTGCCCGGGGTGCTGCCGCTGAACACCCACCAGATCATCGCCAAGCTGCTTCCCCGCAGCCGGCGCGTGTGGATGACCCGCCACCTCGAGGCTGTCCTGCGCTCGTACAAGAGTCGCGGGTGGCTCAAGAACCTGATGGAGGTGGCCAAGGTCTCGGCCACCTGGGTCCGAAGCATGGATCAGGTCCTCCAGTTGCCCGACGACGGCCGCACCCTGGTGCTCCGGCACGAAGATCTGGTGTCCGATCCGGGGACCCACGTGGAACGCCTGCGGGCCTTCATCGGCGTCGCGAGCCTGGACGCGTCGATCCTCGACCACCGGGTCAACACCTTCCGCGGTGCGGCGAACGAGGGGCACTCCCCGGACCAGTACATCCGACCCAGCGAGCTGACCGCCGAGGAGCGGGCGACCGTGACGCAGATCGCCGGCGCCCATCTCGACCGCCTCGGGTACTCGCTGTCCTGACGACATCCACCGTCTCTCCGGCTTAGTAACTCACTCATGAGTCACGGATGTTGCATAGTAACTCAGTTTTGAGTTACGTTCGAGGGGTTCGAGCAAGAAAACGATGAAGGACCACCGACGACCGAACGACGCATCGCCCGCTGCCCCCCTCGATGGGTGGGGGCGCGTCGCGATCCTCACCCTCCTGGCCTGCCTCGCCTCGGGCTCGGGGTTCGCCTGCGCCCCCCAGCGGGACTGCACCGCGCGCATCTACCACAAGCCTCACCGGGAGGTGACGTCGGTGATCGCCCGGGGGGACTTCAACGGTTGGGGGGAGACCGCGCTGGAGGAGATCTGCCCCTGCGTGTGGTACGCAGGCCTCGACCTTCCGCCCGGCGACTACGGCTACCTGCTGGAGGTGGACGGCATCGAGGAGCTGGACATCCTCGCGCCGCTGGAGGGGTGGGAGGACGACGGCGAGACCGCCACGTCCCTGCTGCGGGTCGAGGACTGCGCCACGCCCTCGTTCGAGGTGCTCGACGCCGGGGCCAGCGCCGGCGGTGAACTCCGCGCCGAGCTGCTCTTTCTGCGCGCGTCCAGCGGGGCGCGGCTGGACCCGGCGAGCGTGGTCGCCGAGCTGCCCGACGGCACCCCGGTCAGCGTCATCCCCGACCCCCGCGCCGGCTCGCTCACCCTCACCGCCACCTCCCTGCCGCCGGGCAAGCACACCCTGCGCGTCGAGGCCTCGGACAGCGAGGGCGCGGCCGCCGAGCCCCTGATCCTCCCCCTGTGGGTCGAGGACGAGCCCTTCGGCTGGGACGACGCCCTGCTCTACCAGGTGGTGGTCGATCGCTTCGCCGACGCGGACGGCTCGGTGATCGACCCCGACGCGCCCCCCGACGCCATCGGCCTGCGCCACGGCGGCGATCTGTGGGGTCTGCTCACGGCCCTGGAGGAGGGCTACTTCGACGCCCTGGGCGTCAGCGCCCTGTGGATCTCGCCCATGTACCTCAACCCCGACGGCACCTGGCCCGGCGCCGACGGGCGCGAGTACGAGGGCTACCACGGCTACTGGCCCATCGCCCCCCGGGAGGTCGATCCCCGGGTCGGGGGCGAGGAGGCCCTGGACGAGCTGGTCGCCTCGGCCCACGCGCGCGGAATCCGCGTCCTGATGGATGTGGTGCCCAACCACGTGCACACCGAGCATCCCTACTGGACCGATCGCGCGTCGGACGGCGAGTACAACGGCGATGGCGACTGTGTGTGTGGCAGCGCCGACTGCCCCTGGGACGAGTACATCGACACCTGCTGGTTCACCCCCTACCTGGCCGACCTGGATTTGCGGCAAGGCGACGTGCTGCAACGCCAGGTGGACGACGTGGCCTGGTGGGTCGAGCGCTTCGACCTGGACGGCGTGCGGGTGGACGCGGTGCCGATGATGCCCCGGTCGGCCACCCGGGCCCTGGTCCACGGGCTGCGCAGCCGCTTCGAGCAGGGCCCCACCGAGCTGTACATCGTCGGTGAGACCTTCACCGGCTCCACCGGCTGGAGCTCCATCCAGCGCTACCTGGGCCCCTACGGGCTGGATGGGCAGTTCGACTTCCCGGTCATGTGGTCCCTGCGCTCGACCCTGGCCCACGGCGAGGGTTCCCTGGTCGACCTGGTCAACGCCATCGGCGAGAGCCAGCACGCCTGGGCGGGCCCCGAAGCACTGATGGCGCCCTTCGTGGGCAACCACGACGTGACGCGCTTCCTCTCCGAGGCCGCCGGCGACACGGGCCACGCCTGGGACGATCCACCGCCCCCCCCCACGGGCGACGAGCCCTACCGCCGCCTGGTCCTGGCCCAGACCGTGGCCCTGACCCTGCCCGGCGTGCCGACGATCTACTACGGGGACGAGATCGGCATGCCCGGCTCGGGCGATCCGGACAACCGTCGGCCGATGCGCTTCGGCGACCAGCTGAGCGAGCACGAGGCCTGGACCCTGGAGCAGGTGGCCCTCGTGGGCCAGGCGCGCGCCTGTCTGCCGGCCCTTCGACGGGGGGACTGGGACTGGCTGCTGGCGGACGACGACGTGATGGCGAGCCTGCGCCACGTGGGCGACCTCGCGCCGGCGCTGGTGCTGATCAACCGCGGCGCCGCGGCCGCCGAACGCACGATCCCGATCCCGGAGGCCGCCATCGGCGGCGAGTCCGGGGAGTTCATCGACATCTTCTCGGGCCAGCAGGTTCGGATCCGTCACGGCGCCACCGAGCGGCTGACGGTCCCGGCCCTGTCGGCCATGGTCCTGGTACCCGCGGACAGCGGCTGCGCCCCTGTTCCGTGAAAGGAATCGCGACGATGCGACACGCATGGATGACCGGCGGTCTGATCCCCTGCCTGGCGGTGCTGCTGGCGGCGGGCTGCAACGACCCCTGTCCCGACGGCGCCTGCGACGAGATCCCCGACGATCCCTGGGTCCCCGTGGACGACGACGACGACGCCACCGGGTACGGAGACGACGACACCGGCGACGACGACGATGACGACGACGACACCACCGCCGGCGACGACGACACCACCCCCGACGTGGTCGCCGTCCGCGACTGCGTGTCGCAACTGTCCATCACCCCCGACGGCAATCCGTCGTCGGTGACCGTGGCCGGCGAGTGGAACGGCTTCGATCCGTCGGTGGATCCCGCCGAGGATCCCGACAACGACGGCACCTGGACCTTCGACATCGAGCTGCCCGCGGGCGAATACGCCTACAAGTGGGTGGTGGACGGCACCTGGCAGGAGCCGCCGGTCAACCGCTACACCAAGTGGTACGGGGGCTCGGAGAACCGCAACCTGCGGGTGGGCGACTGCATGGTGCCCCTGCTGCAGACCGTGGACGCCTGGGCCGACGACAGCGGCACCCTCCACGCCGAGGTGCAGTTCGCCTCGGCCGCCGACGAGGTGCCCATCGACCCCGACTCGGTGCTGGTCACCGTGGGCGACCTGGACGTGACCCCCAGCATCGACGTGGGCTCCGGCGTGATCACCATCGACGCGTCCTCGCTCCCCATGGGCAAGCACTCGGTGCGGGTCTGGGCCTCGGACACCAGCGGCCGCGCCGCCGAGAACCAGCCCCTGTTCATCCCCCTGTGGGTCGAGGACGAGGACTTCGAGTGGCGAGACGCGACCATGTACTTCGTGTTCACCGACCGCTTCCGCAACGGGGACTGGGGTGCCGAGGATCCGATCTTCGACCCGGTGCCCAACGTGGACGATCTGGCCAACTACTGGGGCGGCGACTTCAAGGGCGTACACGACGCCATGCTCGAGGACTACTTCGACGACCTGGGCGCCAACCTGCTGTGGCTGTCCCCGGTCTACGAGAACCCCGACGATGGCTACGGCGGCGCCGACGGCAACATGTACTCCGGCTACCACGGCTACTGGCCGATCCTGGCCCGGACCCCCGAGTCCCGGTTCGGCGACGTGGACGGGGACGCCGAGGACCGGCTCAAGGAGCTGATCGACGAGGCCCACTCCCGGGGCATCCGCGTGCTGTTCGATCTGGTGCTCAACCACGTGCACGAGGACCACGAGTGGGTGGGGCAGTACCCGGGCTGGTTCGATGGGGGCGGCTGCGTCTGCGGCGACCCGGGCTGCGACTGGGACACCCACGCCATCGACTGCTGGTTCCGCGACTACCTGCCCGACCTGGACTACACCAATCACGACATCGTGATGCAGCAGGTCGACGACGTGCTGTGGTGGGCCCAGGAGTACGACGTGGACGCCTTCCGGGTGGACGCGGCCAAGCACATGAACCACGTGATCATGCGGACCCTGTCCATGCGGCTCGAGGACGAGTTCGAGGTGGGCGGTGGCGCGCCGTTCTACCTGGTGGGCGAGACCTACGTCTTCACCGACGGCCACGGGCTGATCATGGACTACGTGGCCGACTACGAGCTCGACGCCCAGTTCGATTTCCCGCTGGTGTGGACCCTGCGGGACGTGTTCGCCGGCTGGTCCAGCTTCAACGACCTGGAGAACGCGGTCGCCACGGGCGAGTCCTGGTACGGCGACGCGCCCATGTCCCCCTTCCTGGGCAACCACGACATCCTGCGCTACGCCACCTTCCTGGCGGGCAACGGGACCGGCAACGGCTGGAACCCACCCGAGGACTACATGGCCGGCGGGGGCGAGTCGATCACCCAGTGGGAGCTGATCAACAAGATGTCGATGGCGTTCTGCTTCGTGCTGACCCAGCCCGGCGTGCCGCTGATCTACTACGGCGACGAGATCGGGCTGGCGGGCGAAGGGGACCCGGACAACCGCCGCAACATGAACTTCTCGCCCTACCTGTCGGCCAACCAGGACGAGATGCTGGCGAGGGTGCAGGCCCTGGGGCTGGCCCGCCGGGACAGCACGGCCCTGCGCCGGGGCGATCGGGTCCAGCTGTGGGTGGACGACGACCTCTACGTCTATGCCCGGGACGCGGGCAACGGCGACGTGGCGGTGATCGCCATGAACAAGGGCTGGTCGAGTCGCACCGAGACCATCGATCTGTCGTCGCTGGGCATCGACGGCCAGACCCTGCAAAACGCCGTGGGCGCCGGCTCGATCAGCGTCAGCGGGGGCAGCGCGTCCATCTCCCTGGATTCGTGGGGCTACGCGGTCTACATGCCGTAGGCGTCAGGCGTCAGGCGTCAGGCGTCAGGCGTCAGGCGTCAGGCGAAGACGGTACACTCTGTACCAGGAGGAATGCCGTCGTGAACTCACGTCGTTTCCCGGTCCTTCCCTGGTTGATGGCCGCAGTCTTCAGCGTCGCCTCCTGCGACGGGTGCGTGGACGAGGACGACGACTTCTCTTCCGACGACGACACGATGGCGGACGACGACACCGGGGACGACGACACCAGCGGCGACGACGACACCACGGGGGACGACGACACCACCGGAGACGACGACACCACCGGTGACGACGACTCGACCCCCGACGATCCCTATCTCCAGGGGGCGGTCTACGTGACGCCGACGACCCTGGTCCCCGGGGAGACGGCCACCGTCCACTACTTCGGTTCCCTGGCCCAGGAGGACGACCTCAACCTGCACTACGGGTTCAACGGCTGGAACGAGGTCCAGGGGGTCGGGGAGCTGCACACCGACGGGGACAACGGCGACTTCTACCTGCGGGCCCCGATGACCCCGGTCATCGACGGCTTCGAGGTCACCGTCGACCTGCCCACCGACGGCCGGGCGATGCACTTCGTGTTCTTCACCGAGGACGACGAGGGCCTCAAGACCTGGGACAACCACGAGGGACTCGACTACCACCAGTCCATCGTCTTCCCCTACATCGGGCCCGTGCTGACCCTCGACGACGGGGATCCCGCCACCCGCGCAGTGGTGAACTTCGAGACCTCCGTGGCCTGCCTGGGCCGGGTGGAGTATGGGGATTCCCCCGCCCTGGGGCAGTGGGCGGTGGGTGACGACACGACCTACCAGCACCACATCCCCCTCGACGGGCTCCCCCCGGACTCCGACGTCCACTACCGGGTGTGGGACAGCGCAGACCACGTGTCGGAGACCTACACCTTCCGCACGGCCGCGGACGGAGCCGAGACCCTGACGTTCGCCGCGATCTCGGACATGCAGGACACCGGCGAAGGCAACCGCTGGCGGGACACGGCCCAGCACCTGGTCGACGATCACCCGGACCTGGAGCTGATCGTGCTGCCCGGGGACATGAGCGCCGGCGACGCTCCGGGGCAGTGGTGGACCTTCTTCGACGGCGGCCGGGATCTCCTGGGCCGCTACCCCGTGCTGCCGGTGCCGGGCAACCACGACACCCCCGGGCACGGCCACAACGACGACACCACCAGCTTCGAGTCCTACTTCGCTCTGCCCGAGGCCTCCGGCTCGGAGACCCACTACCGCATCGACCGGGGCCCGGCGGCCTTCCTGGGCCTGAACTCCGAGGTCCAGCCACAGCTGGCCACCGGCGAGGTCCAGTACCTGTGGGTCGAGTCCGAACTCGCGGACATCGACCTGGCCGGGGACCCGTCGTGGGTCTTCGCGCTGGTCCACGTCCCGCCCTACAACGCGGGCGTCCGCCACGCCGAGGCCCAGCATGCGGTCCGGGCGACGACCCAGCTCTTCGACGGCGCGGTGGACTGGGTGTTCGCCGGACACGAGCACCTGTACCAGCGCACATTGCCCCTGCGCCACGAGGCCCAGATCGCCCCATCCGGGCTCTACGGCCGGGACCACGACGACGGCGTCGGGTACCTGGTCCTCCCCCCCGCGGGACAGCGGCCGGGCGACGCGGTGATCCCCCCCGAAGCGCCGGAGGCCCCCCGCCGGGAGCGGCTGGCCTTCCCCGAGCTGGCGCCCGATCAGGTGGAGGTGGACAGCGAGGCGGGGTACGTGATCGTGCAGGTCGACGGAGAGGCCATCACCCTCGAGACCTGGTGGATCGGGACCCTCGAGATGCCGGTCGCCCCCCACCTGGTGGACGTGGTCAGCTACACCCGCTGAGGGCCGCCCCGGGTCGCCTCATCCCTGGATCGCCCGGATCAACATGAAGATCCCCAGCGCCACCAGGCCGGAGCAGGTGGGCGTTGCGACCCAGCCGACCACCACCTCGAGCAGCTTGCGGCGCGAGACGGTCTTGATGCCGTGGTACAGCCCCACGCCCATCAGGGCGCCCACCACCGCCTGGGAGGTGGAGACCGGCACACCGAGCATGGAGAAGAAGTGCAGGCCGAAGCCGGCGGACGTCTGCACCGCGAAGGCGCCGGGCAGGTCGAGGGTCACGATGTTGCGACCCACGGTCTCGGCGACGCCCTTGCCGAAGATCATGGCACCGGCCGCGATGGACAACGCGCCGAGTACGGTCAGCTGCATCGTCGTCAGGAGGGTGAAGCCGTCCCCCCCTCCGCTCTCGTCCTTCAGGGCCAGGATCGGGCCGATGGCGTTTCCCAGATTGTTGGCGCCCAGGGAGTAGGCGGCGTAGGCCGCCGAGACGAGCACCAACCAGCGCAGTACGGCACGCGCCCCGCGCTGGCGTTCCATCCGGTTGAGGAGCCAGACGATCCCCCGGTACACCACGTAGGTCAGCACCATCGTCAGGATCGGGCACAGGACCCAGGATCCGGCGATGTTGAGTACCTTGGACCAGTCCATCTCCAGGCGGGAGGCGACCCCCACACCGGCCACCGCCCCCACCACCGCCTGGGACGTGGAGACCGGGATCTTGCGGAAGGTGGCGATGGTGACGAAGAGTCCGCCGCACAGCAAGGCGGCCAACACGGCTTCGGCGGAGAGGGTCTCGGTGACGATCCCCTTGCCGACCGTCTTGGCCACGGCTTTGCCCTGGAGCAGCGCGCCGGCGATGGCGAACACGGCCACGAGCGAGATCCCCATTCGGTAGCGAATCAACCCGGCGCCCGTGGACGGGCCGATGCAGTTGGCCGCGTCGTTGGCGCCGATGTTGGCCCCTACGTACAGGCCACCGGCCACGATCAGCAGGGCGAGCTCAACGCTCACGGGGCGCCTCCCGTCGGGGACGCTTCGGGGAGTCGGTCTCTCAGCCCAGCTTCCTCTTCATTGCGATCAAGGAGAGCTTGTCGCCCACGTTCTCGAGCTTGTCGCTGACCTCGGCGATGGCGTCGATGACCATCTTCAGCGTCAGCTTGTCGACCTTGTCCAGGTGGGGATTCTTGTAGGTGCACCGCACCGCGTTGAACTGCAGCCGGTCGATCTCCTGCTCCAGGCGACCGATGAACTCCACGTCCTCCTGGATGTCGAACTCGTCGTGCAGGGTCTTGTGGACCATCTCGGTGACCGGCCCGTAGGCCTGCTCGGTGATGGACACGATCTCCACCAGCGCCTCGGCCACGTCGAGGGGCACCTCCGGCCGCATCAGCACCATCAGGTCGGCGGCGTCCTCGGCCTTGTTGGCCACCCGGTCGAGGGTCTCGAGCATGCCGATGTAGTCCTCGCGGTAGGCCGGTAAGAAGGCGCCCTTGTACATCTCGCGCTCGACAGCGAAGCGGATCTCGTCGGCCTTGCTCTCCAGCTTGTGGACCTGGTACGACGCCACCTTGTAGTCCTCCTCGCCGTCGAGGTAGGAATCGACCATGTCCACGTAGCGCTGGACGGCCTGGCCCACCAGTGTGCAGTACCCGTCGATCTCCTCGATGACCTTGTCCTGGCGCTTGTCCCTGAAAAGCATCGGAACGCTCCTGGCTGGCGGAGACCGGGTCTCCGTGCACCGCGGGAAACTCCCGGCGGCGCCCACGGGGACTCCTCGGCCGATCCCTGAGGATAACAAAAGGGCGTAGCGGTCTCGACCCGGGTCGGGTGGGGGGGCTCAGCGACGGCGGCGGACGAGCGTCAGGATCAGCGCGAGCCCCAGGGCCGCGGATGGGCCTGGGCGGTCCACACCCGCTAGCCGGCACGAGCAGTCCTCCGGCACCTCGTCGTCGTCGTCGTCGTCGTCGTCGTCGTCCGCGGCGCTGTCGTCGTCGTCCCCGGTCTCGCACTCGTCGTCGGCGCCGTCCGCCGCCCCGTCACAGTCGTTGTCCACCCCGTCCTCGCAGTCCTCGAGCGCGCCCGGGTGGGCCCGGTCGTCGCTGTCGTTGCAGTCCCCGTCGCAGGTGGAGTACCCGTCCCCGTCCCCGTCGTCCGGGTTGAGCG
>CAZITQ010000063.1:0-40185 GCA_964542165.1 uncultured Rickettsiales bacterium
TGGTGCCGTCGGTCACGATGAACAGGTCGGCGAACAGGTTGACCTCCCGGATGGCGGCCTGGGGTATGGGCAGCTCCTGGGGGCCGGCGGTGCTTCTCGTGAAAGGCATCTGTGGCCTCCTCTGCGGGCTTGCGGTGCTTCTCTGATCAGGCATGGTGGTCCTCCTCGCGGCTCGTTCGCACACGAACACCATCGCGCCCGGTGACGCGCCCCCCTTGGACGGGTGGACGCACGACCCCATGGCTCGATGGCCCGTGGCGTACCGTCTGTTGTCTCGCGTCCGGGAACCCCCTCGCCCCCCTCTTGCTGACCCCTTGCCGTCAGTGGACGTCGACTCCCGAATCGACGGAGGGATCAAAACACGGTTGGGGGGGGGGGGGGGAAGGAAAAAACACAAGCGGTGGAATTCGCGGGCCCGGAGGTCAGGGGGCCCACCCCGGCGGGGGGGGGGGGGGGGGGGCAAGGAAAATCACGATCGGTGGACATGGCAGGGACGGAAGGGTCCGGTCGAAACACCTGGAAGGCCCTGCCGTCCCCTCCCTCGCCCTGCTTTTTTGATAGAGTTCCGCTCCCTGGGGTGGGGAACGACGCTCGTACCGAGGACCATCGGGGGTATCCATGCGGAACCACGGAATCTTTGCCCTTAGTCTCTGCCTGCTCGTCGCGCTGTTCACGGTGCCGGCGGGGGCGCAAGACGGATTGCCCGGCATCGACGACCAGGCCACCGAGAAGAGCCTGCGCGAGGCACTGACCTCCGAGGCCGTGCTGATCGTGTACGGCACCGGCGGCGACGAAGAGGCGGTCGCCGGTCTGAAGGCCTACGCCGGAGAGCTGGCGAGCGAACTCGAGGCCAAGATGGAGGGCGAGGGCTGGCCGATCACCATCCGCGCCGACGACGAGGTCAGCCTGCCCGAGCTGGGGGGTACAGCCCTGTTCCTGGTGGGCACCCCCCGGTCGAACGTGGTCCTGGCCCTGTACGAGGGTCGCTTCCCGATCCAGGTGGACGAGCAGGGCGTGAGCGTGGGCAAGGAACGGATCTTCGGTTCGGACGTGGCCGCCACCTTCGCGATGGTCAACCCCTTCAACCCCCAGCACTACGCGGTGGTCTACACCGGCGTCAACGACGTGGCCATCGTCAATGCCCCCGACTTCGCCTTCGACGAGATCGGCTACGTGGTGGTGGACGGCGCCGGCGTCCAGGCCCGGGGGCAGTTCGACACGACCATCCCCGAGTACTGGACGATCCTCCCCGGGGCGGGGGTCAAGCAGGTCGCCGAGCAGCTGACCGCGGACGCCCGGACCGTGACGCCGACCTTCCAGCCCGACCGCCCCCTCTCCGGCCTGGACGAGGCGTCGGTGTTCATGCTCGGGTACGCGCCGCAGGGCGGCACCCAGGACATCCCGGCCTTCCTGATGCCCTACACCACCCACCTGCACCAGGCCCGGGACGTGCGCCTGGTGGCCATCGAGGCTCCCCTGTGGATGAGCGACTTCCTCGAGGCCTACGTGGTGGACGGCAAGGCCCCCCCCGAGGAGCTGGAGCTGCCCGAGGAGCTGGCGGCCTTCGTGGAGGAGCTGCGGACCTACAACAAGGGCCTGGCGGCGGACAAGCGGGTCCACCTGACGACCTTCGACCTCAACCACGACGTGTTCACCGGCGGCGGGGCCAGCTCCCTGCTCCCGCTCAAGACCCAGATCGGCCTGCTCAAGGACCGGGAGACCCGAAAGAACCTCAGCCAGGTCATGGGCGAGGTCACCACCGCCTTCGAGGGCGGCAACCCGGCCGCGATGCTCCAGGCGATCAACCGGCTCAACGAGGCGGTGGCCATCGCGGCGCTCAAGAAGAAGATCCCCCCGGAGATCTTCCCGGTGCTGCGCAACTACCTGGACACCGAGAAGACCAGCATCTTCTACCACCAGCCGGAGAACCGGGCCCGGCGGGACATGCCGGCGCTGCAGGAGGCCCGCGCCCGGATCCTGCGGCAGAACATGACCGACCTGATCCAGCGCGCCGAGGCGGAGCTGGAATCGCCGGTGCTGTTCTTCCTGGACGCCGATCATGCCAACAAGGGCGCCCCCGGCCCGGCGTATGGCCGCATCCCGCTGGCCCGCTATTTCGACAAGTACTACGAGCCCACCTGGGAGCGGGTCCACGTGACGGTGGCCCACGCGCTGTCCGGCGGGTACCACGACGCCGAGCGGCACAGCAGCGAGCTGGTACCGGCCGCGTACACGCCCGACGAGTTCGAGTCCCTCGTGGCCGAGTTCCGCGCCCCCAACTCGATGGTGCTGGTGGACTTCGGCGCGGCCTTCTGGACCGACAATCGGCTGACCGTGAATCACATCTGGACCCGGCCGGCCCTGCTGTACGACGCGATGGTGTTCTTCTTCGACGTCCAGCCGGCGACCGGCAACCGCATCTCCCTGGGCCGGTGACCGTGCGAGGGGCCGCCCCGACCGGCCTCGCGGTCCTGCTCGGCCTGCTCACGCTGCTGTCCGCGTGGGGCTGCGGCGGCGGAGGCGACGGGGACGCCACCGCGACCGACTCGAGCGAGCCGGCCATCGGGACGGGAGAACCGATTTTCGTCCGACCGGATCGCAGCGGCTTCACCCACGACCTGTTCGTGGTCACCGGCAGCGGCGCGGGGCAGTCCTTCCAGATCCGGACCGGGCCCGAACGCGAGCCCCAGATCCTGGGAGCGAGCCTTCCCACCTACTACGACGGCGCCGCCCTGGCACGGTTCGGTCGGATCGCCCTGCGACGGACCGTGGACCTCCCCGGGGGCGGGACCTTCGACGAGACGCGGATCCGGCTGTGGGAGGAGGACGGCCTGGGCGCCGGCCGCTGGGTCCACGAGCACGGCCTGTACCGGGACCTCGACGACGACTTCGGAGCCGACTGCGATCCCTCGCAGGGCCACTGTGCGTGGCGCGAGGCGGGGGGTCTGGACGTGGTCAGCATCGTGGGCAGCCTGCGGGGCATGCGGCGCTGGTCCGGCGGTGACACGGGGGGGGACAGGGCGTGGACCGACGCCCGGTTCTCGATGCGGGATCGCTTCGGCGACGAGCAGGAGTTCCTGCGCCTGTGGGGCCCCCAGCACAGGGAGATGATCCGCCGCGCGCGGGAGATCTGGGACGCCCTGCCCGGAGAGGAGCGCGCCTGCCTCACCTTCGACTACCGATCCTCGTACGTCCGCCCGGCGCCCGGGGGGCTGGTGTGGGTGATGCACGGTACGCCGCAGGGCGGCGAGTGCGACGCGCGGCTCCTGCCCATCGAGGTGCCGGTGGATCCGCCCCTGCAGGGGGGGATCGATCCCTCGTCGTTCGGCGAACCGGGCGATGTCTACCACTTCGGCCCTCCGGACCTGTGGTTCGAACCCGGGACCGCCCCGGTGGTCCGGACCGCCGCGCACAGGCTGACCCTCCCCGCGGGAGATCCCGACGATCCCCCGGTCTCGGCGATTCACTGGATGGCGGAGGCGGAGATGCCCGAGGCCCATCGGGCGGCGGTGGACCTGGCGTACACCGAGATTCACGACCTGTCGCTGCGGGGGGGGCCCGCGCCCACGGTGGACGGCGATCTGCGCGACTGGGGAGGAGCCGAGCTGCTGTGGCTCGACGCGTCGGTCAACGTGGAGTGGGTGCGCGGGGACACCCGCTGGGAGGGCCCCGACGACGCGTCCATGGCCGTGGGCGTGCGGGCAGCCGAGGGGGGATGGGTGGTCGCCGTGCGGGTGTGGGACGACGGCTGGGCGCCGGCGGCGGAGGGGCGCCGAGACATCGCCACCGACCACCTCCAGGTGTGGCTGCGGGGCGAGGACGGGTGGATCCAGCTCGCGGTGTACTCGGGCGACGCGGACGGCACGGCCCGGGTGGTGGCCCGGGCGCTGGCCCAGGCCCGGGAGCAGGAGGTCGCCCTGGAGGGCGAGCGGAGCGCCCGGTCGGCAGCCGGGGTCCATGGCGCGACGCGACGACGGGAGGAGGGGGGCCGGTACCAGGGGCTGGACGCCGAGGTGTTCCTGCCCACCGACCTGGCGCGGATCGAGGACGGTCGGGTCGGGCTGCGGGTGCTCTTCGCGGACGCCGACGGTGACAATGACCTGCAGGGCGACCTGCGGGTGGGAACCAGCCCCGCGCTGGCGCCGGCCTGGCTCCACGTGCAGGAGGTCCCATGACCGCTGCGGACGGCATCGATCGCCGCCGCTGGCCGCGCATCGCAGCCAGCCTCAAGATCCAGATGCGGATGGCCCAGCCGGGAGACCTGTTCCGCAACTACCACCTGCGGGACGTCAGCCTCGGTGGGATGTTCGTCAAGACCGACGCCCCGCGGCCGGTGGGCACCGACGTGGAGCTGCGCATCGACTTCGCCCAGGGCGGCACCTTCGAGGCCCGGGGCAAGGTGGTGCGCGTGGTGCGCGGCCGGGACGCGGCCGACCACAGCGACCCCGCGGGCATCGGCATCGAGTTCACGGCGATGACCGACAGCAGCCGCGAGCTCCTGCAGTCGATCCTCGCGGACGGAAAGGCGATCACCCGGGAGGTCTCCTTCGAGCCGCGCTCGAGATCCTGAAACCGCCGCGCTGGTATTCCGCGGATCTGGAGACCGGCTGCTACGATGCGAGCCGTGCGCTGGAGGTACGGATCATGTGGAACGCCAGGGGCCCGAGGATCGTCGCCGGGAGCCTCACGGTGGCGCTGGCCGTCGCACTCTCCCTCCCGATCACCGGATGTGGCTGCGGCGACCCCGTGCTGGACGACGACACCACCGAGGACGCCGACGCCTACCACTGGGAGTCGGTGGCCGCCATCGGTGACGAGGCGTCCGCCCTGACCCAGGTGGCGGGGCTGGCCGTGGCCGCTGCGGGGGGCAAGCTCTACGCGTCCGAGGACGACGGCGAGACCTGGGGGGTGGTGGAGACCAGCGGGTTGCCCGCCGGACCGGTGTTGCTGCTGGCCGGCATCCCGGGGCCGCCCCGGACCCTGGTGGCCCACGTGTGGGGCAAGGGACTGTTCCGTAGCCAGGACGACGCCGCCAGCTGGACACCGGTCAGCGAGCCCCCCCGCTCCGCGCTGCTGGAGTCCCTCCTCAATCCCCGCGCCGTGGTGGTCCCCTGGGGCTGGGCGGCCACCGACGACGGGGTGGCCTACCTGGCGGCGCCGGGGGGCCTGTTCACCAGCTCGGACCTCGGCGACACCTGGATGGCCGTGGAGAGCTCGGAGCCCGGGGCGCTCAACCTGCTGTTCACCGCCGTGGACTCGGACGGCGACCGGCTGGCGACGGCCTCGCAGCTGCCCACCGGGCTGATCCCCGACGAGTACATCGACCTGGTCGAGGGCGGAGTCTCGATCTCGTACGACGCCGGCGACGTGTGGGAGGACGTGACCGGTGACCTGCCCGGCACGGCGGTGACCGGCGTGGCCCTGGGCGGGGACGGCAGTATCGCGGTCTCGGCGCTGAACGGGGGTCTCTTCGAGTGGAGCGGGGGCCTCTGGAACTCCCTGGGAGGCCCTTCCGACGGGGTCGCGGTGTCCCGGGCCAAGGACGGCATCGACGTGGCCAGCGGGACCCGTGGGATCTGGCGCTACCAGGCCGGGGAGTGGACGCAGGCCGGCGATGGGCCGGTGGTGGCGGTCGTCGACCGCCTGGCGCTGGGCCACGACGGCACCGTCTACCGCCTCGTGCCGGGGTCCGGCGCGGTTCCCCCCGAGTCCGCGAACGGTCAGGTGCACCTGGCCCTGTCGTTTCACGCCAACCTGTACCACTCGTACCGGGGAGACACCAACGACGAGGACGGCTACGGCCAGGACATCCGGGTCATCCGCCGGATCCTGGACTGGCTCGACGAGTACCCCGAGGTCCACGGGGACTGGGACATCGAGAACGCGTTCTCGCTGGACGGCGTCCTCCCCGAGGAGGCCCCGGACATCATCGAGCGCATCGACGCGCGTGTGCGCTCGGGGCAAGACGGCCTGCGGCTGATGTCGTGGAACAACGGCGCCGTGGTGGCCGAGAACCGCGAGGAGTTCGATGCCTCCATCACCTGGGCCCAGGAGAGCTACCTGGCGACCTTCGGCGAGTTCGATCCCGGGGTCCAGCCCCAGGAGTGCATGTTCACCCCCCCCCACATCGCCTGGTACCGCGATCTGGGGGTGGAGTGGATCACCCTGTTCAACTCCCAGACGCCGTTCACCGCCCTGCCCGGAGACCTGACCCTCGAGGGTGCCGCTCTGTACAACCCCGTGACGCTGTCGGACGGGGAAGGCGCGGACATGGTGCTCGTTCCCGCGTACCACCACGGGGACGTGCTCGACCACGGCGGGATGGCGGCGTGGGTGACCCAGATCCACGATCAGTATTCCGGGGACACCCTGTTGCTCGTCCACATGGACGCCGACGCGATCATCTGGGAGAACTTCGATCAGGAGCTGGCGAGCCTCGCCGACCTCGACTTCGTGACCTACACGACCGTCCAGGACTACCTGGACACCCACGATCCGGTGGCCGAGGTGGAGCTCCCGGGGGACCTGGCCGACGGCACGGGAGACGGGTTCCAGTCCTGGGCCGAGAAGACCTTCAACCACGAGATCGCCACCGGCATCGCCCGGGCGCGGGAGACCGTGGACCGGGCCCGCCTGCTGGGGGACGGCGATGGGGAGGTGGAGGAGGCGGCCTCGCTGGCGCTGGAGCCCCGGCTGCGGGCCCTGTCCACGACCCACTTCGGCCTGGCCGCGCCCCACCTGTGCGACGAGCGGATGGCCACGGCCCGGGCGCGGGTCGAGGAGGCCACGGTTGCGGCCGACGCCGCCCTGGACCTGGCCGAAGCCCTCCACCCCCTGGCGCCGGGCGAGATCCAGCTCGTCAATGCCCGGACCGCGGGCGGCGTCGCGCTGGTGGAGGTCCCCCTGGAGGTGGCCGCAGGGGACTACGAGGGGCCCGAGGGGCTCTCCCTGTTCGCGGAGGACGGAACCGAACTGCCCGCGGTGGTCGACCTGCTGGACGCGGGGGGAGACACGGTCGGGCTGCGGGCGACCCTGGTCGTCCAGGTCCCCGGGGACGACACCCTCGCCCTCTCCTGGCGCTACGATCCGGCCCAGCCCGCCACCGCCACCGGCTCGATCACCGAGGGCGACCTGATCGAACCGCCGGGGCTCACCGCTCCGTTCACCGAGTGCGCAGGGGAGCGCGCAGACGGACAGAGCGAAGGGCCCGTGTCCCCCGAGATCGACCCCCGCACAGTGCGGGTCCGCCGCACCCTGACCTACGACCTCACCCTCTGCGGTGGCACCGGACAGGTCGCGCGGACCGTGGAGGTGTACGACGGGTTCCCGGGATCCGTGATCCGCGTCGAGGCATCGATGGGCGACGCCGACGACCCCGACCTCGCCGAGAGCGTCGCCCTCTCGCCGCTCTCCTGTGAAGGCGAGGCGGACCAGCTCACCTGGCGGACCCACGCAGACGGCGCGGTCCTGACCCGCCCCGTGCGCCGGGGCCAGGAGACCTGGAACGGCCAGGCCGCCGACGGCTGGGTCGCGCTGACCTGTGACGACGCCATCACCCTGGCCGTGTCCCACCGGGTCCTGGACCGCACCTCGATGGCCTTCGCCCCCCTGCGAAACGACGACGGCCAGGCCCTCCTCGCGCCCCTGGGTACCCTGTGGGGCGACACCCCCTGGCACGACGCCCGCCGCACCGGCGGCATCGGCCTCGGCGACCTGGTCACCGCCCTCGCCGGCGACTAGATGTACCCCGCCGCTCGGGACTGGTCCGGCGCCGAGATCAGCTTCACGTTGTGGGTGAACGACGAACTGGACGAAGCCTCCGCCGACCTCTTCGCCCACCCCCCCCTCGTCCGCATCGCCCCCACCGACTGACTCCCGCACGCGCCGGGAGGGAGGGGGACGGGACCGGCCCTGACTTGGGTGGCCTAGTCCAATCCCTCCAGGAACACCAGCGGCACGTTCAACTCCATTCCGCCGCTCAGGCGGAAGGTCAGGTCGTCGTCGCTGAACTGCACCGTGACGCTGCCGCCGTCGGCGAGCTGGACGATGGCGGCCCTGGGATGGGGGGTGCCGAAGTCGATCGTCCCGATCTCAGCCAGGGGTAGGTCAAGGGGGCCGAAGGAGGCGACGAGGTGCATCGGCTCCTCTGTGGGGCTCGCGTACCAGCGGTCCCCGTTGCTCAGCGTGAGCACCGGGGAGCTGTGATCGATGGCGGGTTCGAGAAGCAGCGGGGGTGCTTCGACGCTCTCCAGCAGGCTACGGGCGAGCTCCAGCTCCTCCCCGTCCTCGCGCCGCAGGCGGATCGCGCTGTCCAGCAGGATCCCGGAGAACACCGAACCGTCCGCCAGGGTCGCCTCGTGGAGGCGGCCGTTGGCGGCCGTCAGCAGCAACTGGGCGACGCGGTCGATGGGTAGCTCCACGGTTCCGTACGGGGCCGCCAGCCGGAGGGAGTCCCCGACGAGCTGCCCGCGGAGCTGGTCACCCCGCCGAAGGGTGACCACGTGGGCCGTGGACGCCACCCGCTCCTCCGGATCGCCGGAGTGGGCCAGCCCGATGCGCGCGATGTTCTTGCGGGGCACCGGCACCTTTCCGCCCCACGATGCGGTCAGCGGCAGGGGACCGACCCCCAGATCGCCGACCAGCACGTCCCCCCGGTGGAGAACGAGCGCGTCCTGGGCCGTGCCCGGGCTGCCGAAGATCACGCCGGCGACGTCCTCTCTGGCCACGGACCGGTGGCCGTAGGGCGTGGCCACCTCCCAGGTCGGGACCTGGAGCGAGCCCTTGAGGCGGTTGCCGTTGCGCAGCTCCACCAGATCCCACTCGGTGCCCCGCAGGAGCCCAGCCACGTGAAAACCGGACATGTAGGCGAAGTTCTGGATCCGGACCCCCGCCTTTTTCAGGGCGTCGCGGCTCGAGAACGACTGCAGCCAGGTGGTGGCCTCGTCGCTGGACGTCCGCTGCGCCACGATCACCGCGATGCCCACCTGGGCCCGCGGAGGAACCTCCACGTGGTGGGTGATCTGGGGTGTGTCCCGGCCGTCGGCCAGGTCCGTCGTCGGCTCCGTCGCGCCGCGGGCGTCGCCGAACACCACGGCCACCGCGGGATCGGCGCCGGTGGGGTCCGCGTCGTCGGTCACCCAGCCGAGGTCGCTGGAATTGCCGTCCGTGTCCGGACCGCTGGTCGCCACCACCCGGGTGGCCGAGTCGCTCCCCAGCCCCAGGCCGTACACGACCGTGGTCGTCACGGTCTCGCCACCGGGGTTGTACAGCACGTCCAGCCAGCGCGCGTAACCGTCCCCGCTGGGGACGTGGACGCTCCGGGTGAGCTGTAGCCCCCCCGCGGTGTCCACGGTGGGCAGCACGAGCAGGCGGCCCTCCTCGATCAGCACGGCTGCGCCGGTAACCCGGGGGCTGGCGCCGGCCACCGTCACGGTCATCGCCGTATCGAAGGCGTCACCGGTTCCGTTGCTCACCGAGCCATCCTGCTGGATGTCCCAGGTGTAGCCCCCTCCATCGACCAGGGTCAGGGGCAGCCTGGTGCGTTCCCCACCCGCCGCCTCGAAGGGGCTCGCGTCCCCCCGAGGCGCCGCGGCGGCCGACGGGGACAGTGAGGTGAGGAGCAGCGCCGAGACCGCGGTCATTGCCATCGAGAATCGCATGGTCGACCTCCACGTAGACGAGACATCCCCACACGGGCTTGGTTCCCGGGTGGGCGGATCCGGATCGATGTGGGCCGGGGACTGCCTGGAGGCTCAGGTCAGGTCGGTCTCCTTGAACGGAGCGTCGGGCCAGATCTCCTTGCGGGCCAGCTCGATGTCGTCCAGGACCTCTTCCATGGAGTCGTCGTCGCCGCTGCCGTCGGTGGGCACACCCAGCCAGTCGCGGCGGAAGGCCACCAGGTGCTCGGCCTGCTGGTCCCACGAGTCATACATCTGCTGCAGCATCTGACAGTGGAGGCGCACCCGTTCCCAGGACGCGTCGTTGTCCATGAACTCCACCGACACCGCCGAGCGGGCCAGCAACATCGCCCGCACCAGGTCCCAGACCCCTTGCTGGGCCTGCTCCAGTTGCTGGAGCATGGCCTCCATGCCGTCGGCGTCCTTGATCTCCCAGGCGTCCTCGAGCATGACCTGCACCTGACCGTCGGACAGGTAGGCGTAGTCCTGGTGAGAGGTCAGGGCGAAGAAGGCCCCCTGGGCCCAACGCTTGAACGGGGTCTCGGCGTCCGCGATCCAGGCCTTCTCCGCGGCGTCGGGTTTCAGCAGCTTCTTGGCCACGACGATCACGAGGACGATCACGACGAGCGCGGCGACGAGGCAACAACACCCACCGACAGCGATGGAGATCCACTGGCCCATGGTTGCCCTCCCTGAGGCCGGACTAGGGTACCACGGGTGGGCGGGGAGACGGCACGTGGGGATGCGGGATCGTGCGCAGCGGGCGGGTTACAGCGAGCAGTGCTCCGCCAGCAGCTCGAAGGACGCGGTGCTGGTGTCGTGGGTGACGAAGTGCTCGAGCGCCAGGTCCTCCACGGACACCGAGTACCGGTCGTCGCCCTCGTCGGCCAGGGTCAGGTGACCGGCCATGGAGCTCCAGATCTGGCCCGGGTACCAGCTCAGGGAGTTGTACTCCGCGGCGTACTCGTACCAGCTGTCCAGGTCGCCCAGCCCCTCGCACCCGGTCAGCTGACCGGCGGCGGCGGTCCCCGCGTCCGCTTCGTTGACGATGATCCCGGCCCAGAACTCGGTCTGGGCGCCCTCGTTGGCTGGATCCAGGAACCCCAGCCAGACGTTGCACGAGTCGGCGGGATTCAGGGCGTCCTCGATCTCCGCCACGGCGGCGTTGTAGGCCTGCTGGGCCTCGCAGGCCATCCTGCCATCGTCCGCGTCCTGGGCCGCGTGGGTGCCCTCCCAGAAGGCCACGGCCGCCGCGTCGGTGACCTCGATGTACTCGGCGTACAGATCGCAGAGATCCTCCTCGGTGGACGCGTATACGTGCACCGCCGGGGTGAGGCCGCTGGGATCGGCGAACCAGATGACCGATTGCAGGGGACCGCAGGCAGGGCCGTCGACGATCTCCACGGTGGGGCCCTCCTCGGGGCAGCCGGCGAGGGTGGCGACCACGGAGAGGCTCAGGATGGCGGTCAGGATCGATCGAACGGTCATGGGTTCTCCTCCAGTGGCGCGGCCGGGCCGTGTCGTTCGGGCCGCGGTGTGGGTTCGGCGGGGGAAGGAGCAAGGGCCGTGCCAGGGGACGGCCAGGATCCGGCGAGTGGGGCCGCATCATGCGATCCTCCCCGGCGGCCCGCGGCTCGTCCGATTCGCGTCCGCCCACCGAGGAGGACGCCCCTGGCATCCGCAGGTCAGAACTGGCGCCGGCCGAACTTCCCACAAACATGGGATACTGGCCGGACGCCGGTGGCCGTGGGGTCGCGGCGAGAAGAGAGGTGGGCGGGATGCACAGTGCGACGCAGCGAGGCGGGAATCGGCGATGGATGGCGCGCGGGGCGCGCATTGCGCTCTGGGTCGCGCTGGCAGCCACCACGTTGACCGCGGTGGGCTGCTTCGAGGTGAAGCAGCGACTGGTCCTGCGCGAGGGGGCCCCCGGCGAGTTCGTCACCGAGATCCGCCTCGATCTGCGGGGCATGGCGCAGATGATGGTCGACGTGGGGGAGGCGGCGGATCTGGAGCTGGCGCTGCAGGATCTGCGCACCGACTTCGAGACCGAGCAGATGACCGAGGCGCCGGAGACCATGCCGGCGGGGGTGAGCTGGCTCGGGGGCTCGCAGAAGGTCGAAGGGGACACGGCGATCGTGATCTTCCGGGTGGGCTTCGAGACCCTCGAGAGCCTCAAGCAGCCGGTCGCCGTGGGATTGCCCCAGGGCGCGGGTCAGGCCATGGACCAGGAACCGATGCTGGGCCCGCTGGACATGACCACCAAGGGCAAGAAGGTGATGATCTCGGGTTCGCCCCAGGGCAACCTGGCCGAGGGCGAGGACGCCGAGGCGATGCAGATGATGATCGACATGCTCCCGGGCGCCAAGATGGTGTTCGAGCTGCACGCCCCGGACTGGAAGGTCAAGAAGAGCGACGCCCACGAGCAGGAGGGCGACATCCTGCGCTGGTCCTGGGACCTGGGCACCGCAGTCGAAGGCCCCGAGGTCAACGCCACGTTCAAGCGCTGACGCCGGGCGCGGTCAGAACATCGAACTCGAGATCAGCCCACCGAGGCCGCCCAGCAGGGCGGTGATCAGGAACACCAGCCCGAACCAGATGGCCGCCAGCACGATCCCCGCGGGGATCGAGGCGATCGCCCACTTGATCATGAACACCACCATGCTGCCAAAGGGCATCTTGATGTCGGTGACGGTGACCTCGCGGACGTTCACCACCGTGTGGTGACCGGCCTGCTGGACCTGGGCCCCCGCGGGCGCCGCCGCCTGGGGAGCATAGAGGGCCCGCTGGGCCGCCGAGGGCGCCATGGGCTGGTTCGCGCCTGGGCTGAGCGCCTCACCGCACCCCTCACACCAGTCGGTTCCTTCGAAGTGAGCCTGCCCGCAACTGGGGCACTTGAGAGCTTCGGCTGCCATCGTCCTGTCCTCCTCGTGGAACGTTGATGGTTCCAGTCTGGAGGTCGGGAGCCGGGGTGGGCTTACGGAACCCTTACGCTCGCCGCAGACGGGCGAAGAGGAGCTCGTCGAGCAGCTCGTCCCCCTTGCGCACCGCGTTGCGCCGACGCCCCTCGAGCAGAAAGCCGTTCTTCTCCAGGACCCGGACCGACGCCCCGTTCCCGGAGAACACCCGGGCCTCGATCCGCTCCAGGCCCGGGAACTTGGCGAATCCCCAGGGGACCAGGGCGGCGACGGCCGCGGAGATCAGGCCGCGATCCCACAACGGCTCCCCGAGCCAGTACCCCAGCTCGGCGGTGCAACGGTAGACGCCTTGCCCCAGGTGGAGGCCCGTACCCCCGACGAAGGTGTCGGCCTCGTCCGCCACCACGAAGAGGGTCTCCGGGGTCTGGTCCAGCACCTCGGCCAGCCAGCGGTCGGCGTCCTCCTCGGTGTAGGGGGAAGGGAAGCGGTGGGTCAGGTTGGCCGCGACCTTGGGGTTGTCGGCCAGCCGGGCGATGGCGCTGCGGTCGTCCGCGCGGTAGCTGCGGATCGAAAAGCCCCCACCGATGTCCAGTCTCATGGCACCCCCACTCCCGCGACGCGGCTCACTCCACGAAGGTCGTTCGGAACACCCGAAGCCAGTTGCCCCAGCAGATCGCCTCGATCTGATCGTCGGTGAATCCCCGCGCCCCCATCCGCCGCACCAGGTCCGGCAGCGCCGCGCAGCTGTCCAGGCCGGCGGGTAGATAGGGGAGTCCGTCGAAGTCCGATCCCAGCGCGACGCACCCGATCCCCCCCACCTCCGCCAGGTGCTCCAGGTGGTCGACCACGGCGTCGAGTCCCGGGCGCGGCTGGTCCGCCATGGCCTCGGCGACCCGCCCGAGGATCTCCACGATCCGCTCCGGGTGGGCCTTGGCCTCCTCGAAGATCGGCGCGGCGATCCGCCCCTCGGCGAGTCGGAACCCGTCGTCGAGCACCCCCGGGGCGTACATCACCCCCACCGCCCCCCCCCGCTCGGCGATCACGCGGATCTGCTCGTCGGTCAGGTTGCGGTCGATGTCGCACAGGGCCCGGCACGACGAGTGGCTGGCGATGAACGGCCGTCGGGAGATGCGCTCGGTGTCGGCGAAGGCCGTGTCGGACATGTGCGACACGTCCACCAGGATGTCCCTCTCCTCCATGCCGCGGACCACGTCACGGCCGAGTCCGGTCAGGCCCCCGCCGCCGCCGAAGCTGCTGCCGGTCAACTCGTTGTCGTTCCAGGCCAGGGTGACGTACCGCACGCCGAGCTCGGAGAACCGGTCGAGTCGGCCCAGATCGCCGTCCAGGGCCTCCCCCCCTTCCACGGCAGGGAGGATCCCCACCGAGTCCCCACTGGCCAGGGCGTCCAGCTCCGCCACCGTGGCGGGAATCGTCACCCCGGGGAGATCCCCCAGGCCGGTCACCCGCTCCAGCAACCGGTCGGCGTGGGCGGCGATGTCGTCTCCGTGCTCCGCCCGCGTGCCGAAGCAGGCGAAGACCTGACAGCCCACGCCACCGTCGAGCAGGCGAGGGACGTCGACGTGACCGGTCTCGCCGCGCCGGGCCAGGTCCACCCCGGCGTCGGCGACCCGCAAGATGGTGTCGCAGTGGGCGTCGAAGATGCGCGTCATGCGCCCAGTGTAGCGGAGGTCGTCAGCGCTTGACGGCGGTGATCTCGAAGGCCGGGCTCACCCGCAGCGCCAGGCGGGGGACCGCCCGGAAAGCCGCGGTGACGACGGGGCGCTTGCGGTAGTCGAACAGCGCCTTGGGGGCCATCCGCGTGACCACCATGCCCATGTTGAACAGGATCGTCTCCATCTCGTGGGGATGGAATGCGTTCTCGTGGAGGATGCCGGTGTCGGGGTCCAGCGGGGCACGGCGCCGCAACAGGGACGGCTCGTAGGGCACGTCCCCGCCGTCGGACGCGGCCCGGTCCAGCTCCTCGTACCCCATGCCGTAGGTCCGATCGGCCACCGCCTCGGCGTCCACACCGGGGTGGTTCTCGCGGAGGTGGGCGATCCGCGTCTCCCGGTAGCGTCGGTCCCGGCGGGCCCAGATCCTGCGGTTCTTGCGCCGGATCCAGGCCGCGGCGAAGTTGTTGTTGTCCTCGATGAACAGGGTCCCGCCGGTCCGGATCTTGGCGATCATCTCGACCAGCACGGGCAGCGGCCGGTCCACGTGGCTGATGACGTTGTTGAGCATCAACACGTCGACGCTCTCGTCCTCGATCTCGCCGATCGTGCCCACGAACCGGGCCCGGCCCTCGGTGCCGAACAGGTCCCGGGCCAGGTGATCCGACAGCACCCGCCGCTCGGCCTGCAGCTCCACGCCCGTGACCCGGGCGGCGCGGGTGGCCATGAATCCGGCGATGAACCCCATCCCGGAGCCGAAGTCGACCACGTGCTTGCCGTCGACCTCCAGCAGGTCCGCCACGTACTCGCAGCGGTCGACCTTGCAGCGCAGGGCGCCCTCGTTGCCCAGCAGGTAGCGCCAGTGGCGGGCGGTCACGAGCTTCTCCAGCCGGTCACGCTCCGGTCCCTCCCTGACGAAGGCGTCCACCAACCGTCCGTAGATCTCGGCGTCCATCGACACTCTCCTCATCCTCTGATCAGCCGCGATCGCACCAGATCGACTGCGAACTGTCGGCTCTGCCGGTCGAGCCCCACCAGCGCCGCGAGGCCGGCGAACACCGCGAGCACTGCCGCGCACTCGGCCACCAGGGTCACCACGTGCTCAGGCGGCCAGATCCACTGCAACGCCAGCCCGCACACGACGACAATCGTGGCGACCAGCGCGGGGCCGGGGAGGGACTCCCGCACCAGGGCGGCCGGATTCAGCGCCAGGTGCCTCGCCGCCATCGCCGGCATCCAAGCCGCGAAGGTGACACCGATGGGCGCAAACAACCCCACGACGAACCAGGTGGGTCCCGCGAACCACCCCAGGACCGGCGCCACGATCAGCACCACGCACAGCTGGGTGAGCGAGAGCAGCGTGAGCGGCTTCAGCAGCCGCATCCCCTTGAACATCCCGTCGGCTGCCTGCAGGGCCCAGGGCAAGACCATCGAGGCCGTGACGATCACCAGTACCGTATACGCGAACTCGTACCCGGGTCCCACCCAGACATCGAGCACTGGCTGACCGAAGAGGACCAGGCAGCCGCCACCGCTCAGGGCCAGCAACGTGCAGAACCGGGTCGCCCGCAGAAAGACACGGCGCATCTTGGCATCGTCGTCACCCGCGGTCATCGAGCTGGCGATGGGAATGAACACCGTGCCGCCGGTGATGATCAGCCCTCCCACGGCGTTGGCGAGCCGGCTCCCCAGATACAGGTACGTCGCCATGACCGGGCCGAACAGCAACATGGCGATGACAGGTCCTGCCTCCTGGATCGCCCGCTTGGTGGCCACCCACAGCAGCGAGTGGCTGCCATAGGTGAGGAGGTCCTTGAATCGCGGCCACGAGAAGGCGGCGGGGCGGATCCGCAGGTCGGGGGCCACGGCCCGCAACACGACCAGGCTGGCAACCAGCCTCAACAGGGTCGCGGCCAGGAATCCGATTCCGAGATACTCCAGAGACGCCCCGCGCAGGGTGAAAAGGGCGACGACCACCCCGACCCTGAGGACCACACTGGATATCTCGATCAGGTTGCGGATCGCGTGACGCTGCAGCCCGAGCAGAACCCCCTGCGTCGACATGTTGATCAGGAACGCGGTCATCCCCAGGGCGACCCAGCGCAGTCCAGCAGAAGCCTCGGCGGCCGATACCTCGGGGACTTTCCTGAAGATGTCGGGGTAGAGCGCGGCTCCCAGGAGCCCCAGCCCGAGCGCCAGCACCGCGGCCGCCAGGTACAGCACGCCCGCGGAGTTGTAGATCTCCACCTGGAGGCGCCGGTCACCCTGGCGATGCGCCTTCGCGATGTGGTGCTGGAGAGCGACCGTGAACCCCGCGTCGAGCCGGCTCAGGTAGGTGGTGAAGGCGACGACCACGGTCCAGCCGCCATAGTGCTCCGCCCCGACCTGGTGGATCACGTAGCCGACCAGGAACAGGTTGGCCGCCATGGCGCACAGGTGGCGTGCCCACTGGGAGACGATGTTCAGCGCGGTCCGACCGCCCTTTCGTCCACCACCCATGTCCCGGTTCCCGTCCCGCGCCGGCCGCGCCGGCGCGGGCCCGAGTCTAGCCCGGCGGCCCGGCGGGGGCGAGCTTGACGCCGGCCGATCGGATGCTAGGCTGGCTCGTCTTCGGGGCGACCAGCATGTACTCGCGCGATCAGGGCTTCGTCTTCGTCCACATCCCCAAGACGGCGGGAACGTCCGTCTACGAGGCGCTGGGCGGCGAGCGCGACGGGGACGACCAGCATGGGTTCGACCGGGCGCGGGGGATCCCCCTGCAGCACATGACCGCCGCGGAGATGATCGATCTGGGGTACGTCACCCGGGGCGAGTTCGATCGCTGCTTCAGCTTCTGCTTCGTGCGGAATCCCTGGGATCGGATGGTCTCGGAGTGGAAGTGGCGATGCGGCTCCGCCCTACCCCGCACCCATCCCTACCGCTACCTCAAGATCTCCTTGAAGCGCTTCCTGCTGGAGGGCCCGAGCTGGCGGGGGGAGGTGGGCGCCAAGATCCGCCGCCACCTCCTGCCCCAGGTGGCCTTCATCCGCGACCGGGAAGGGCGATCGCTGGTGGACTTCGTCGGGCGGTTCGAGCGTCTGGCCGAGGACTTCGAAACCGCGTGCCAGCGGGCCGACCTGACGGACTGCTCCCTGGGTTGGGCCAAGAAGACCCGTCGCGGCGGCGCGAGCTACGCCGACTACTACGACGACGAAACCCAGGAGCTGGTCGGCCGGATGTTCGCCGACGACATCGAGACCTTCGGCTACGAGTTCTGAACCTGCCGCCAGGTCGACAGGTCTCTTCCCAACAGCGACTCCAGCCTCTCCACCTCGGGAGCGAAACGTTCCGTGAGTCGAGCGCGGAGAGTGGGATCCATCGGCGTACGCGGCACGCGCCGGGTATTGAGCCGGTACAGCCCGCCCAGGACGCGGTTGGCCCCGGGGAAGGGGTGGGAGACGAGGCTCCGGTAGACCGCCCGCCGCCGGGGATGCTTGATCCAGTCCTGCAGCCATCGGCTGCGCGGGCGGGCGTTGGCGTTGGTCGACTTGCGGGTCCCCTGCATCACCACGTCCCGACCGGGGAACGCGGTCGGGAGCTCCAGGAAGTCCAACACGCGGTCCAAGGTCTGGTCCGGCGCATCCCGGAACTCGTCGAAGAGGAGGATCAGGGTCTGCTCCTCGCCGAAAACGTCCAGATAGCGCCGTACCTGGTCGTGGTATCGGACCAGATCGGTGTAGAGCACGCCGATGGGAGGCGAGGGCCAGCGCGGCATTCGGCGTCCCTCCCGGCGCTCGGGTACGGCCTCCAAGGCCTCCCCGAAATCGAGGATGTCCTCGTACGCCGCATAGACCATGTGGCTGTGCAAGGAGTACAGCCAGTCCACCGGATTGCGCAGCATGATCAGGATCCGGACGTCGGGCGCGTGGGCCTTGATCTCCGCCGCCGCCGTCCGCGAGACGAGCAACCACGTGGACGCCTCGCCCGTCCGCCGGAAGGCCCCGGCACCGCGGAACTGGGCGAGGTAGTTCTCACGGTCCCGCGGCGGATCGTTGAACTCCAGATCGGCGCCGAAATAGTGCATCTCCTTGCGCGCCATGAACACGTCCGGGTGGCCCTTGAGGTACCCCTCGAGACGCCCCGAACCACTTCGCGGGTGCCCTACGTAGATGAAATCGGGGCAACGGACCTCGGCCATCGAAGCGGTCCTCCGTTCTTCGGTGTGCCCACGCGGGGTTCCCGGAGCCAGCCGTGACGGGGAAACGGAGCCTAGCGAATCGCCGGCACGGTCGCAACGCACCAACGATCGCCAGCATTGCGTGCCCACAGAGCCCGCCCTATCATGCGAGCGGTCCGAGGGCCTCGAGGGACACGCATGACCTTCCGTACCTATCTCATCGCTTTCCTGATGGCTGCGATCGTGACCGCAGCCACCACGGCGATCGTTCTGGTACTGGCCCGGGCCAAGGGGGTGATGGACACCCCAGACCGCCGCCGCACCCACGGCCAGCCCGTCCCTTCCATGGGCGGGATCGGGATCTACGTCGGATTCGTGACACCGGTCATCGCCCTGATGCTGTGGGACAACGACATCTCCCGCGCCGTGTTCGGAGCCAAGAACCTGCTCACCGCCGTCCTTGGGGGTGGATCGGCGATGCTGCTGCTCGGGATCGCCGACGACGTCCGCGGTCTACGGGCCCGCCACAAATTGGCGGGGCAGGTCTTCGTCGCTGTCACCGTGTTCGCGCTGGGCGTTCGCATCTCCGCGGTCGACGTGCCCTGGTTCGGCATGGTCGACCTCGGCTGGTTCGCGTTGCCCGTCACCGTGCTGTGGATCGTGGGGGTCACCAACGCGATCAACCTGATCGACGGTCTGGATGGACTCGCAGCCGGTGTCGTGTTCTTCGTTGCCCTGCTCGGGATCATCTGCGGCATCCATGGAGAGAGCCGCGCGGGTGCGCTGCTCGTCTCCGCTCTGGCGGGCGCCTCCCTCGGCTTTCTGATCTGGAACTACAACCCGGCGCGGATCTTCATGGGGGACACGGGCAGCCTCTTCCTGGGCGTCACGATCGCCATGCTGTCGATCGAGAACAGCCACAAGGGAAGCACCACCGTGGCGCTACTGGTTCCCGTGGTCGCCCTCGGAGTCCCGATCACCGACGTCACCCTGACCGTGCTCCGACGATTTCTGGAGCAGCGGCCTCTGTTCGCACCGGACCGGGGTCACATCCACCACCGGCTGATGGACGGTGGATTGGGACACCGGCGCTCCGTTCTGGTGCTCCATGGCGCCACGGTGATCCTGGTGATATCGGCGATGGCGATCTACATCGGCCGCAACTGGACCCTCGGCCTGGCCGTGGCGGTCCCCCTGGTCGTGCTGGCCCTCATGATCCGTACCACCGGGATTCACCGCTACCTGCCCACCAAGTCGCGGGAGGCCTCGGTGGTCTACCCCGGACGGGCGGAGGACCTCCACTGGTCGCTCTCCACGAGGCTCGAGGACATCTCGAGCGCTCCGGACATGGATGCGCTGGAACGCACGTTCGCCGAGATCGCGGAAGAGGTGGGGCCCGAGTTTCTGTGCTTCCGTCTCGAGTCGAAGGACGATCCGATTTCGCTGGAGTGGCCGCCCAGAGACCTGGCGGAGGAGACGCTCCCCCACAAGCTCGAGCCCTACGACTGCTTCGTTCGCCAGGCGGCGAACGACAAGACCCCCGCAGGCTACGCCGTGCACTGGAGGGACTCGGCTCAGGCACTACCCCAGCAGGGACGGGTCCTCCTGCGCCTGCTCGGCCAGGCCCTCGCCCACCGGGTCCTGGAGTTGCGAGAAGTCTCGAGGGACTAGCCGCGGTCCGATCGTTCCTCGATCAGCTCGCGCCAGATCTCGCCGTAGCGGGCGAACACGTGATCCCGCAGGTAGTCCCGCAGTACCGTCTCGTAGCCGGCGCGGCCCATGCTGCGACGGAGGGTCGGATCTCCGGCCAGCTGGCGCATCGCGATGGCGTACCCCTCGCCATCTCCATGATCGATGAGCATCCCCTGGACCCCCTCCTCGATCACCTCGGGGATGGCCCCGACCGGTGCCGCCAGGACCGGCAGCGCCGCGGCCATGGCCTCCAGCAGTGTGTTGGGGAATCCCTCGCTTCGGGAGGGCAGTAACAGCACGTCGCAAGAGCGGTACAGCTGCCCCATGGCTGCCTTGTCCAGGTAGCCGTGGATCTCGGAACGGTCCAGCAGACCCTGGTCGGCGAGCTCCCGGCGCACGGGCTCGGCGGCAGCGACGAACACGACCGAGATCTGCGGCCCGAGCAAGTGCATCATCTCGATGACGGTGTCCAGCCCCTTGCGCTTGGCCTGGTTGGTACAGATGAACAGGGCACGCAGGTGCTCCCCGTCGTGACGCAGGGGAGGCTCTGGGGGCGGGTCGACGGCGTTCCCGATGACCTCCAGCCGAGCGAACGGTGCCACCTCCCGAAAGAAGTCCCTCCACCCGGGGGACTGCACGACGATCGCGTCGGGCAGACGCAGCACCCGCCGGATGGCGCGCCGGGCAGCCCGCCCGGAGCCCGCGAAGAAGCCCCGCATGTCGCTCCCGCCGAATCGCACCACGGCGGGGACGCCCGCGGCCCTCGCCATCGCCAGATACACCGCGGACTCCCAGAAGATCAGGTAGTCCGACGACTGGACCTGGATCGCCGCAACCCGGTGGCGCCGAAGGAAAGGGACGAAGCGGGCGAAATGCGCCGCCGTGATGGCTCCGCTGGTCACCGGCCGGGAGATCCCGCCGCTGAACAGCGCCCGGTAGGACATCTCCTGGAGCACGTGCTCCTTCGGGGGGCGGCTGGTGCTGTAGGGGCGTAGGTCCCAATCCCGGGCGAGCGCACTGGTCACCAGGTTTCGCTGGAACGTGTACACGCCGCCCGGCGCCGGTCTCCAGGGTCCGACGACGGCCACCGAAGGGCGTCGATTCCGGGGGTGGTTGCCGATCTCTCCTCCGGGGGAAGGCCCGAATTATAACGTCGTCAGTCGGAAGTCGATTTCCGGTCGACGATGGGTAGGCGCTGGCGCACTCGGCCGAGCTGCGCGACCTCCCGGGCGTTGGCCACTCCGGCCTCCTCGAGGGCGCCCAGGTGGATCTCCAGTCGCTCACGGGTCTCGGTGCTTCGGGGTCGATCGAGGTAGACCCGGATCAGCTTGCGGCGGAGCTGGTGCCTGCCCGGCTCGGCCTCCAGGGCTCCCTCCGCATGGGCCACGGCCAATGGCCGCCCCAGCTCCAGCTGGACCGCGACCAGCCCCGCCGCGACGTCTTCCCGCCGGCGTTCCGGGCAGCGTTCCTTCGCCATCTGGTACCGAAGCTCCGCCTCCTCGAGACGACCCAGCTCTCGCAGCGCCGCCGCGCCCACCCGCAGGGGCCCACAGCGGTCCGATCCTGTTTCGGAGACCACGTCCCACGCCTCCTGGGGCCGATCCCGTTTCAGGAGGAAGTTCGCATAGCCGGCTGCGGGACCCGGACCTCCAGGGTAGGCCCGGAGGTAGAGTTCCTCGGCCTGCTCCTGGTACGCAGGGTCGCTGCTCGTGACCGCCAGGAGTCGGGCAGCTTCCGCCAGGCGGCCCGCCCGGTCGGGGATCGCGTTGCGGGCTGCCAGCAAGGGATCGGGCCCGGAGGACAGCGCCTCCCTGACGTAGGGCGACGAGTCGTACCCGGCGGGGAGGTTGCACCAGAGCATGCGCTCCCAGGCGACGTGGGCCGCCTCCCAGTCACCCTCCCGATCGCGGAGCCGCGCCAGGTGGAGCCACGCCCACGGCAGCGTGGGCGCGACGCGCGTCCCGACCTCGAACGCCGAGGCTGCCTCATCGAGCCGGCCGGCACGCCCCAGCGCACCTCCCAGACCGATCACCGCGTAGTAGTCCAGCGGTTCGGCCCGGACGGCCCCGTTCATCAGCTCCACCGCCCGGTCAGGAGATTCCTTCCCCTCTTCGTCCGCACGGGCGCCGAGGACGGCCGCGTCGGCCCAGACGGAACCGGCCGATCCCCTGAGGAAGAAGCCGACGACGACCAGAACCAACCCCAGGATCGCGAAAGCCACGATCGAGGGCCTCAGGGCCCGGGAACCGGTGGCCCCGTCCGAACGGCTCCCGCCACGGCTCCCGAGCAAGGCCCCGAGGACAAGGGCTGCAAGCACGGCAAACGCCCCGATTCTCAGGGGAAAGTCGGTCATCGTGGAGCCCAGGATCCCGACACCGGACACGCAGAACGCGGTGACCCAGCGGTGTTCCTTGCCGCGTTGGAGCTGGACAGCACGTCGAACACCGGCAACCAGGGGCGCGACCAAAGCCAGGATCCAGAGCAGCCCCGAAGGCACTCCGTGCTCCAGTAGTGCCTGCAGTGGCTCCTGGTGGAGATGGGTCGATCGGAGGAAGGCGGGGGTCTTCTTCACCACACCGTGCGCGTCGTCGTAGCCCCCCGCCCCGAGCCCGACCCACGGACTCGCGGGAAGGAGATCGAGGCTGTCGTTCCACTGTTCGAAGCGCCGGGAGAGCAACTGTGCATGGTGCTCATCGTGGTCGACCTGGGCCGACGCCCAGCGCACGAACACCTCGGGCCCCGTGGCCAACGCGGCGACGACCGTGGCCAGCGCGGCAACCGTCACGCCGAAACGTAGCCATCTCGCGCCGGCCAGGACGGCCACGGCGACGATCTCCAACGCGACCACGACCAGGGCACCGCGGCAGCCGATGTGGATCAGCGCGACGACGATGGCTCCGGTCGTGAGCAGGCCCAGGAGACGGTCCCCCGTTCTGCGTTCCAGGCCCAGGCCGATGGCCGCGAGTGGTGCGACGGCTACGAGAACGTATGCTGCGTGATTCGGGTTGACGAAGCTCCCGAAGAAGGGCGAGCGCGAGTAGCCCGGGATCCCGGTCACCCAGTAGATGCTCTCGGCTCCAGTGAGCTCGTGGGCCAGGCCCAGGGCGCATAGGGCAAGGCCGGTTCCCACCAGCACCCTCGCCATGGGCCTGAGGTGTCCACGGTGACGGATCGCGGACGACACGACCGCGGCCAAGCCGAGCATCCCCGCGGCGAAACCGAGTCCACTCAGGACCCGATGGGGGGAGATGCCGAGGGGGTGCGTGGTCGCTCCCACGAGCCCGAGTGACGCATCCACCAGGGGAGCCAGGCCCGGCTGGAGCAGGGCGCGCACCCGGGAGCCCGCAGGCAGGATCGCGAGCATGGAGGAGACCCAGGCGGCCGCAGCCAGCGCGATACAGATCCGATCGGTGGTTCGATTGCCGAACGAACGCCCGCGTCGTGCGAGAACCGCGATCGCGGTCAAAGCGACGAGGGCGAGTACCAGCACCCGCGCCCCGGCGTGAACGGCCGCGAACCAGGCCACGGAGACGGGGAACAACAGGGCGAGCCCGGTATGGCCTAGGGACGGGCGGCGTCGCACGTTCATATTCCTTTGCTACCGATCCAGCGTTACCCTATTATCGCCGGTTGCCGCACGGGTGACAGCCATGCCCGAATCGCTCGCCGACGAAGGGGTCGGCGGACGACGCGACAACTCTGGGGCCGAAGTCGATGGTTCAAGCAACGCCCGCGAACGACCGCCAGATACTCGCGTTCTTCAATGTCCTGCTGCGCCGGCGCTACCTGGTCATCGGATTCGCAGCCCTCCTCTGCGCACTGGTCGCGGTCATGACGAGTCGCGCGCAGAAGCTCTACTCCGCTGCGGCCGTGGTCGAGATCAGCGTTCGTGCGCCCACGGTCCTGCGTGTGGACCAGGTCTCGGACGTGGGCTCCCAGCCCTACAGCAATCAGGTGCGGATGTATTTCGCCACCCAGCACCGCATCCTGCAGAGCCGGTTCGTGCTCTCCGCGGCGCTGGAGAAGCTCCAGACCGAACACGACATCACGGAGTTCGTGCTCGAGCCGAACCCCGTGGGCGCCCTGAAGCGGATCATGCACCTCGAGCCCCAACTCGAGACCAACCTCGTTCACGTCGTGGTCACTCATCCGGATCCGGCGATGGCCGCGCTGTACGCCAACACCATCGCCGAGGTCTACCGGGACCAGAACCTGGCCCACGCCCACGACGCCGCGACCCTGGCCCTGGAGTGGCTGGACGGCAAGCAGCAGGAGTACGAGACCCTCGCCCTCGAATCGGATCAGGCGGTGCACGACTACCGCAAGCTGAACAGCCTGATCGGAGTCGACGAGCGCTACAACACGCTGATCCTCGAATTCAATCAGCTCCAGGAAAGCTGGAACACCGTCCACACGGAGCGCATCCAGGCCGAGGTGGAGTACGAGACCCTGCTGGAGCACCTGGAAGGCGGCGAGATGGAGGTGTTGGTCTCCCGGCTGCAGGTCCAGGACGAGTCGCTGGCCCAGCTCAAGGAGCGCCAGCTCCTGTCCAAGACGGACGAGATCGAGCAGGCCAGCCGCTACGGCGCCGAGCACCCGATCCGCATGCGCCTGCGTCAGCAGAGCGCCGATCTGGAGGCCGCGCTCGAGGTGCAGGTCCGACACCACATGGACGCCCAGGAGGCGGTGGTGGACATGCTCGGCCGCCAAGAGGCCGCGCTGGCCGCTCAGCTCGACGAGGTGGAGGCCGAGGTAGAGAGGCTTGACGAGAGCCTGATCGAGCTGCGCTTCCTGGAGAGCGAGGCGGAGCGGATCGACCTGCTCTACGAGAGCCTGGACTCCCGGATGTCCGAGATCGACGTGGGCAAGGTCGTCCAGGCCAACAACATCCGCATCGTCGATGCCGCCATCTCACCGATGAAGCACGTCAGCCCCAACATGACCAAGAACCTGGTGATGGCGTTGTTCCTCGGGCTGTTCGGCGGGATCCTGCTGGCGCTCGCGGCCGAGTACCTGGACAACTCGGTTCAGTCGGTCGACGAGCTCACCGCGCTGCTGCAGGCGCCGATCCTGGGCCACGTGCCTCGCATCGATCCGGCCAATCTGAAGGAGATCGCGGAACTACGAGAACGGGAGATCTACGCCTACACCAAACCCCACTCCAAGGTGGCGGAGCTCCTCCGTTCCGTGCGCACCAACGTCCTCTTCCGAACGGGGCAGCGCACCTCCCAGGCCGAGCGCCGGACCCTGCTGATCACCAGCGCGGGGGTCAAGGAGGGCAAGACCTTCGTGTCCGGCAACCTGGGCGCGATCATCGCCCTGAGTGGGAGCCGGGTGTTGATTGTCGACGCCGACATGCGCCGCCCGCGCCAGCACAAGGCCTTCGACATCGAAGCCAGCGAGGGGCTGTCGCAGGTGCTGACTGGCGAGCTGTCGATGGAGCGGACGATCATCCAGACCCACGTGCCGAACCTCGACCTGCTTCCCGCCGGACGGATCCCCACCAATCCTGCCGAGCTGCTGGGTGGAGCGGCCATGGCCGAGCTGGTCGCCAGCGCCTCGGACTACCAGGTGGTGATCATCGACTCGCCGCCCATGAGTGCGGTATCCGATCCCCTGATCATTTCGCCGCTGGTCGATGGGGTGCTGCTGGTGGTCGAGCACGGACGGACGCCGAAGCGGGCCATCCGCCAGTGCGTCACGCAGATGCGCCAGGTCGAGTCCAACGTGCTCGGCGCCGTGGTTAACAAGATCGACGACCGCCCAGGCCGCTACGGCTATGGCACGTATTACGACTACACCTACCGGTACTACGAGCGCGACGAGGAGAAGGCGAAGCGGCGCAAGCGCTCCGGCTGACCCGTACGGCGTTCAGGACGGGCCGGCCTCGGCCCCATCGATCTTCGCCACCGATGCCTCGTCGACATCGGACCCGCCTTCGGAGTCCGTCCCGACGGTCGCCGGTAGCCAGGATTCCATCGCCAGCGCCGCTCCGGCCAGCGACCAGTAGAGCCAGGCGATGCTGGTGCGGATCAGGAAGCCGTTGCTGAGCGCGTTGGCAACGAGGACCACGATCGAGAGCGCTGCGATACCCGCCCCGAACTCCCGCTGGAACCGTCCGACTCCCCTCCGCAGAAGGCGGAGACCGGCCACGAAACACCGGAGGACGAGGTAGACGTAGGCCAGGAGTCCGGCGGGCCCCAGCTGGTAGAGCAGCCACAGGTGGTCGTTGTGGGTGTCCACCGTTCCCCCGCGGGTCTCGTATTGCGCGTGGAAGGCGGTGCGCGTGAGTTCCCAGTGGCCGCCCAGACCGCACCCCAGCAGCAGGTCCCAGACGGAGCGCTCGGCGAATGCCGCCAGGGAGTGACGCCAGATCCCGTAACGTCCCGAGCCGATCTCGTCGACGTTGACCAGGTCTTCTTCCGCCACCGTGAACACGAGCCACAGGTCGTCGTAGCGATCCCGAACCTCCGCGATCGAGACCACCGAGATGAGGACGACCAGGCCGATGATCGCCAGGATCGTCCAGCGGCGGGTCAGAAGCAGGAAAACCAGACCGAAGGTGATCAGCGAGAGCACTGCGCCGCGGATGAGGGTCATGACCATCACGCCCGAGGCGGCTGCCAGCATGACGATGGCCAGGGCCCTCGCCCACCGCCTACGCGCGTAGAACGTCCAGAAAAATCCCAGGCAAGCCGCCATGGCCATCACCATGCCGTGCTGTCGGAAGTTCTCGAACGCGCCCAGGACGCGGATCCCCTGGGGCGTCACGACCAGATCTCCGCGGATCCAGTAGGACGTCGAGATCGCGACGAGGATGGCCAGGGCGAGGGTTGGCGCCAGGACGAAGACGAAACCCATGCGACCCCGAGGGAGCATCGAGGCGACCAGGTTGGCCAGCAACAGCGGACTCGCGATCCGGATCACCAGGTCGACCGCCACCATCGGGTCGGGCGCGCGGACCGCTCCGAACAGGGTGAGCACCAGCAACAGCAAGGTCGCCCGCGCGAGTGGATTGCCTTCGACCCGCCGGACCTCGGACGCCACCAACCCGCCCAGGGCCACGGTCGCGACGCCGGTGACCACGGGCCCCATGCGCAGACCAGCCAGGGTGACGGGAATCCACCACAGGACGTCCAGCAGGATCCTCAGGACCGGGAGGGAGGCCAGTGCCCGGATGGGGTAGCGAACGGCCAGAAGCGCACCGAGCACCGCCAGGGCACCTGCGCCGAGGAGCAGAGGAGTCCCATGGACAACGGCTAGAGCGCACACCCCGAGCAGGACGACGACAGCCGCCGCCTGAATGAGCCAGCTCCGCCCGGCACGGGCTGCCGACTGCCTCAGATTCACCTCGCCCGCCTCCTCAGTTCGGCAGAGTATGGACGTGGCCATCGGGCGTGTCGACTCGGTGCCCGTCTGGGGGCTATCATCCCCGCTCGTCAACTCACATCCCGAGGGACGGGAGGTCTCGAGAACCATGCGTGTAGTGGTCACCGGAGGAGCAGGTTTCATCGGTTCGCACATCTCCGAGTCATTGCTGACCCGGGGCGATCAGGTCGTGGTCCTCGACGCCTTCGATTACGGGTACGACCCCGCCATCAAGGAGGAGAACGTCCGCACCCTGGAGCGGTACGATGGGTTCCGCCTCGTCAGAGGTGACATCCGGGATGCGCTCGTGTGGGACCAGGCCCTCGCGGAGGCGCCCGTGGACGCGGTGGTGCACATCGCCGCGTGTACCGGCGTCCGGCCGTCACTCGAGGAGCCCGAACTCTACTCGGACATCAACGTCCGTGGCACCGTCGTCCTGCTCGAGGCCATGCGTCGCCACGGCGTGCCGCATCTGGTGTTCGCGTCCTCGTCGTCGGTGTACGGCTCTCGGCCTCGGGGACCGTTCTCGGAGACCGACCGGGTGGACGAGCCCGTCAGCCCGTACGCGGCCACCAAGAAGGCCGGAGAGCTGCTCTGCGCCACCTGGAACCACCTCTACGGGATCAGCACCACCTGCCTGCGGTTCTTCACCGTGTACGGACCCAGGCAGCGGCCGGAGATGGCGATCCACCTGTTCGCCGATCGAATCCGCCGCGGTCAGGAGATCCGGATGTTCGGCGACGGCTCGTCGAGCCGCGACTACACCTACGTCGACGACATCGTCCAGGGCGTGGTGGCCGCGGTCGACCGGCCCCTGGGCTACCAGATCATCAACATCGGCAACTGCACGCCCATGCGCCTGGACGAGCTGATCCGCGCCATCGGTGAGGCGGTCGGCCGCGAGCCGATCATCCGCCGCGAGCCCGATCAGCCCGGAGACGTCCCCCTCACCTTCGCCAGCGTCGAGAAGGCCCGGTCGCTGCTCGGCTACGCCCCGGACACGCCGATGGATGTCGGCCTGCGGAACTTCGTCGATTGGCTCGAGAAACACCGGCCGATCGAGGGCTGAGGCCCCGGTCATCCCCTCCCACGCAAAATCGATGCGCATCTGGATCGACCTGACCAACTCGCCTCATGTGAACTTCTTCGAGGGCATGGTGCGCCGCCTCGAGGCGGAGGGCCACGAACTGCTGCTCACGGCGAGGCCTCTGGCCAACACGGTGCAGCTGCTCGAGCTCAAGGGCCTGCGCCATCACGTGGTCGGCCGGCACTACGGTCTGAGTAGCGCGAGAAAGATGGCCGGCTTCGGCGTGCGCTGCCTTCAGCTCTACCGCTTCGTGCGCCGCCAGCGGGTAGACGTGGCCATCTCGCACTCCTCGTTCTACTCACCCGTCGTCTCGAGGATGCTGGGCATTCCCTGTGTCTACCTCAATGACAACGAGCACGCCGCCGCGGGCAATCGGATCTCGTTCCGTTTCGCCACCGTGGTGATGGTCCCGGAGTTCCTCGACCGGGCGAAGGTCCGGGCCCAGGGGGCTGCAGACACGAAGATCGTGGTCTACCCCGGCGTAAAGGAGGGCATCTACCTCTGGGAGGAGCGCGCGGAGCCCGGAGAGTTGCCCTTCGACCCGGGGGACCGCCAGGTGGTATACGTCCGCCCCGAGCCGTGGACTGCCCAGTACTACCGCGGGGGGGAGAAGGTGCTGGACGACGTGCTCCTCCAGCTCAGGGACGAGGTGCAGATCGTGCTGCTTCCGCGGGGCCAGGATCAGCGCGAGCACTACTCGGGGCCCCGGTTCCGGGGGGTGGTGGTGCCGCCGCGCCCCATCGGCCTGCACGACATCGCCCGCAGCTGCGACCTGTTCGTCGGCGCGGGCGGCACCATGACCCGGGAGGCCGCGGTGCTCGGCATCCCGGCCATCTCCACCTACCAGGACGAGCTGCTGGACGTGGACCGCTACCTCATCGACCGGGGGTACATGGTCCATCGGCCACGGCTCGCCGCCGCGGACATCCGCGAGTTCCTCCAGCATGGCCGACGCGGCGCCCGGAGCGACCTGCTCGACAAGGGCCGCGAGGCCGCCCGGCTGGTGGAGACAATCCTGCTCAGGGAGGCCCGATGCTGAAGGGCGCATTCGTCGGATTCGGGAGGATGGGGATCACCCACTTCTCGATTCTCAACAACCACCCCGGCGTGGAGGTGGTGGGAATCGCCGACCCGTCGCGCGCCATGCGGGCGATGATGGACCGGTACCTCACCGTCCCCGCCTGGTCCGACTACCGCAAGATGCTCGACGAGGCGAGGCCCGACTTCGTCGTGATCTCGACGCCGTCGGCGCTGCACGCCGAGATCATCCGCGAGGCGCTGGATCGCGGCCTGCATGTGTTCGCCGAAAAGCCCCTGACCCTCACCGCGGACGAGAGCCGGGACATCGTGGCCCGCCTGGAGGGGCGCTCGCTCGTGAACCAGGTGGGGTACGTCAACCGGTTCAACGAGGTCTTCCACGCGGTCAAGGAGCTGCTGGACGAGGGCATCCTGGGCGACGTCCGCGGCTTCCGATCCGAGATGGACGGGGCCACCGTGATCCGCGAGACCGCCAACTGGCGGGGCAAGCGGGAGTCCGGTGGCGGCTGCCTCTACGAGTTCGCCTCCCACGCCATCGACCTGTCCGTGTACATGTTCGGACCTCCCGAACGGGTGGGCGGCAGCGTGATGGAGCGCGTCTTCTCCTCGGCCGTCGAGGACCTGGTCTCCACGACCCTCTTCTACCCCGGGGGACTGACGGGGACGCTGCTGGTCAACTGGAGCGACGCCTCGTTCCGCAAGCCGGCCAACGTCTTCTCGGTGTTCGGGACCCGGGGTCGCATCGTGGCCGACAAGCACGCCTACCGGATCTGGCTCCGCGAGCCCGACGAGCAGGGTCGCTTCGAGTCCGGCTGGAATACCCGCTACATCACCGAGTTCGCCCGACCGGTGCGGTTCTACGTCCGCGGCAACGAGTTCACCCATCAGCTGGACGCCTTCGTGGAGAGCATCGACGCGGGCCGGCCGGCCCAGCGCTGCAGCTTCGCCGACGCCCTCCACACCGACGTGCTGATCGACGCCATCACCGCCGACGCGGAGGCGGGAGGGGGGGGGCCCTCGGCCGCCCGCCCTTCGCCCCGGTCCGCACCCGAAGAGCACGGCTGGGCCCCGCAGGGCTCACGAAGGCTCGCCATCCTCACCCGCCTGCTCGACCTGATCCGGAGGTAGACCATGAGCCGACCCCTCGACCCGGTCATCCTCGGGGACAACCAGTTCTTCGGGATCAACCACATGTCCGAGGCCAAGGCCGAGGCCCTGGCCGAGCGCTTCCGGAGCCTCTCGGCGATCACCGACGTGGTGGACATCGCCCTGGAGTGCGGCGTCACCGGCTTCATGCTCAACGCCAATCAGCGGGCCGTGGAGATCTGCGACCACCTGCGCTCCCACAGCCGCTACGCCGACCTGCACATGTACCCCTCGATCCCCTACGCCCACAAGTACGCCAACGCGGTGAACGAGAAGGGCATCTTCGGCGCCCTGGCCGACACCCTGTCCCAGGGCGGTTCGGGCGGCATCGTCGACATGCTGCGCAAGGGCGCGACCACCGTCATCGAACGCGACATGATGAAGGTCATGCAGATGCTCGTCGACATGGAGCTGAACATCTTCCGCGACCTGGACGTGCGGGTGCTCTTCCTCCAGAACATCGTCACCGACCTGCTGATGGGCCTGGGCAATCCCGAGGTCTTCCGCTCCTTCGCCGACTACGTTCGCGACGAGCACGGGGTGGAGCCCGGCTTCATCACCATGAACCTGCCGTCCACCGTGGACACCCTCCTGGACGCCGGCATCGAGAACCCCATCGTCTGCTCGTCCATCAACAAGGCCGGCTATTTCATGAATCCCGCGATGGAGGCCTACGAGGAGACCCTGGCCAGCAAACCCTTCCGGCCCGTGGCCATGTCCGTACTCGCCTCCGGCGCCGTCCCCCCGGGCGAGGCCATCGAGTACGTCACCGGCCTGCCCGGGATTCAGTCCGTGGTCTTCGGAGCTTCGAGCCGGAAGCACATCGCGGAGACTGCCGAGTTGATCCGGGGGCAATTGGACGGACGGGGCTGAGCCGTCCTACCAGCTCCAGGCTCACTTCCCAGACGAGACAGGCCAAGCCGCGATCGCGGAGCTTCCCGTTCTCGTCGCGACACCTCTCGGGATCCAGGATGACGTCATGCGTGGCCCCGGGCTCCGCCGGCAAGAGGGCAGGCAGGGTGAGGTGGACTTTCGGAAGCTGGACTCGGCGAGGACGCGATCCCGCCTCGGCATCCCGCGGGGCAACGACGACGACGAGGACAGTGAGGCCATATAGAAGGAAGACGATGATGGCGCCACGACGCTTGGAAGACGAACGCATCGGCTGCTCCTAGAAGACCGCACCAGCGGCCACGGTGATCTGCCCACCGAAACGCGGCGTCTGGCTGGCCAGCTCCTGGGCAACGGCCGGAAGGTAGGCGGCGTGCGGGGGGAGCCCAGCCTGCACGATGCCCGCCTCCAGACCCACCAGCCCGTGCCGGCCGAGCCGCATGCGGAAGCCCAGCCCAGCGGCGATCTCGCTGCTGGTCAGGACGATCTGCCCGTCCGCGGTGGCCAGGTCGATCCCCAGGTCCGCGAAGGCGTACAAGTCCGGCCGAATGGTCGGCTTGAGCACGTGAAACGCCAGGCCACCGCGAACGGTCAGTCGCTGGGCGCCCGGGGTAATTCCCTGATCGAAGCCGCCCCGCAGCCCCAGCAGCGAGAGCAACCTCACGTCGGCGGTCAACCCGATGGCCATCCGCCGGTGGTCCGCCGTCCAGGCCTCTTCTCCGTCCACATCCTCGCCGGGGCGAGCGGTCGCCACGGCGGCTACCGCCACCTGGGCCATGGGGGCGGGTCCCCTACGATCCTCTCGCTCGATCCGCTCGACTCGAATACCCCGCCCCTCCACGTCTCCGTCGCGTCCCTGCTCGGTCGGTGCGGCGACGGCCACGCCGACACGGAGCGCGACGAGCAGAAGCACGATGAAGCAGACGATGTCGCGGGTGCGGATGATGGGCTGGCGGTGAGGGTGGCCGGGGCGGGGGCCCGGAGGACCAGGACGTAGGTGCCGGGGCGGGGCTGCAGGGGTCAGCCCTTCCGAGGGGCGGTGAGGGCGTCGAGCATGCGCCCCCGGAGGTCCAGGATCCGGGCGGCCGGGTCAGGGTCCTCGCCGAGGGCGGTGGCCGCCGCCGAGAGTTCGTCGGCGAGCCCATCGGGCAGTCGGGTGGCCAGGTGCTCCAGGTCGAAGAGGAGGCGGAGGCGGGCGGATTCGATGCGGGCGCGGCTCCGGACGTCGGCCACGGCGCGGTCGAAGCCGGCGGGATCGGTCTCGGCGCGGGCTTCGAGCAGGGTCCGTTCGTCCGGGAGGAGGACGGGGATGGGGCGGCCCGCGGCCTGGAGGTCGTCGAGGAGGACCCGCAGCGCAGTGCGACCGGGTGCCGCGGTGGAGGGGCGCCCCGCCGTGGCGCCCGACTCGGTGCTGGAGTGAGCGGCTTCCCTGCGCCCCACCGACCGCGCCGCGACGAGGAGGGCGCGCTCGGTGGCGACCGCGTCCCCCCGGTCCTCGGCGGCATCGAAGGCGTGGGCGCCGGGCACGGGCCCCAGGCCGTCGGCCGCCTCCCAGCGGGCGTCCAGCGCGTCCATCCGGACCCTGCGGTGCTCGCGATCCAGGCCCGCCACCTCGTCCAGGGCGATCTGCTGACGGGCCCGGGCCTCGATCAGCTCCGCGCGCACTCCGCGGGCCGGGGTCTCCTCGCTCACGGGTGCACCACGATCTCGATCCGGCGATTCTCGGCCCGGCCGGCGTCGGTGTCGTTGGAGGCCACCGGGTGGAATTCGGCGTACCCGGACGCGACGAACCGCTCCTCCTCCAGGCCCGAGGACTCGATCAGCAAGCGGGCCACCCGGCAGGCGCGGCCGGTGGCGAGTTCCCAGTTGGTCTCGTAGCGGCTCTGCAGGGTCTCGCGGATCGGCTGGTTGTCGGTGTGGCCCTCCACCAGCACCCGGTCGTAGCCGAAGGACTCCAGCTGCATGCCCAGGATCCGCAGGACCTCCCGGCCGTCGGGCTTGATGTCCGCCCGACCCGAGTCGAAGAGCACCTGCTCGGGCAGCCGGATCCGCAAAACGGTGCCCTCCCGCTCCACGGACATGCCCCGCTCCTCGATGGTCTGCTCGAACTGGCGGACCATCTCCTCCTCGAACTCGGTGGCCCGCTGGCGCTCCTCGATCTCGTCGAGCACCTTGCCCGAGAAGATCGACAGCAGGGTGATGATGAACACCAGGATCAGCAGCCCGCTGGCCAGGGCGTCGCTGAAGCTGGGCCAGGCGTTGATCGAGAACGGCGGGCTGAGGCGGCGGCGGCTCATTCGTCGTCGCGGTCCCCGGCCATGTGGGAGCGTCGCAGGGTCTCGAGGATCCCGGTGAAGCGCTCCTGGTCCTGGCTCACGTGCTGCAGGATGGCGCGCAGCAAGGTGATCTGCTCGACGGCGCTGCCCGAGCTGCCCTCCAGGCGCTGGATCAGCTTGGCCAGGCTGCGGTTGATGCCGGTCTGGCCCTCCTCGAGCTTGAAGGCCGCCGAGCGGATGGCCATCCCCATCTCGGCGTAGATCCGCGCCAGCAGCTGGTTGGTGCGGCGGAGCTCGGCGGCCAGGTCGGCCTCCACAGCCCCGCCTCCGTCGGGCACGGTGAGGGGGGAGATGGCCTCCCCGGTCTCCCCGGCGGCCGACTCGCCCGCGGCCGGGTCGGCGCCAGCCGCGGCCCCCTCGCCGCTGCCCAGCTCCGCGGACACGTGCCCCACCAGCCCCAGCAGGGTGGCGTTCTCCTTGCCCACGAACCAGCGCAGCTCGTCGAGCTTGCGCTCGAGCTCGGCCAGCCGGTCCTCGTCGGCGGCCCGGTGGCGGACGATCTCGGCGACCTCGCCGGTCAGGGCGGTCTGGCTCTCCACCAGCTGCTCCACCCCCGCCGACAGCCGGTCCTGGACCTGCCCCAGCTCGCCGCGCCAGGCCCGGAAGGCCTCGGTGAAGGCGGCCAGCTCCCCGGCGCCGGGGACCACGTCCACCGCCTCGCCCGCCGCCGCGGCCTCGTCGCCGAACAGGGGCGCCAGGTAGCGGTCCGCGAAGCGGTCCAGCCGGGACAGGAAGGAGACCTGAGCGAAGTGGAACATGAGCTGCTCGAAGCCCAGCACCACGGCGCCGAAGATCCCGGCCAGGGAGGTGGAGAACGCGGTGCCCATGCCGTCCAGGGCCGCCTTGACCCCGTGGAGGAAGGCCTCCTTGTCCTCGATGTTGGAGACCTCGGAGATGCCCTGGATCGCGATGATCAGCCCCAGGAAGGTCCCCACCAGGCCCAGCATGGTCAGGATCGCGGTGATGTACTTGGCCAGCCCGCTGTGGATCTCCTCCCGGGCTGCGACCTGCTCCGACGCGGCGTCGTTGGCGGCCTGGGAGTCGCCTCCGCCCGGCTCGGCCAGATCCGCGATGCGCAGGGTGACGAAGCCCTCGCGGACCCCCTCGAGCACGAGCGTCGGGTCGGCCTCGCGCTGGCCCGCCAGCTTGCCGAAGTAGTTGCGGGCGGCCCGGACCAGCTGCACCTCCTCCCACACCAGCCGGATGAAGTTGAGGTAGGTCACGCCCAGGCCCAGGAAGAAGACCGCGAAGATCAGCCGGGTGATGAGGGGGAAGCGCTCGGAGTAGAAGTACTGGAGCCACTCGGGGTGGGTGGCGAAGCTGCCGATCACGATGGCGTCCACCACCAACCCGATCAGGAAATAACGCAAGACGCGCCGTTTCGGGATCTCGGCGGCAGTGGAGGGGACGTGCGTGCTCATGGGTCACCCGGTCGCGCGGTACGCGATGGCCGATCATGCCACCCGGAAGCACGGCGGGACCAGACCGCGGGGCGGCCTTCCGCCGTGGCCCCCGGAGACGGCACGTGTTCGGGTCAACCCGTGAGCGGTCGTGGATATTGCCGGGAGGGGCTCAGGACGCCTTGGAAGCCTTGTGCTGGAGCCAGAGGCGCTCGAGGTCGCGGACCACGGCCAGGTGATCGTCCGGGGGGGAGAGCTCACCGTCGACCACGGCCGAGGGGAAGAACAGGCCCAGGCCCTTGTCGCTGGCGCGACGCACCTCGGCCCGGATGGAGACCTCGGCCTCGGGGAGGGCCAGGCGCAGGGTGAACACCGAGCCGTGGGGGAGCCAGGCCGCGGCCTCCTTGTCGAAGGCCACCAGGGCGCCAGCCAGGCTGACGTCCACGCACTTGCCCGGCAGCCTCCTGCCGGCGTCGGTGATGGCCTCGCAGACCAGCTCGGCCTCGGGGGCCACGGGCACGCGGAAGCTCTTGCGCGTCTCCGCCGACGCGACCTGGGACGGGAGCTCCAGCAGCAGGTGGTGGTATCCCCCCTGCCAGCGGTCGGAGACCACCCGGGCGATGAAGATCCCCGCCTTGATGTGGGCCGCGTAGGACACGAAACACAGGGACAGGGGTTTGAAGGGCAGATCCTCCTCGCCGGCGAAGACCCGCAGCAGCAGGTTGTCGTCGGTGAGACGCTCGAACTGGACCTGGAAGACCGCCATCTCGTCGGGGCTGATGGCCAGCCCGGGCACGCCGTACTTGCAGCACTTCTCCAGGGTCTTGCGGACGACGGCCTCCTCACGCCCCGTCAACGAGGCGGGTTCGGCCGACTTGCCCGACGGCTTGGCCGTTCCGGCGGACTTGCTCGGTTTCTTCGGCGGAGCGGACTTGAACCACGACATCGGCACTCTCCGACAGCTGGAGCTGACCCGAGGGAGATCATCGGACGGATCCGTGGAGACTTTAGGCGCAAATGCGGGCGCGCGAGGTACGCGCCCATGGGCACGGGTGGCGCACGCGGAAGCACGGCCAGGTGAGCTGGCTGTGGCACCCATCACGGGGGGAGGTCGAGGACGAATTCACCCGCGGAGGACGTGGACCCGAACCCACGCCGTACCAGGAATCTCCGCGCGGGCCCCATTCCGTCGGGGATCTGGGCCAGGACACGGCGGAAGCCCCGCTCGGACGCCCAACCCCGGACCTCGTCGACGAGGGCGGTGCCGGCGCCCGCCGCCTGGTGTTCGGCCTCCACGTACAGCCTGCGCAGCTCGCAGGTCTCATCGTCGAGTCCCACGACGGCCGCGACCCCAACGGCCTGGCCTTCGATCTCGACGACCCAGGTCTCCGACGGCGGGCCGTCGCCCTCGCGGGCGGGCGCTCCCCGCCCCGCGCCGCGCACATCGACGCCCAGTCCGCCGAAATCGGCGCCCAGATCGGCCGCCGCACGCAGCGAGCGCACCAGGGAGGTCACCGGGCCGATATCCCGGGGTTCGAAGGGACGGACGAGGAGGGAACTCATGCCAGGGCGTCGTAGGCCTTGCGGAACTTCTTGAGCAGCTTGTCCTGCTTCTTGCGGCCGAGGGTGCCCAGGGCCTCCCGCGCGTCCCGCAGCCGCACCACACCCAGGTCCTTGCCCAGCAGCTCCATGGACTCGAACAGGGGCAGGGCCACCTTGCGGCCGGAGACGGCCACGAACAGGGGCGCCAGGAAGTCGCGCAGCTCCCAGCCGTAGGCCTCGGCCGCCCGCCGCAGGGCGGCGTCCAGGCCGTCGGCGGTCCAGGTGGGCAGGTCCTCGAGCACCGCCGACGCCACGATCAGCGCCTTGAGGGTGTCGTCGGCCTCCTTGCCCTTGGGGACCAGCAGCTCCGGATCGACCTGGATCCGGCCCGCCAGCATGTACTCGCAGGTGGGCACGAACTCGCCCAGGGTCTGCATCCGCGGCTGCACCATCTTGATCAGGCCGTCGAAGGTCTCGTCGTTGAGCAGCCAGCCCTTCAGCGTCTCGCGCAACTGCTCGGCTGACAGGCTCTCGCGGATGTAGCGGGCGTTGAGCCACTGGAGCTTGGCCTGGTCGAACACCGGGCCGCCCATGCTCAGCTTGCTCGGGTCGAACACCTGGCACAGCTCGTCCAGCGAGAAGAACTCCCGCTCGTCGGGCATCGCCCAGCTCATCAGCCCCAGGTAGTTGATCAGGGCGTCGGGCAGCACGCCGAGGCGCCGGTAGTAGCGGATCGAGGTCGGGTTCTTGCGCTTGGACAGCTTGGACTTGTCCGGATTGCGCAGCAGGGCCAGGTGGCACAGCACCGGCGGCTCCCAGCCGAAGGCGTCGTACATCATCAGGTGCTTGGGCGCCGAGCTCAGCCACTCCTCGCCCCGCAGCACGTGGTTGACCCCCATCAGGTGGTCGTCGACGACGTTCGCCATGTGGTAGGTCGGGAAGCCGTCGGACTTGAGCAGCACCTGGTCATCGACGGTGCTGTTGTCGAACACGACCTCGCCACGGACCAGATCGTTCACCACGGTGCTTCCGGCCTTGTCGACCTTCAATCGCACCACGTGGGGCTCACCGTCCGCCGCCCGCCGCGCCGATTCGTCGTCGGGGATCGCCCGGCACAGGCCGTCGTAGCCGAACTGGCCCTTGTTCTTGACCTGCTCCTTTCGCATCTCCGCCAGCCGCTCGGCCGTGCAGAAGCAGCGGAAGGCCGCGCCACGCTCGATGAGCTCGGCGGCGTGCTCGCGGTAGATCGCGGTTCGCTCGGACTGGCGGTAGGGACCGGTGTCGCCGCCCACGTCCGGACCCTGATCCCAGTCCAGCCCCAGCCAGCGCAGGCAGTCGAGGATCGCCGCCTCGCTCTCGGGGGTCGAGCGCGCCTGATCCGTGTCCTCCACCCGCAGGATGAAGGTCCCACCGAAACGCTTCGCCAGTGCGTAGTTGAACAGCGCGGTGTAGGCGGTCCCCACGTGGGGATCCCCGGTCGGCGACGGGGCGACCCGGGTGACCGGAGGTGCCTTGGGTTCGTAGCTCATCGAGATCAGCCTTTCGGTGGGGAAGCTTCAGGCGTCAGGCGTCAGGCGTCAGGCGTCAGGCGAATCGGTCGTCTCGCTCGCGCTCGACATCCATCCGGAAGGCCCTCGTCCGCACCTGTCTCCTACTTCCTCTTCTTCTTCCCGCCAGACGCCTGACGCCTGACGCCTGATGCCTTCTTCTTCTGCGCCTGCATCCGCGCCCACGAGTCCTTCAGCGCCACGGTCCGGTTGAACACCCGCCGCTCGTCGTCGCTGTCTGGATCCACGCAGAAGTAGCCCTGTCGCTCGAACTGCAGGAGATAGCCCGCCTCGGCGTCCGCCAGGCTCCGCTCCACCACCGCACCGTCGAGCACCTCCAGCGAGTCCGGATTGAGGTAGTCCAGGAAGTCCTTGCCGTCCTCGACCTCGCTGGGATTCTCCCGGTCGAAGAGGTGATCGTACAGCCGCACCTCCGCCGGCACCCCGTGGGCCGCCGAGACCCAGTGCAGGGTGCCCTTGACCTTGCGGCCGTCCGGGGAGTTGCCCCCCTTGGACGCCGGGTCGTAGCTGCAGCGCAGCTCGACGATCTCGCCGCTGTCCGGATCCTCGACCACCTCGTCGCAGGTGATGAAGTAGGCCCAGCGCAGCCGCACCTCGCGCCCGGGCGCCAGACGGAAGAACTTGCGGACCGGCTCCTTCATGAAGTCGGTGCGCTCGATGTACAGCTCCCTGCCGAAGGGCACCATCCGGGTCCCCATCGACCGGTGGTCCGGGTGGTTGGGGAACTCGAACTCCTCGCTCTGGTCCTCGGGGTAGTTGGTGATCACGACCTTCAGCGGCCGCAGCACCCCCATCCGCCGGGGCGCCTCGGCCTCCAGGTGGCCCCGCAGGCAGGACTCGAGCAGCTGCAGGTCGACGAGGCTGGCGGCCTTGGCCAGGCCGACGCGCTCGGCGAACTCGCGGATCGCCTCGGGGGTGTAGCCCCGGCGACGGAAGCCCGAAAGGGTCGGCATCCGCGGGTCGTCCCAGCCGTTGACCCGCCCCTCCTGGACCAGGCGGATCAGCTTGCGCTTGCTCAGCACGGTGTAGGTCAGGTTGAGCCGGGCGAACTCGATCTGGCGCGGCGCGCTGGGCACGCTGAGGTTGTCGATGAACCAGTCGTACAGCGGCCGGTGGTTCTCGAACTCCAGGGAGCACAGGGAGTGGGTGATGTGCTCGATGGCGTCCGACTGGCCGTGGGTGAAGTCGTAGGTCGGGTAGATGCACCACGCGTCACCCGTGCGGTGGTGGGGGGCGTGGCGGATGCGGTAGATGGCCGGATCCCGCAGGTAGGGGTTGGACGCGGCCATGTCGATCTTGGCCCGCAGGGAGTAGGTCCCGTCCTCGAACTCACCGGCCCGCATGCGGCGGAACAGGTCCAGGCTCTCCTCGGGGGGCCGGTCCCGGTCCGGGCTGGGGCGGCCGGGCTCGTTCCACAGCCCGCGGTACTCGCTGACCTGCTCGGCGGAGAGCGAGCAGACGTAGGCCTTGCCGGCCACGATCAGCTCCTCGGCCCAGTCGTACAGCTGCTGGAAATAGTCGGACGCGAAGTGCAGCCGGTCCTCCCAGTCGAAGCCCAGCCAGCGGATGTCGGCCTGGATCGAGTCGACGTATTCGGTCTCCTCGGTCGAGGGGTTGGTGTCGTCGAAGCGCAGGTTGCAGGTCCCGCCGAACTCCTGGGCCAGGCCGAAGTTCACGCAGATCGCCTTGGCGTGGCCGA
>CAZITQ010000064.1:0-40183 GCA_964542165.1 uncultured Rickettsiales bacterium
GGGTGCATCGCTGGATCGCCCGGACGGGGCCGGCGGGTTGGGCGGCCGGCCGCCTCCACCACGCCCCGGCCTGGAGCACGGCTCCGATCCCCAGGCCCAGGACCAGGGCGGCACCGATCTGACCGTGGGCCAGGAAGCGCGGCTCGATCTCGACCATCGTCGCAGCACCCCGGAAGACCGCCGCGAAGGGCGCCAGGGTCGCGACCAGGGCCAGGAGTCTCCAGGGCCGCCGGGCGAGGCCTGCGGCGGCCGCCGCCAGCGCCACCGCCAGCAGGGGAAGCCAGACCCCCACCGCGGCGTGCCGGAGTTCCGGGGACGGCACACCGGTCCAGCTCCCGGTCGGGCCGGGGATCCGCGACTGGCTCCACAAGAACGCGAGGGTCGAGGGGATGCGCCACGGGGGGCTCCGGCCCCACACGAACCCCGCGGGCACCTCCCACGGAGGGTCGTAGGGCGGTCCGCTCATACCCGCCCTGTGGAAGAGGGGGCGGACGTCCACCTGCTGCTCCAGGGACTGGGCCGCCTCGGTGAAGAACAGCGGCCCCAGCAGGTAGCTCACCCCCACCGGTAGCCCGACGGCGATCAGGCGCAGTGGCCACTCCCGTCGCTCGGCCCGCAGGGCCGTGGCCAGGCAGATCGTCAGCACCGGCAGCGCGAAGATCAGCCCCCGGGCGTCCACCGCCAGGGCCAGCGCCGCCCCGCCGCCGCCCACGGCGAGGGCCGCCGGGCCGCGGAACCGGACCGCGAGGGCCCCCGCGGCCGCGCAGAGGGCGAAGGCGGCGCCCAGGGTGGGGTAGGACGTCATGTGGCGGGTCCCCAGGACCAGGGGCCCGAAGCCCAGGGCCAGGACCGACGCGGCCACCCCTGCCGGGCGCCCGTGCAGAGCCCGCCCCCACAGGTAGAGAGCGCCCCCGATCACCCCCACCGAGAGGATCGCCGCCGCCCACAGCCCCCCCAGACGCCCCAACGGCCCGGCGAGCACGGTGGCCGGCAGCAGGGCCAGGTAGGAGCGTTTGTGCAAGAAGGTGTTGGCCTCCCAGTCGGCAAAGCGCACCACCCCGGCGCAGTACTCGTGGAAGTCCGCGGTCAGAAAAGCGTCCCCCCGAAGGTGCGCGGGTGCCAGCCAGATCCCGGCCAGCGCGGCGACCAGGGTGGAACAGGCCAGGGCCAGACCCCCGTCGACCCGCCAGCTCCAGCGCGCGTCGAGCTCCCCCGCGTCCGGCGCCCAGCGGCCCAGCCCGAGGCGCAGCAGACCGGCCACGCACCCCAGCACGAGCACCGGTACCCAGGCCTGCTGAAGGAACCCACCCATGGGGCGCCATGATAACAACGCGCGCCGCTGGCCCCGGCAGCGATCCCCCGGGGCGTTCCGGTTGGGCCCTCGGCGGGTTGTATGGTAGGGGGAAGGGGCCCCTGACGGGCGCCCGCGAGCACGGGCGCCGGGGAGACTGCGGAAGAGGACATCCGGTGAGCCGACGGTCCAATCCTTCAGCGCGTCCCTACGGCCGCACCGCCCCGGGCGGGCCGTGGGACACCATCGTCATCGGTTCCGGCATGGGGGGGATGACCTGTGCGGCCACGCTCGCGGACTTCGGCCAGCGGGTCCTCGTCCTCGAGCAGCACTACCTCCCCGGGGGGATGACCCACGTCTTTCGTCGCGGGGGGTTCGTCTGGGACGTGGGCGTCCACGCCGTGGGCGAGGCCACCGCCGCGACGCGGATCGGCCAGCTGATCGAGCATCTCTCACGGGGCCGGCTCGAGTTCGTCTCCCTCGGACCCGTCTGCGACGAGTTCCACTATCCGGGGGGGCAGCGGATCGACGTGGGCGACGCGCCCGAGGCGGTGGAGGCGCAGCTGGCGGCGGCGTTCCCGGACGCCAGGGACGAGATCACCGACTACCTGGACCTGGTCCGGGAGCTGGCGGCCGCGATGCAGGACCGCTTCCTCGAGCGCGCCTTCGGTCGCCGGCTGAGCGGCGGCCGCGCGACCGTGCGAGGCCGAGCCATCGATCACTGGATCGCGCGAACCACCCGGGAGGTGCTGCGCTCGCTGACCGACGACGAACGGCTCGTCTCGGTGCTCTCCGCCCAGTGGGGGTACTACGGAGCGGACCCCGGAGATTCCTCCTTCGCCGTCCATGCCCTGGTCGTCCAGCACTTCCTCGGGGGGGGCTACTACCCCCGGGGCGGTTCCGCGTCCATCGCCGAGGGACTGCTGCGCACCGTGGCCGAGGCGGGGGGCTGGACCCGGGTGGGCGCGTCGGTCCAGGAGCTCCTGCGGGACGACGGCGGCCGGGTTCACGGGGTCCGGCTGGACGACGGCGAGGAGATCGAGGCGGCGCGAGTGGTCTCGGCGATGGGCGGACTCGCCACGGTGCGCCACCTGCTGCGTCCGGACGAGCGGGGGGCGGACTGGGCCAGGAGCATCGACTCGCTGGAGCCCTCGCCGGCCCACCTCTGCCTCTACCTCGGCTTCGAAGGGGACATCCGGCAGGCCGGGGCCAGCGCGGCCAACAAGTGGTTCTTCGAGACCTGGAGCCACACCCTGGAACCCTGGCACCTGGATCGGATCCCCGATCCGATCCCGATCCTCTACACCAGCTTCCCCTCGCTGAAGGACCCGGACCACGACCCCGGGCCCCGCTGCCGGCACACCGGCGAGGTGGTGACGTTCGCCGAGTACGACGACTTCGCCCCCTTCCTCGGGACCCCCTGGCGCGACCGTGGCGAGCGGTACGAGGAGATCAAGCGCGACCTGACCCAGCGCCTCCTGGAGCAGCTCCTGCGACGCATGCCCGCCCTGCGCCCGATGGTGCGCTACGCGGAGCTGTCCACCCCCCTGTCCACCTCCCACTTCACCCGCGCCACGGGGGGAGCGATCTACGGGATCAAGCCCACGCCCGAGCGATTCGCCAACCCCTGGCTCGCGCCCAGGACCCCGGTGGAGGGGCTGTTCCTCAGCGGTGCGGACGTGACCACCGTGGGGGTGATGGGGGCCTTCTACGGCGGCGTTCTGACGGCGGCGGCCATCGAGCCGGTGCGGGCCATGCGCATGCTGCGCAGCCTCGACGCCCGGCGGGACGGCTAGCCTCGCCATGGCACGGGACGACCGATCCTCCCCCTCTTCCCCCGGCGACACGACGCAGGATCCGCGCCCCCTGAACGCCACGGCCGGCTTCTGGGATCACTACGAGAACGTGTACGAGGACCGTCCGGAGGGGTACGACGGGACCTGCCTGCGCCCCCTCGGACGCTGTGAGATGGGGGGGTGTTGCGACCTGTGCTGGCACAACCCGGATCACCCGCGATTCGCCAAGGAGCGACCCCAGGGCTGATCCCGGATCAGAAGCCCCAGCCACCCCAGTCGTCGAACTCCAGCTGCGCGAAGAAGGCGTAGCCCTCGGTGAGGGGGGCGTCCAGGGTTTCCTCGTCCGAGTACAACCACTCGCCGCTGGCGCGGCTCGCCAGATAGACGTAGGCCCCCACCTCCGGTTGGTGGATCGTCACCTGGGCGAGGACGTAGGTGTGATCGGGCACGGCGACCTCGTAGGTGTACCGGCCAGCCTGGAGATCGAAGCGGACCTCGACCTCCTCGTAGCCCAGGATCGACTCGGAGTTGGGGGCGAATTCCGCGTAGAACTCGGCGTCCTCGGTGACCTCCACCGTCAGCTGCAGGACACGGTCTCCCCCGCCGAGCACCTGGTCAGGCATCGAAGAGAGCCGCGTGGTGGTGGCGTCTTCGGCCACGTCGCACACGCTCACGTAGCCGATCCACAGCGCCAGCCCCAGAATCGTCGATCCCAGCCAGGTCCCGGTGCGCTTGATCCATCCGGCCATTCCCTCGTCCTCCAGGCCCGTCAGGTCCGGGCTCGTCGCCCCGCACCCCTCCCCATGTGGGCGGATCGGGAGGTGTGACGGTCTTTTTTTTTGGGGGGGATCAGGGGACCGGAGTGGGCGCTGGGTCGGTGGCGGCCCCGGCGAACCCGGTCAGCAGCTCCCGGGCGTGCGCCGCGTGGGGGCCGTCGGCCGCGAGCTCCAGGCACCGCCGCAGTGCCGTCTCGGCCTCGTCGCGACGGCCCTGTTCGAGGGCGCAGACCGCCAGGTAGTAATGGGCCTCTGCCGCCCGTGGGCCCGTGCCGAGGCGGCCGGTGAGCTCACGGTAGGGTTCGATGGCCAGCGAACAGTCGCGCAACCGGTCGCGGGCCACCGTCGCCTGCAGCGTCAGGATCTGGAGGCTGCGAGGGCTGTTCGGGTGCTCGCGGCCGAAGGCGGCCGCGAGCTGGTAGGCCTCCTGGTGCCGGCCGGCCCGCGCCGTCGCCTCCACCTGCCAGGCCTCGACCTCCACGGTGAGGGGTCCGGCAGGGTGGGTCGCCAGGTAGCTGGAGGTCGCGTCCAGCACCTCGTCCGGGGGCGCCCCACCGGCCAGGGCGTCCTGGATCGCCAGGAAGTCCCGCTCCGCGTCGGTCAGCGCGAGCGCGGCCGTCTCCGGACCGGGTTCGGGGGTCGACTCGTGGGACTCCATCGGAGATGCCGCCGGTGGGGATTCCGGGGGTTCCGGGGGTTCGGTCGGCGAGACGGGTGGGGACACGTCCCCGTCCGGCCCCGGCTCCATGTCCCCCCCGTTTGCGTCGGTCGCTGTGCCCCAGGCCTGCCCCGCCCCCAGCGGGCGTTCGGTCCCGCGATGGAGCACCTCGACGCGACCCCGGGCCACACTGACCGTCACCTCGTCCTGCTGCCGGGTCACCACGAAGGAGGTGCCCAGCACCCGGACCCTGACCGGCCCGGCGACCACGTGGAGGCCCGGCACCGATCCCGGCGTCACGTCCACGGCCACGACCCCGCGCTGCAACTCGAGGACCGGGACACCGCCCTCGGCGTCGCCGAGGCGCAGGACGTCCGACTCCGGTCCCAGGGTCAGCTCCACCCCGCCGTCGGCCAGACGCGCCGTCTGCGCCGTGGTGCCCGCGGCCACGCCCGTTCCGGCCGCCAGAGCGGCTGTGTCGGTCCCGGTGCCCCCCGGGGACGCCGGGACGAGCCTGAGGACCAGCACGACCGCCACCGCCGTGGCGACGCCCGCCGCGCCGACCCCCCAGACCGGTACGACCCAGCGCCTGCGTTCGACGCGCTGGCTCCGTTCCAGGCGGCGGCCCACCCGCTGGACGGCCGCGTCGTCGCCCTCGGACAGATCGCGACGGAGGGACCCCAGCAGGCTCTCCGCCTCCGGGTCTCCGACGTCGCGCGTCCGTCGCGGCAGGTCCGTGTTCACCGTGCGCCTTCCTCCTCGGGGCGGTACCCCGCCTTGCGGGCCACCCCCTTGAGCTTCCTGCGGGACCGCATCACCAGGGCGCGCACCGCTTCCGGTGAGAGATCGAGGATCTCGCCCACCTCCCGGGCGCTGCGTTCCTCCAGGTCGTAGAGCACCAGCGCCTCCCGCTGCCGGCGCGAGAGCTGGTCGAGACAGCGCCGCGCGAGTTCGGTCCGGCGGCTCGACACCAGGGCCACCTCGGGGTCCAGGGCGCCGCCCGACAGGTTCTCCAGGCCCATGAATCCCGCGGACCAGCGCTGGACCCAGGCGCGCCGCCGGTGATTCGCCAGCACCCGCCGGCAGATGGCGAACAACCATGCGTCCACGTTGGGCGCGGGGCCCAGGGACGTCACCTTGTCCAGCGCCACGAGCATGACCTCGTGGGCGGCGTCCTCGGGGTCGACCCGGGGGCCCGCCAGCCGACGGCACCAGCGCACCACCCGCGGCAACGCGTGGGCCGCGAAGGCCTCCCGGGCCTCCGCCCTGCCCTCGCGAATCCCCGCGAGCCATGCCGGCTCCGCCGCGACCGCGGTCTCCTCGCCCGTCATCCGTGTCGATGTCCCCGTCCCGAGAAACGTGACGGAAATTCTGGAATCGGTCAACGGGGGGGCGGCCCGAACGCGAGCTCCATCCGCGGCGCCAGGGAGAACGGCGGGATATCCGCTTCGATGGACTGCGGACCGCGCTCGACGACGATCCGGACCGGGATCAGATCCAGCCCCGCCTCGAGGGTGAGACCCAGCGTGAAGCCCCGCCCGAGCGACCGGCGCACCCCCAGGTCCACCCGCACGACCGGAGGAACTCCGGTCCCCCGATCCCCCCCCGCGGGCTCGGCGAGCCAGGCCCGGGTGACGGCGATCCCGGCGCCCACGCCCAGGGGGAACGACCAGCCCCCGCTCGCCGGGGTGAACTGCCAGCGGGCGGCCACCAGCAGTCGGGCCAGGCCCACCCGGCGCTCGTCGGCGTCCAGGCCGCCCAGCACCTCCAGTCCGACGACCGCCCCCGGGCCGATCCACGGCCCCCGCACGGCCGTCGCGCCCAGGTGGGCCCCCAGGGCGACTCCGCCATCGCCGGGTCGCAGGGTCGCCCCCAACCCCACGGCCAGTTCGGCGCGGGTCCGCGGAGCGGTCGCGGGGAAGGGCGGTGGCACGACGTCCTCGGGGGTCACGGCCGGCTCCACGGGGGATGGAGGGGGATCGGGCTCGGCCGACACGATCCGGGCGCCCAGGAGGGCGGCGAGCTCCTCGGTGGGCATCCAGCCCGCGTCCGCGATGGCGATGGTGCGCCGCAGGCTCTGGGTCAGCATCACCGCGGCCCGGACTCGCTGGCCCCTCTCCCCGCCTGCCGACTCCAGGGGGATCCGCAGGCTCTCGGCACGCCCCGGGACCCTCACCTCGATGGAAGGTGCGTCGCCCTCCAGCAGCCAGCAGTCCCAGCGCTCCATGCCGACCGCCGCGGACGGCCCTCCTTCACCATCGGCGGGGGTGAAGGCCCCGGCCGCCGGTGGCCATGGCCCCTCCCAGACCTGGATCGAGACCGCGTCGTCCCGGGCCACCAGCCCGGCGACCGCCTCCCACAGGGCGGCGTCCTCGGCGTCCTGCACCAGCCAGCGGACGTCCTCGGCCGCCCCCTCGGACGGCAAGAGCAACGCCACCAGCGCGGCGGCCGGCAGCCAGGGGGGCAGGATCCCTCGCGCGGTCACGGCTCCTCGTCGTCCCCGTCCCGCGAGTCCTCACCGCCCTCGCCGCCCCGGAACAGCTCCCCCGCGTCCTTCTGGAGCGGGTCGACGACCTCGTCGCTGACCCACTCGGTGAAGCGCGACCAGGTCTTCCTCACCTGCCGCACCACCTCGTCGGTGTCGTTGGGGCGCGCCCGCTTGCCCGCTACGCCCACCGCGGCCGCCAGCAGCGCCCTCAGCTGGCGTCTCTCCCAGGCGACGAGCTTGTCGTCGGCGCCCAGGTGCCGGGCCAGGGCCCGGACCCGGGAGACCGCGTCCTTCGCCGTCCGCTGGACCTCCCCGAGCCGGGTCGCCGCCTCCGCCGCGGCGGCGCGGTTCTCCTCCACCACACCGCGGAGCTCCGCGACCTCCCGCCGCAGGGCACCGACCTCCTCGGTCAACGTCTCCAGACCATCGGCGAGTTCGTCGGCCACCAGCGCGGGGACCAGGATCCGCGACAGCCCCCCGGGGGGCGTGACCGGCGGCACCTCGATCCGCAGGAAGGGCACCCGGGCGGTGTTCTCGGAGACGACGTCGACCGGGACCGGCGGGACACAGGCGGCGGCGGCCTCGTCCACGGCGGCCAGCGCCTCGCCGTCCACCGGGCAGCCGAGGATCTCACCTGCTCCGTCGCCCCCCTCGTCGACCCCCGCCAGGATCACGCCGCCGCCCTCGTTGGCCAGCGACGCGACCAGCTCCGCGTCCAGCTCGTTCGGGTCGGGGAGCCACACGACCGTGTCTTCGCTCTCACCGGCGAGGACCGCCCGCGCGCGCCCCGAGAGGTGCTTGTAGATGCGCTTGTCGACCATGGCACGACCCCTCCGCAGAACCGAAGTATAGGGGAAGTGGCGCCGTCGCAAGACGAGGGGCTAAAGCCCCTGGGGTGTGATACCGATATCCCTTGTGGGGAACGTCGAAAGCGAGGGCCGCATGAACCGAACGTCCTTTCTCTTCCTCCTCGCGTCACTGGCCTGGCCGGCGGGAGCCCTCGCCGCAGAGTACTTCGATGGCTTCGGCTTCTACCTGGGCGAATTGCACTCGCACACCGGGGCTTCGGGGGACGGCGGTTCCTCGGACCTGGGGCAGTGTTCGGGCGACTGCGGTTCAGCCCTGGACGTGGCGGGCCACGCCGAGGCCTACGGTCTGGACTTCATCTCCTACACCGACCACGCCAACGGCGGGCCGGTCTCGAACCCCGCCGACTTCCTGGTGGCCCAGGAGGCGATCCGCGAGGCCCACGACCCCGAAGGAGGCCTGGTGACGGTGCAGGCCGGCGAGCTGTTCTTCTCCGTGGACGGCCTGTCCCGGGGGCACAAGAACGTCTACTTCTTCGAGGACAACGACGACCTCGCGGGCATCACCATGGAGGACATGGCCTTCAACACGAACCTGTCCATCCTGGGCTCCTGCGAGGAGATCTGGACGTTCATGGACCAGCTGAGGGAGGACTGGGGCAAGTTGCTGGTCATCCCCCACCACCCCGGCTTGCTCTCCGACATGGGGACCGACTGGGGCTGCCATGAGGGAGCGGACGCGCGATACCACTCACCGGCCGTCGAGATCTACTCCGGGCACGGGGACAGCGCCACCTCCTCCACGACCTTCGACGTCCTGTGGATGGGAGTGAACGACGAGATGACCGTCGAGGCGGCCCTGGATCCCGAGGGGTATGCGCTGCGCCTGGGGTTCGTGGGCGGCACCGACCAGCACGACAGCCACCCCGGCTCGGTCTGCTCGACCGACACGGTGATGTACCACCATCCCTACGGCGGCGGCCTGACCGTCGCCGTGCTGCCCGAATCCGAGGACTTCGACCGGGACACCCTCTACCAGGCCATCCGCAAGCGCACGACCTACGCCACCAGCGGTCCCCTGGTGCCGGCGGTGGTGGAGTACTGGGGCGATGGCGCCTACCTGGGTGGCATGGGCGAGGATCTGGACCTGGACGGCGTGGAGGAGCTCGCCGTGGAGCTCCGGGTTCCGGAGTCGTGGGACGCCTACGTGACCGAGGTCGTACTCGTCGGCCCCTCCACCAGCCTGCCGATGGGCTCCGCGGGCGGTGGCGTGTTCCTGGCCAGCGAGGAGGTGGCGAACCTGCCCGCCTATCTCTACCCGATCCTGATCGTCGACGGGGAGACCTGGTACGGCGAAGACGGCTGCGCCGACGCCGGTGACGACGCCGAGGAGCGCGTCTGGCTGTCGCCCACCTGGTTCACCCCCCATCCCGACGGCCCTCTCCCCGAGGACGACGACGATGACGACGATGACGACGACACCGGCTCGGGGGACGACACCACGGGCGACGACGACACCACGGGCGACGACGACACGACCGGAGCCGACGACGACCATGACAACAACGTGGGCAACGGGTACCTGACCGATCCCGAGGTCGGTGGGATCTGTCGCTGCACCTCCTCCCCCGCTCGCCACGCCTCGATCGGAGGGGCGGTGGGTGTCGCCCTGGTCCTGGTGCTCGTGCGACGGCGGTCCACCCCCCGGACCCTCCGATGAACGCGCCGATCCGCGACAAGCTCGCGTGGGTGTGGGGGGTCGCCGTGGGGGGTGCCGTGCCCCGCAACCCCGGTGGGGGCGCCTGGTTCGTGGTCGCGGGCTACCTCTATCCCGGCCTCGCGGCCGTGGCCGTGGCCCGGGACGACACCGGCCGGGTGGCCGAGTGGATCGCCACGGGCCAGCTGCGCAAGCCCACCGACGAAGAGGCGACGACCTGGGGCGCCGACCTCGACACCCCCTTCGAGTTCCTGATCGTCCAGCCCTTCGTCATCGCGCGTACGCGTGGGGAGCCCGTACGCGTAGATTAGGGGTTGCCTTCACCTCGGCTAGGCTTCACATTCACGCGCACCGATGAGTGATCCGGCCCCCGAGACCCTCCCGGTCGAGCACTGTGACTGGCTGACCCGACGTGTGGTTCTGGTCACGGGCAAGGGCGGGGTGGGACGGACGACCGTGACCGCGGCCATGGCGCGTGTGGCCGCCCGGGCGGGCCGGCGCGTGGTCGTCGCGGCCATCGGAGAGCCGGGCGGCGACTACCAGCCGCTGGCGCGCATCTACGGTCGCGACCTGCTCCCCGAAAAACCCAAGGAGCTGGAGCCGGGGATCTGGGGCTGCCTGCTCTGGTCCCGGATGGGCCACCGGCTCTTCCTGGAGCGCGTGCTGCCGTCGGTCCTGGTGCGCCCTGCGATGCGGTCCAAGTCCATCCAGCGGCTGCTGGACGCGGCGCCGTCGTTCCACGAGATGGGGGTGTTCTACTGCCTGTTGCACCTGTTGATCTCCAAGCGCCATGACGGCTCTCCCGAGTTCGACCTGGTGCTGTTCGACATGCCCGCGACCGGCCACTCGCTGGCGCTCACCGGTCTCCCCGACATCCTCCTGCAGCTGATGCCCACCGGCCCCATCGCCGAGGTGCTGCGCGAGGGACAGGGCCACTTCAACGATCCTGCCCAGACCTCGGCCTGCGTGGTCACCCTGCCCGAGACCCTGCCGGTCAGCGAGAGCCTGGAACTGATCGATGGGCTCCTCGAGACGGACATCCCGGTGGGGACGACCCTGGTCAACCGGGTACGGCACGATCCCTTCGACGCCGACGAGCGGACGGCCCTGGCGGCCGCCCTGGACGGGCACATGCTCTTCGGTTCCCAGCGGTTCCGCGCGATGACGGGGATCCAGGCGTCCATCCAGCGCCTCGAGGACAACATCGTCGGGCCCGTGACCCGGATCCCCGAGTGCGACCCCACACGAAGCGATCTCATCGACCAGGTCGCGGACGCGCTCTCCGGCGAGGTTCCATGAACGGGACCCTACCGGGGCTGATCCGGGACGCCCGCATCATCGTGTGCTGCGGCGCCGGCGGGGTGGGCAAGACCACCGTGGCCACGGGGCTGGCGCTCGCGGCCGCGCGTCGGGGACGCAAGGTCCTCGCCTTGACCGTGGATCCCTCCCGACGCCTCGCCGAGACCCTCGGTGTGCAGCGCAACCTCAGGTCGCCGGTCCCCGTGCCCCGGGCGCACCTGGAGCGGGCCGGTCTGGCCGGGGACGTGGAGCTGGACGCCTGGATGCTGGATCCCCAGCAGGTGGCCAACCGGGTGGTCAAGCGATTCGCCAGGAGCCCGGAGCACCTGGCGCGGTTGATGGACAACCGCGTCTACCGCCAGATGACCCGGATGGTGGCCGGCATGCAGGAGTACACCGCGATGGAGGCGGTGCACGGGTTCATGGAGGAGGGCCGCTACGACCTGCTGGTCCTCGACACCCCCCCCTCCCGCCACGCCCTGGACTTCCTGGAGGGACCGTCGAAGCTGCAGCGGTTCTTCGACGGCCGCATCTTCCGGCTGTTCACACCCACGGAGAAGGCCAGCCCCATCCGGCGGGCCGCCGCGAGACTGATTCGCAAGACCCTCGGCGTGGCCCTCGGAGAGGACAACTTCGACGAACTGCAGGAGTTCTTCGTCTCCTTCGGAGAGCTGTTCACCATGCTCACCGGCAACGCGACGCGGACCCGCCAGTTGCTGGGGGATCCGGAGACGGTGGGTTTCTTGCTGGTGACGTCGACCGCGCCCGAAGCCATCGAGGACGCCCTGTTCTTCCGCTCGCGGACCGGCGCGCTCGAGATGCCCTTCAGCGGCTTTGTGCTCAACCGCAGCCAGGCCCGGCTGGACGGCCGCACGCTGCCAGACGAGACCCTGTTCGGCGCCGAGGTGACCCAGGTCCAGCGCAGCGCCCTGGACAAGTTGCTGGCGCTCGCCGAGGTCGAACACGCGGACATGCTTCACGACCAGCAGCTCCTCGAGGACCTGAGAGAGCAGGCGGGCCCCGGCGCGTTCGCCGTGGCGCTGCCGGACATCCCCGGGGGAGCACACGGGCTGCCCGAGTTGCTCGAGCTGTCGGACGTGCTGGTGGAGGGGGACGAGGTGGAGGCCGCCGCAGCCGACGGGGGTGCAGGATGAGCCGGTCGGACCGGCGCCCACGCACCCGGATCACAGCGACGGCCCTTTCGGTGCTGCTGCCCCTCCTCGGGCTGTCCCTCCCCGCGCCCACCGCCCACGCCGACCCGGACGCAGACCCGGTCCAGGTGGAGCTGGAGGTGGAAAAGAAGCTCAAGCGGACGCCCAGGGGGCTCCGCGGGTCCGTGCGGATGACCTTCCGCAACCGGGGCGACCAGAGCGTCGAGCTGGTGTACCCCGAGATTCACGGCCTGGTGTTCCGCGACTCGACCTCGGGCGAGCTCCACGTGCTCGTCCATCCCTGCCAGTGTGTGCGGGACGTCCGCCATCCGGAGCGCGCGGAGCGCATCACCCTCGAGCCCGGAAGCGAGGTCGAACGGACCCTCGACGAGTTCGGCTGCAGCGGTTCCGCCTGGCACCCGCCGCCGCGGGGCAGCTACGAACTCACCTACCGGATCCACGCTGCGGCCGAGACCGGGACGGGGACGGGGTCGGACGGCGCCGGGGCATCGCCCCAGGATCTCACCCGAGACTGCCGCACACGCTACGCCGACGAGACCTACTGGGAGGGCGCCCACCGCTCGGCGCCGGTGGCGGTCCGTCTCCGCTGACGAACCGGAGTCACCAGGTCAGCTCCTGGGCATCGGAGGAGCGGCGCAGATCCTCCCAGACGACCCGGGACAGGTCGACCTCTCGGCCCTCGCCGTCCACGCGCACGGTCGCGGTCCCCCGGTGCCAGGCGTCGAGGAGCACCCCACCCTCGCGGTCGGCGACGCCGCCGACCGGGGTGAGCCCTGGGACCTCGATCCACGCCGTCTGTCCGGGCCTCAACCCCTGGACCCGGACCCTGGCGCTGGCCCGCCGACGATCGGGTGACAGGGGCGGCACACCCAGCTGTTTCGCCACGCCTGCCCAGGCCCCCTCCCACTCCCGCTGCGGCGCTCCCTCGCGGTCGGGGATCACGCCGCCGAGCGCGCCGTCCTCGACGGCCTGGGCGAAGGTCCGCGCGGACACCGCGCCGCGGGCGCTGGGGGTCTCGACGATGGTCTCGACGATCCACCCCTCCATGCCGAATCCAGGATCCCCCCCGGCTCCGCCCAGGAGATCTCGCCGGAGCCCCTCCCCGGGGATCGGCCGGGACGGGAACTGCACCCCGGCGGCAGGCGTCCCCCGGGGATCGTTCTCCGTGAGGGTCCGGCAGAGGGCGTCGGCCGAGTCCCGGTCCCCCTCGCAGGCCCACAGCGCCACCGAGGGGTAGGGCGCAGCGGTCCAGGCCAGGGCATGGTCCTGGTCCCGGAGAACCCCGGCCTGGGTCTGGACGGCCTCTCGTCGTTCCGACGGCTGGATCCCTGCCCAGAGGCGATGGTCGCAGCGGGGCAGGACCACCACCGGCACGCCCAGTTCGTCCGCCTCGGCGAGCCAGGACGGTGACGGGACGGTCCCGTGGATCTCCAGTGCGTTCACCCCGGCCGTGACCCAGCTCCCGAGCTGCTCGTGGGGGGGCACCGCCGGATCGGCGCGGATCGCCATCAGCGGATGGTGCTCCCCGTCGAGACGGGTCTGGCCGCCCTCGAAGGTCACCGACCGCACGCCGGTCCGCCGTGACGCACGGTCGAGGACACCGCCGTCGCCGTCCAGGAGGGTCGCGACCACGTTCACCAGGCCCGCATCACCCGGGTCGCCGGGCGTCCACCGGGGCCCGGACCAGGAGGCGGACGCCACCGTCGCCAGGCCTCCGGCCTCGATCGGAGCCGTTCCGCCCCACCGCAGTCGCTCGCCGTCGAGCCAGGCCTCCACCTGGACCGCGTTGCCCGGCTGGGCTCCGTGGACCCGCACCGCGGCACCGACCCCCTCGCCTTCGGCCACCAGCGCCAGCGAGCGGATCCAGGACTCGGGGTGCAGGATCAGCGAGACGTCGTCGCCCAGCGTGGGCTCGTGGACACAGCCGTTGGTGACCAGCACGGGCAACGTCGCCGGGCTGTCCACCAGGGCGCGGAGCTCGTTCACCCCCGCCCGCAGGTGTTCGCCCACGTCGACCTCGGTCGGCCCCGGACCGCCGTCGACCACCGCCAGGTCCACGCCGTTGAGGGTCAACGCTGCCCTGCCCCGGAGCCCGGGGAGGACCAGCGTGCCGGAGGCGCGCAGGCGCTCGGCGGGGATCTCGAACGAGAGCTCGGTGACGATCGGTTCGCGGGGTTCACACCCCGGTGGGCGCGGCGCGCTCACCGCACCCCGGACGGGGATCGGGCCGTGATCGCCCAGCTGCAGCACGCACTGCATCCCCTCGACCGACGGGGGCCCGGCGCCCGGATCCCCGTCGGAGGATCGGTTGCCGCAGGCCATGAACAGACCTGCGGCGGACAACAGGGCCGCGGCCAGCGTTCCTCGCACGTTCCTCACGTTCTCCCCGTTCCGCCCTCCCGGGCGGACCGACAACAGCGTAACAACGCGCGGTCCGGGACGCACGACCCCAGCCCGTGGGGAGGCCTTCCGCCGTGGCACCCGGTCGTGGAGGCTTCGCCCGGGGCTGTCAGGGCTCGCAGGGGGGCTCGAGGATCCACCCTTGCTGACGGACGAAGGCCACGTACGGCGCGCCGGGGGCGGGCAGGGACCCGTGGCAGGGCCGGTTCTCTCCGCGCAGGTCGGGACGGAGCCGGTACACGCTGTACAGGGGGCTGGCCAGCTCGACCTCGCCCCAGCCCTCGTGGTCCGGGGATCCCGGTCCGAACCAGACCACCTTCCACTCCAGCGGCGACCCCTGGCTCCAGTGGACCTTGGGCAACGGGCAGTACATGAGCGCCTGGCTCTCGTCGTTGCCCGCCACGGCGCCGGGCTCCAGCTGCCGGCAGAGCTCGGAGCCGAACCAGGAGAGCTGGTGGGTCTGGAAGGCCTGCTGCTGCATGTCCCTCGCCCGCTGGGGCCAGCCCGTGAGCGTCCAGGCGAAGCAGGCGATTCCCGCGGCGGCCACGCCCCCCGCGAGCCATCGGCGGCGGATCGAAGACACGCTCACTGCCCACGAAGCCACCGCCACCGGCAGGATCACCGCCAGGTGGCGTTCCTTGACCAGCACCAGCAGGCCCACCAGGAACGGGGCGAGGGCCAGGGCGAGCCAGCGTTGCTCCCGCCGTCGACCTGCCAGACCCAGGACGAGGCCGAGTCCGATCCAGGCCCACAGCGCCGGGAACTGGCGCAGGACGTGGTTGCCGTAGAACCACAGTCGAGGGAGCAGCGGTCCCCGATGGAGGCGCGCCGAGAACCCGTCCCGGCCGAACTCCTGCCAGAACGGCGGCCGTTCGGCGGAGAGCACGTCCCCCACCGGCTCCCAGATCCTCGCCAGCAGGGGCAGCTCCGGCCGGGGTAGCTCCCGGTAGGGCTGCAACCCGATCAGCAACAGCGGCACACCGACGATCAGCAGGACCCGCAGGACCCGCCGCGGTGGGGTCCCGGGCATCTTCACCGCGGCGAGGAGCAACGCGGGGAGCAGCAACACCCCCTGCTCCCGAACGAGGAGGGCCGCGATGGCCGCGCCCACCAGCAGCCCAGCGGACCCCCGGGCCCCGCGCTTCAGCGACGCGCAACCCAGGGCGAGGGCCAGCGCGAAGACCACCAGCGCGGGGGCGTCGGGCTGCAGCTGCACGCCAAAGCAGGCCACCGCCGGGTGGCCCAGGACCAGGACCCCGGCGACCGCGGCCCAGGGACGCGTGGCGCCCGCGGCGCGGGCCAGGGCGTAGGCCGCCGGACCCACCAGCGGCATCGCCGCCAGCACCAGGCCCGTGGCGGTCCCGATGCGATCCAGCCCCAGGACGCCGTGCCCCACGGCCACCAGGGCAGGGAAGCCCGGCATGACCGCAGTCGGACGTCCGGCCAGGATGTCCAGGGGGGTGAGGACCCACAGGGAGGGATCGGAGCCGGCGGGGTACAGCAGGTCGAGGCTGTGGCGCAGGAGCAGCGGCGCGAGCCCGCCGGCCAGGGCCAGGGGTAACGCCCAGGCCAGATCGGGCAGCAGGCGCCGGATCGCCGGAGGGATCTCCCTCATCCCGTCCGTCCGTCGGCCAGGCACGCGGGATCGAACAGGGGGAAGAGATCGGTGGAGGGACCGTGTTCGTAGCGGCCCTCGCCGGCGCCCCGGTGCCGCCGCAGGGTGATCAGCCCCATCTCGAAGCGTTCGATCGCCGGATCCAGGGGCCCGGTCGGGTGGAAGGGAAAGGGCACCGCGCGGACGGTCACGTCCCATCGCGCCAGGTCCCCCAGCCGCGCGGCCATCTTCTCCCGGTAGGGGCGGTCCCGGTGGTGGACGAGCATCGCGTACAGGTGCGCAGTACCCCGGTCGCTCAGGTGGTCCCCGAGCCCCTTGAGGATGCCCGCGAGGATCTCCTCCCCCGAGGGCCCGCCGGCGTACCAGCTGGAGCCCGCCGCCTCATCCGGGGTGGGCACGTAGGGCGGGTTGGCGGTGATCCGGTCGAAACGCTCCCCGGTCGAACAGGGACCGTAGAGATCTCCCTCGGCGAACCGTGGGGCCCCTCCGAGTCCGTTCAGGGCGCGATTGAACCGGGAGAAGGCCAGCGCGCGGGGGTTGTTGTCGATCCCGAGCACCTCCGCGCCGGTCCCCACCGCCAGCAGCGCCTGGATCCCCGAACCGGTACACAGATCGAGGATCCGCCGGGCGCCGTCGTCGCGGTCGATGAAGTGGGCCATCAGGTAGGTCTCGGGGTAGAGGCAGGAGACCTGCCCGGCCCCCCGGTGCCGATCCCAGCTGTCGGTGACCACGTAGCGCCCGCGGATGGGGTAGAGGTGGAATGGACAACGGGTCCCCCCATCCCGGATCAGGCCCACGGCGAGCATCTCGTCGATGACCGTGCGGCCCAGCACGGCCTCGAGCCGATCGGTGGCCACCCGCTCCCCGGCGAGCAAGAACCCGACGAGGAGGTCGACCGGATGATCCGAAGAAGACCACCGGAGCCAGGGGGGCAGCTCCCCGCCAGCGGGACCCGCCGCGGAGCGGACCAGGGGCCCCAGCCGGCCGTCCCGTACCCGCTGGAAGGGGATCCCGAACACCGGATCCAGCCCGAGACGCCCGGCCACTCCCCGCTCGGTGTACCCCGATCGTCGGAGCTGGTCGACCACGTGGGCACACGCGGAGGGCGTGGTCGCGCGGGGCGGCGGGGGGGCGGCGTGGGACAGCGGCGGACTCCTCGTATCGAGAAGATACCAAGGGGCGCGCCCTTGCGCCCCCACGGCGGGATCGCATAACACCGTGGGTCATGTGTCGACGGCTGTCCCCCGTGCTCGCCCTGCTCTGCCTCTCCTGGACGCCGGCCGGCTGCCCTGGCGGTGCCGACGAGGATGGCGACGGGGTGACCGTGGCCGAGGGTGACTGCGACGACCTGGACGCCCGCTCCTACCCGGGGGCCGAGGAGCTCTGCGACGGCCGGGACAACGACTGCGACGGCATCGTCCCCGACGACGAGCGAGACGGCGACGGGGACGGCGTCCTCGGGTGTGGCGGTGACTGCGACGACGGCAACGCCTCCGTACATCCGGACGCCGCGGAGCTCTGCAACGGGATCGACGACGACTGCGACGGCTCCCTGGAGGCGGAGGAGGACGGGGACGGGGACGGCTACGCCCCCTGCGGCGGCGACTGCGACGACGCCGATCCCCACGTGAGCCCCGCCGCGGCCGACGAGTGCGGCGGCGACGACACCGACTGCGACGGGGATCCGGACACCCACGGAGGCGGCCCCTGCATCGACTGCAGCGCCCGCGTCCCCGGCGACGTGGCCGACCTGCACGACGCGATCGAGGCGGCCAGCGACGGGGACGTGATCTGCGTCGAGGCCGGGACCCTCGATGCCGCGGAGCTCGCCTTCGGGGGGCGGCCCCTGCACCTGGTGGGCCTGGCGGGCCCCCGGTACACGGTCGTGGACGGCCAGGGGCAGGGCTCCGTGATGGTGTTCGAAGGCGGGGAGGGGCCGGAGACCGTGGTGGAGGGATTGACCCTCACCGGCGGCAGTGCGCGCAACGCCGGCGGGATCCGCATCGACGGGGCGTCCCCGGTCCTGCTCAACCTGGTCGTGACCGGCAACGCTGCCTTCCAGCAGGGTGAGGACAGCGGCTGCGGGGGCGGCCTGTGGATCGCCGACTCGGCCGTCCGACTGGAGGGGGTCACCGCCGTGGGCAACCAGGCCGACGAGGACGGCGGCGGGATCTGGATCCTGGACTCGACGCCGTCGCTGACCGACGTGGTCGCCGACGACAACGTCGCCGGCCAGTACGGGGGTGGGCTCTACGCCCAGGGCTCGGAGCTGGGCCTTCAGCGGGTGACGCTCACCGCCAACCACGCCGGGTTCCTCGGGGGCGGTGCCTGGCTCGGCGGCGGAGAGACGACGGGCCAGGCGCTGGTGATCTCCGACAACGCCACCGACGACTGTGACGCCTGCGCCGGCGGAGGGCTGGCCCTGTCCTGGGCCTTCGCGAGCCTGGACGACCTGCAGGTCGTCCGGAACTCGAGCCGCACCGGTGGCGGCATCCACGTGGCCGGGGAGGCCTCCCTGCGCAACGCGCTGCTGTCCCACAACGACGCCACCGGCGAGGGGGGCGGGCTGCGGATCGACGACGCCTCCGTGGAGCTACAAAACGTCCGGCTGGAGGCCAACGTGGCCGACGGCGGCGCCGGGCTCTGTCTGACCAACGCGGAGGCCACGATCTCGACCGCGGTGATCGCCGGTAACACGTCCCTGGGCGATGGCGGCGGGATCCAGATCGATGGGGCGATCCTGGACCTCACGAACATCACGCTGGCGGGCAACACCGCGGCCGGGCAGGGCGGCGGCATCCTGCAGCAGGGGCAGGCGCTCACGGCCCAGAACCTGTCCGTCACCCACAACGACGCCGCCTCGGGCGGTGGGATTCAACGTGTTTCGGGGGACGATCCGGACCTGCGCTACTGCAACGTGTGGGGCAACGACGGCGGGGACCTGGCCGGTTTCGGCGCTGATCCCATCGGCCAGAGCGGCAACGTGTCGGTCGATCCCGGGTTCCGCGACCTGACCGCGGCCGATGCCAGGAGCTGGGACCTCCACCTGTCCTCGTCGTCGGCGCTGGTGGACGGCGGCAACCCCACCTGGCTCGATCTGGACGGCTCGCCCTCCGACATGGGGGGCTACGGGGGCGAGGGCGCGGGGGACTGGGACCTGGATCTGGACGGTTTTCCCGAGTGGTGGCAGCCGGGCGCCTACCAGCCGGCGACCCACGGGCCCCAGGGGTGGGATTGCGACGACCGGGATCCCCACGTGGGCCCGGGCAGTGGCTGCGAGGGGTAGAATCGTCCCCGATGGACGATCGCACCTCCCGCAGGCACACCAGGCCCCGCATTCGCAGCCTCACCGCCCTGCTCCCGTGCCTCGCCGCCCTGTGGGCCGGCGTCGTCCCGGTCGACGGGCGGGCCGAAGAGGACGTCCCGGACGTGGTCTACCTGGGTGTCCCCGCCGCTCCGGGTAGCGAGGAAGCGGTGCGTCGGGTCCTGGCGCGGGCGCGACCGGCCATCCCCGCCGACGCCCGCGTGACCCACCTGGACACCCTGGTCTCCCCCACCGACCCGAGCGTCCTCGGCGCGACCGCGGTCCTGCGATGCACCCGCACGCCGGAGGACCCGGCGGACTACCAGGCCCGCAGGGATGCCCTCTACCGGGCCTTCCTGATGCAGGAGGAGATCGCCCCCCTGGTGGAGGGGATCGGGGCGGCCCAGCTCTGTTCGGCCTCGGCCGTCCCCGCCGACGAGCTCGCCTGGCCCTCGTTCCTGGACGCCATCGTCGCCTTCGAGAACGACGAGCCCGAGCGCGCTCGCGAACGCTTCGCCGCGGCCCTGGCCGTCCACCCCGAGCAGGCGTGGGACAGCGCCTTCCCCGAGGAGGCCAGGGCCCTGTTCGACGGCGCGCGCCAGCTCCTGGACCAGCAGCCCCGGGGGGAGCTCCAGCTCGCCGTGCCCGCGGGTGTGCGGATCTGGATCGACGGCCGAGAGGTCAGCGATCCCACGACCCCCTTGGCCCTCGCCCCCGGGCGCCACCTGGTCCAGAGCGGGACGGGCCTCGACCTTCACCTGCGGGCGGTGCTCCTGACCGTCGAGCCCGGGCGGCGGGTGCTGGTGCTGGAACCCGACGCCCTGGTGCCCACCACCACCGGTGACGACGACCTGCGGCGCAACCTGGCCGCGCTGCTGTCCCAGCTGGGGGGCGGCGGCGGGGGGCCGGCGGACCACGTCGTGGTCATGCGCCAAGAGCCCCAGGTGCTGCGCTGGAACCCGGGCGACGCCTCCCTGACGCCCCTGAGGCTCGCGACCGAGGGCGCGGACAGGAAGGGACGGCGGGCTGCCCTGGGCGTCAGCGCCGGCCTGGTGGCGGGGGGCGCGGCGGCGGCCATCGTCGGGGGGATCGGGCTGGCGGTGAACGGGCGGAGGCTGGCGGCAGGTGAACGCTGGATCACGCCGGATGACCCCGACGATCCCACGCTCCGCAGCTGGCGCGCGTACAGCGTTCTGCTGGTGGCCGGCACCGGCTGCGCGGGCCTTGGGGGTGCGGGACTCGCGATCACCGTGGCCGTCACCCGCCGCAACGGCGGCCGCGCCACGGCGTGGGTCGTCTCGGTGGGTGCGGAGGGGACCGCACACGGGGATCCGGGCGGACCCGCGGGTCCGAGCGGTTTCCATCTGGGGCTGACCCTGCGACCGGCCCGGTCGGGCGGGGAGGCTCACTGATGGGTCACACGGAGCGACGCACGAGGGGCACGGTCGGCCGCGGGGCTGGACTCGCACTGGCCGTCCTGCTCGCCCCGTGCGGATGCCCCACACCGGATCCGCCGGCGAACCTGCTGCACCTGGCCGACGCGGACCGCATCCTGTGGGGACACGCGGAGGATGCGCGCGCCGGGGCGGGTGTGGCCGCGGGACCGGAGGGACAGATCGCCCTCGGAGCTCCGTACACGCCCTCCAGCGACGGAGCCGTACCCGATGCGGGCACGCTCTACCTCGCCCGGGACGCCGGAGGCCTCCCCGCGGATGCGCCGCTGGAGCCGGGGCAGAGCACGGGCGTCGACCACGTGACCGGAAACCAGCCCTACGGCGCCCTGGGTTTCGCCCTGGCCCTCGGGGCCGACCTGGACGGCAGCGGCGTCGTGGATCTGGTCGTCGGCTCGCCGGGGGCGCCCCTGGGCGGTGACGACGAGGCTGCGGGGCAGATCAGGATCCACCTGGACGTGGACCCGGGGGGGCGCGGGGAGGGTGACGCGGACGTCTCCCTGGCGGGCCCCGCCGGTCGGATGTACATGGGCTACGCCCTGGCCGCCGGGGCCAGTGCAGCGGGGGACGAGCACGACGACCTGCTCATCGGCGCCCCGGAGACCTACGGGGAGGCGCCCTACGCCGAGGGCGACGACGGTCCGGGGCGGGCCTTCCTGCTGCTGGGGCGCGCGGACCTCCAGGCCGGGCTGGCGGAGGCGGGTGGAATCGCCGACGCCGACGGGGTGATCGAGTTCATCGGGGAGGCCGAAGGCGAGGCCACCGGGATGTCCGTGGCCCTGGTGGCGGGCCCCGATCCGGCACCCGCGGGGACCGCCGCCGTGGTGATCGGGGCGCCATACTCCAGCCGCAGCGGCGCGTACGCCGGCGCTGCATACCTCTGCCTGGACGGTGCCTGGACCGGCGGCGAGACCGTGCCGGTGGGTTCGGAGTGCATCACCTACGTGGGCGAGACTGGCGACCACGCGGGGTTCGCGGTCGCCGCCGCGGGGGACGTGGACGGCTCGGGGCACGGCGACCTCCTGGTGGGGGCCCCCCAACTCCGCGACGATTCGGGAGACCAGGGGGCGGGGCGGGTCTACCTGGTGACCGATGCCCTGGCGGATCCGGAGCGGCGGACGGTGGATCTCACCTCCGGCGCCGCGACGGTGTTCGAAGGGGCGATGGTGGGCGACATGGTCGGCTTCAGCGTCGCCGGCGGCGAGGATCTGGACGGGGACGGCCTGGACGACCTGATCCTCGGTGCACCCCAGGGCGCGTTCCAGGAACCGGAGTACTACAAGGGGGCCGCCTACCTGTTCCTGGGGCGCGAGGACGGGTTTGCCGACCAGGTGCCGGTGGGCACCGCGACCCTCCAGCTCTGCGGCGAGCAGTTCGATCCATCGGGGGGCACCATCGGGGACATGGCCGGCTACGACCTGGCCGTCGGCAACGGCTGGATGGGGTCGGCGGACGCGGCGTTCGTGGCCATCGGCGCACCCCGCCGCGCCAACGACCGCCACGAGGGCGACTGGATCGCGGGCGCAGGCGCGGTCTACCTGCTGCACGACGCCCTGGAGCCCCACCTGTCGGGCGGGTTCGGCCCCGGAGACTGACCTCGCCAAGTGTGCCACATGTGTGCCACCCCCCGCCGCGCGACGTGACACAGACCCCCTCGAGTCACACTTTCACCTGACACACGACCCGCGCCGATCGACGCACGGCGAGCCTCTCCATACCTGGCACGGTCCTTGCTGCATACGGACACGACCACGGAAAGTGAGAGGGAAAAGGCCATGACCAAGCAAATCGGAAGCTTCCTCACCGCGCTGCTCGCCATCCTGCTGCTGGCGGCCCTCCAGGGCTGTACGGGCACCGACTCCGGCGACCACCACGACTGGCACGGCGGGACCGGGGACTTCCAGAGCGACTACAAGATCGACTTCGACAAGCTCAACGCCCAGTGGCCCGGCAACCGGCCGGCGACCAGCCCCGAAGAGGCGTTCTCGGTGCGGGTGGACCTGGGCGCGGCGGAGATCACCGCGCCGACCCACCTGTTCGACGCGCCGATGCAGATCATCCCCTACTCCAACGAGGACGATGTCGTCGACGCGGCGGGCGTCTCCTTCCCGCGCGGTGATCAGGTGATCGCGGAGGCCTTCCCTCCGGGCGTGGTCGGGTACGCCATCAAGCACCACCGCCCCGAGTACCGGGAGCTGCGGCTCGAGGAGATGGGCTCGGGCATGAAGGAGCACTTCAAGCTCCAGGACACCCACATCGAGCTGGTGGTGGGCGTGGAGCGCGAGGGCGCCCCGGGGGCCATCACCCTCAACAACCCCCAGAGCTACGAGAACGGCCTGTTCGGCAGCGCCGACTACCCGATGATCTTCGTCAAGCCGGCCTTCCCCGACTACGTGGGCGCCGACGAGGCCCAGGCCTACAACGACAACATCCGGACCATGATGCTGGGCTTCAACGCCGTGTCCAACTTCCCCGGCGACTACAACGGCGGCGACCCCCTGGCGGCCCGGGACCCCAAGCACGTGTGGGCCCACACGATCAACATGGTCAAGGCCATCGCCGGTGACGAGGCGGCCCGGGCCTGGTTCAAGGAGGACGAGAACCTGATCTACTGCGCCGAGCTGGCCCACGTGGCAACCAGCGCCGGGATCCTGGTCCCCCTGAACGAGCAGAACCTGGTGCCCGAGGTCGGCCAGGAGCTGTGGGACGCCTTCGTGGCCGAGATGGACAAGCAGCTGGCCGGCGAGTCCTCGGCCTTCACCGAGATGAACGAGAACCCCAAGGCCGCCCTGGTGATGCCCGCGCTGGCCCCCGAGTGGCTGATGCCGATGCCGGCCTACGCCCCGTCCGACCTGCAGGAAGAGGCCGAGGAGAAGCTGGCCTTCCAGCCCATGACCGCCGCGGACATCGTCCAGCAGTTCATGCGGACCCACATCCCCCGGGAGATCCTGGGCGAGTCCCTGGCGCCGGTGCAGGGCCAGGTCCTGATGGCCATGAAGCCCGGCCTGTTCGAGAGCATGAGCCTGGACCAGCTGCCCGAGACCGACCCGGCCCGGATGGCCGCCGAGGACGTGTTCAACCGCCTGGTCGAGTGTGTCTCCGTCCAGTACGAGAGCTACGACGCCTTCCAGGAGGCCCTGCGGCCGATCATGGACGAGGCCCGGGCGCTGACCGGTCCCCGGGACGACTCGGGCAACGGCCTGTTCGTGCCCCCCTCCCTGCTCCACGTGATCACCCAGGGCAAGCACGACGGCGGCCTGCTCGGCCTGGCCTACGTGGGCCACGGCCTCCACACCTCGATGGTCTACAAGGAGGGCACCGAGGAGGAGACCGGAGAGGAGACCGAGGAGGAGACCGAAGAGGAGACCGGAGAGGAGACCGAAGAGGAGACCGAGGAGGAGACCGAAGAGGAGACCACCGACGAGATCTGGGAGGGCTTCGAGGTCTCCGGTTCCGTCGACCAGGGCGTCGAGTACACCTACGAGACCCCCGAACTCGGCCCCGGCCAGTACATGTTCGGCCTGGCCCACGACGAGGCCAACCCGGGCGGCGACGCCGACCTCTACGTCCGCGTGGGCAAGGAGCCGACCATGGACGAGTACGACTGCCGCCCCTGGGACACCGGCTCCGACGAGACCTGCGACGTGGAGCTGACCGAGGGCGACGTGATCTACCTGATGGTCTACGGCTACGACGAGGGCACGAACTACTTCGTGCTCTCCGGCCTGCAGATGGACTGACCCTTCCTCCACCGCTTCCGCCCACGCCTCCACACCACCCTCCCCCGCCCAGCCACGCCCGCGTCTCGGAGATCCTCGACCGCCGTCGCCTGTGGACGCTGGCGATGATCCGCCGCCTGCGGGAGGGGCTGGGTAGTTCCGCTGACGTACTCGTGAGGGGAGTGCACGGGCGGGCCAGCCCGTAGACCCCGGTCAGCCAGGGGGCGGCGTGTCGACCCGGCGACGGCGGCAGGCGACCAGGATCAGGGGCAGGGCAATCGACATCCCCGCCACAGCCCCGGCGGCTCCACCGGGCGACGCCTCCGAGCACTGACAATCCGAGGGGTCCGGCTCCGCCTCCCCCTCGCACTCGGGGTCGTTCGCATCGATCAGGCCGTCGCAGTCGTTGTCGAAGTGGTCGTCGCAGATCTCGTCCATGCCCGGATTCACATCCGGATCCCCGTCGTGGCAGTCGTCGCTGCAGTCCTCGTAGCCGTCCCCGTCTCCGTCCACGCAGCCGTCCCAGCCCAAGAAGAGATAGACCTGGCCATCGAGATGGTCGCCACCCTCGCTGTTGTGGGTCGCGGCGATCAGGAAGTCCGCGTAGCCGTCGCCGTTGACGTCGCCACCTCCGGCCACGGCAGAGCCGCTCCGGTCCTCCTCCACCTCGCCCTGGAACGACGCATGGGGCACGAGGGTGTCGTCGAAGACCGAGGAGCCGCCCAGGTGGAGGTAGCTCTGCCCCGCCTCGTGGCCGTTCTCCCCGTTGGTGAACGCCCCGATCAGGATGTCGTCGACTCCGTTCCCGTCCACGTCACCCACGAAGGACAGGGCGTACCCGAAATGGTCGTCGTGCTGCTCGGCTTCCATGGTGGCGTCGTGGTCGCCCAGCGACTGGCCCATGTCCCAGTCATCGGTCCTGCCGGCGATCACATAGGCTCGCCCGCCCGTCCCGTCGACGTTCTGGTGACCGGGGGCACCGACGAGGATGTCGGCTAGACCGTCGCCGTCGAAGTCGCCCAGCCCTCCGGCCGAGCCGGACTGATCGAATCTGTCCCACGGCGAGCCCTGGCCGATGAACGAGGCATCCGCCGTGCTCAGGGGGGTGTCCATGGTCCATCCACCGGTCCGGCCGAGGACCAGGTACGTCTTTCCGACGCCCGATTCGGATGCGTCATGACCGGCGGCGCCGATGAGGATGTCATCCAGGCCGTCGCCGTTCACGTCTCCACCGCCCCGCAACGCCGAGGCGTGGTCGTCCTGGGACTCTCCGAGGAAGGATGCGTCCGCCTCGGTCACCGATGTCCCCGGGTCCCAGACTTCCGGCCGACCCAGGAAGAGATACACCTGACCCGCCATGGATGCGGTTTCGGCGTTGTGGCCCGCTCCGATAAGGAAATCGCGGAGGCCATCCCCGTCCACGTCCCCAGCACTGGCGACGATGCACGCGAAGTCGTGCTCGGCCTCCCCCACGAACCAGGCGTCGGCGCCGTGGATGTCCGCGTCCACGGCCCAGCCCGAAGCGCTGCCGAGGACCAGGTACACGATGCCCGCCATCTGCGCGCGCATGGGCGCGGCGGCGAGGAAGTCGTCCAGCCCGTCACCGTCCACGTCTCCGACGATCTCCAGGTCCGCGCCCAGGTTGGCGCCATTGACGAACCCGAGGAACGAGGCGTCCGCCTGGGACAGGGGCGTGTCCATGCTCCACCCGCTGGCGCGGCCGAAGACGACGTGGACCTTGCCTTCCAGGGACTCGGTGTGGCCGTGACAGGAGGCGCCGATCAGGATGTCGTCGAAGCCATCTCCGTTCAGATCCCCCGCGTTCGACAGGCTGGATCCCGCGCCTCCCTGGTCGGCGATGAAGGACGCGGAGGCGTCGTTCACCACCGTGTCCGTGGACCAGGCGCGGGCAGCCGGTGGAACGGCGGCATGGACGGAGCAACCGAGCAGTAGAAGCAGTCCCCACACAGCGCGGTGGCATCGCAGCATGGTCCCCTCCACACCCAGGGTACACGAGGCCACCGATCCCGCCCTAGCGCAGAAACGCGAACACCATCCCCGCGATCCCGCTGCAGACGATGAGGAACTCGAGGGCCATGCGCGCGCCGGGGCGAGTGGTCAGCAGCATGCGGGCGTTGTCCCCGTGGGACGATCTTGCACCGGGCCGGACGATTGTTTTGCGCCGTCCGCAGCGGATCGGTATGATGCGCCGCCATCAGGCGTACAGGCCATCGCCGAAAGAGGTATAGGCAGATGACCGAGACTCCCTCCGGAGCCGACCCGCAAGGCACGCCCCCCCCCGACAGCAAGGACAAGCTCGACGTCAAGCGGCTGTTCTTCATCTTCCTGGGAATCGGGCTGTTCTTCCTCGTGTACTTCTCGCCGGCGTGGCCGGACGCGACGGACCCCAACGGGGTCAAGTTCGTGCTGAGCCCCCAGGGCAAGGCCGCACTTGCGCTGTTCGCCCTGGCGGCGACCTGGTGGGTCACCGAGGTGGTGCCCATCGGCGTGACGTCGATCACGATCGGCATCGTCCAGGCGATGTTCTTCATCCGCCCGGACGTGCTGCCGGTGCCACCGGACATGGTGGCCGCCAACGACATCGACTGGGATCAGATCAAGCCCATCTCGGGGGCCTGGAGGTCGTTCACCGACTTCCTGGCGCCGTCGGTGTGGTTCATCTTCGGCTCGCTGAGCTTCGGGGCGGTCTTCACCAAGACCGGCCTGACCCGCCGCATGGCCTACAAGATGCTGTCCATCGTCGGCGAGCGGACCTCGATGATCTACCTGGGCTGCTTCGTGATGACGTCGGCCCTGACCCTGATCATGGCCCACACCGCGGTGGCGGCCACGATCTACCCCCTGCTGGTGACGATCTACGCCCTGTACACCGACGAGAAGGCCCCCACCAAGTTCGGCAAGGGGCTGTTCATGGGCATGGCGTTCGTGGCGGGCGCCGGGTCGATCATCACCCTGCTCGGCGCCGCGCGGGGCGCGGTGGCCCTGGGGTTCTTCACCGAGATCACCGGCACCAAGATCGGCTTCTTCGAGCTGGCCTACTACATGGCTCCCGTGGGCGTCCTGATGACGTTCGTCCTGTGGGGCTACTTCATGGTCTATTACAAGCCGGAGCAGAAGACGATCCCCGGTCTTCGCGAGAAGGCGGTCAAGCTCTACGCCGAGCAGGGCCGGATCACGCTCAACGAGATCCTGGTGCTGGTCATCGTCGGCACGGCGATCCTGGCGCTCGCGTCCCGGTCCTTCCTGCCGGACGGCCACCTGCTCAAGGAGATGGACAAGGCCTCCATCATCCTGCTGGCCACGGTGACGTTCTTCCTGTTCCGGATCCTCAAGCTCGAGGACCTCGAGGGCACCTCGTGGAACATCATCCTGCTGTTCGGCGGTGCCATGAGCATCGGCTACTGCCTGTGGCAGACCGGTGCCGCATCCTGGCTGGCCATCCACTGGCTGACCATGTTCGAGAACGCCCCCGGGTGGGTCTTCGTGGTCGGCATCGCCTTCTTCGTCCTTGTGATGACCAACCTGATCATGAACGTGGCCGCCATCGCGATCTCGATGCCGGTGGCGCTGGTCATCGCCCCCTACCTGGACGTGGCGCCCCACCTGGTGGTGTTCGCGTCCCTGGTCACCGCGGGCATGCCCTTCCTGCTGCTGGTGGGCGCCGCGCCCAACGCCATCGCCTACGCGTCCGGACAGTTCACCTCCAAGGAGTTCTTCGTCTGCGGGGTGCCCGCGAGCGTGATCCTGATCGTGGTCACGGGCTTCTTCGTGGTGGTCGTGTGGCCGATCATGGGCATGCCCATCACCATGGCCGATCTGGAGGGGAAGGACAGCGGCGCGGCCATCGAGGAGGTCGAGACCGACCCTGTCGAGACCTCGACCGACGCTTCGCTTCCGACACCGCCGGTTCCGGAGGCCGAGCCCCTGGCCACCTGGTACGGGGGCACCGACACGACCTGCGAACCGACCGCCGCCCTGCCGATGGACGGCACCTGTCTGGCGTCACCCTGAACCGGGCGGTGGCGCTCGCGCTTCGCTGAAGGCTGGGGGGCTACCAGCCCTTCTTGTGCAGGATCTGGTCGACCTGCTCTTCCGCCCGCTGTTCGCCCAGCTTCTCGGTCCGCTGCACGGCCTCGTGGACCTTGACCAGCAGGTCGTCCAGCTCGACGGGCTTCTCCAGGAAGTCCACGGCCCCGAGCTTCATGGCCTCCACGCCACTCTTGACGGTGCCATGCCCCGACAGCAGCAGCGCCTGGCAATCGGGATTGAGCTCCCGGAGCCGCTGGAGTGTCTCGATGCCGTCGATGCCGGGCATGGCCAGGTCGAGCACCACGGCGTCGAAGCGCTGATTGCGGGCCAGTTCCAGCGCCTCTTCACCGCTACCGGCGACCATCACGCTGAGGTCGCGGCGCTCCATTCGCTTGGCGAGGGTGGTGACGAACAGCTCCTCGTCGTCGACCAGAAGGATGCGGGGGTTGCTCATGCTCTCGCTCTCCCGGGCTATTGAGGTCCAATAACACGGCTGGACCGTAGCGTTCAATCGGACGTTCGGGGCGTCCCACCGGACGGCCCGACCGACCGGACTTACTCTAGGTCTCGTCCTCGGATTCGTCTCCGGCCGCCGTGAAGCCACCCGAGACGCTGGGGAACTCCCAGGTGATCTCCCCCTGGTGGGCGGGGAACACGACGGTGAACTTGGCCCCATGCCCCGGCTCCGACTCCACGAGGATCTCCCCGTCGTAGCGCTTGACCACCCCGTAGCAGATGGACAGGCCCAGCCCGGTCCCGCGCCCCGGGGGTTTGGTGGTCACGAAGGGGTCGAACAGCCGGTCGGCGATCTCGGGGTCGATGCCGGGGCCGTCGTCCTCGACTCCGATGAGCACCTTGCCCCCACGTTCCGATGTGGTCAGCCAGATGTTGCCGCCCGACCGCTCCTGCAGGGCCTGGATCGAGTTGTTGATCAGGTTGATGAAGATCTCCTGCAGCTGCATCTCCTCCACCTTCACGTGGGGGAGGTCGGAGGCGTAGTTGCGGTGCAGGGCCACCGCGGCCAGGCTCGCCTCCTTCTCCAGGAAGGGCAGCACCTCGTCCAGGGCGTGGTTGACCTCGACCACGTCCACCTCGGCCTCGCTCTTGCGCGCGAAGCTGAGCATCCGCGAGGTGACCGAACGCCCGCGGCGAACCTGGTCGGTCAACTTCGGCAGCCAGTTGTGGAGCTCGTCCATCAACTCGTCGCGGGCGGGTTCGTCCTCCAGCAGGTCGGTCAGGTAGCCGGTGACCTCGCCGATCACGGCCAGGGGGTTGTTGATCTCGTGGGCCACCCCCGCCGCCAGACGTCCCACGGCCGCCAACCGTTCCGAGAGGATGATCTGGTCCATCAACGCCCGGCGGTGGGAGATGTCCTTGACCATCCCCACGGTGCCGATCATCCGGTCGGCGTTGTCCTTGAGCGTGGACAGGGTGATCGAGGCGCGGACCGGGGAGCCGTCCTTGCGAAACAGGTTCGTCTGGTAGTCGCGGACCGCCCCCTCGGCCTTCACCCGCCGCACCAGGGCCTCCCGCTCGCTCTCCTCCTCGTACAGCAGGGAGGCGGGCTTGCCGATGACCTCGTCGGCCCTGTACCCCAGCGAGTCCTCGGCGCCCTGGTTGAACGAGACGATCCGCCCCTCCAGATCGGTGGTGATCACCATCACCGGAGAGTTCTCCAGGATGTTCTGCAGGTACTCCCGGGTGCGATTGAGCGCCGCCTCGGCCGCCGCCTGGGCGGTCACGTCGTCGGTCTGCCCGCCCACGGCGGTGACCTGCCCCTCGGCGTCCAGGATCGGGTACTTGACCGTGGACAGGTGGACCTCGTGCAGGCCCTCGCCCACCACGCCGTCGAAGCGGACCTCCTTGCCCTGCTGCAGGACGTCCCGGTCCCCCGCCGCCATGGCATCGGCCAGCTCCCGGGGCAAGGCCTCGCGGTCGGTCTTGCCGACGATCTCGCCCTTGCTCTTGCCCAGCAGGTCGCAGGCGGCCCGATTGACCTCGAGGTACTGGCCCTGGCGGTTCTTGACGTAGATCGCCACCGGCGCCATCTCCATGAACTGACGGAGCTGGACCTCGGTGGCCTTGAGCTCCTCCTCCAGCTGGATCCGATGGGTGATGTCGCGGACCATCTCGACCATGCCCACCGCGCGGTCCTCGGCGTCCAGCACCGGCGCGGCCACGATGGCCGCGTAGCGCGGGTTGCCGTCGGCATCGAAGTGCTTGCGGACCACCGATTGGGTCTCGCGGTCCTGCATCACGACGTAGAACGGGCAGTTACCCACCGCCACCTGGCACTCGCCGCGGATCGCCGAGTCGGTCTCGTAGCAATGACAGCCCAGCACGTCGCCGATCTGCACGTCGTTGTTGCGCAGGTACGCCGCATTGGCCTCTCGGATCACCATCTCGTCGTCCAGGACGATGACCTCGTCGGGGATGGCGTGGAAGATCTGGGAGATCCGCTGCCGCTCGACCTCCACCCGCTCACGCAGCTCGGTGCGCTGGCGGATGATCTTCTCCTCGGCCTGGTGCAGGTTCCAGAACAGCCGCGCGGCCACGTGGTCGATCAGCGTCACGCTGCGGGGGCGGGTCCGCTCGATCTCGTCGCGGACGGCAGGATCACCGGTCAGCTCGATGAGCAGGTCCAGGTCCGGGATGTCGTACAGCTCCCGGTAGTCGCGGGTGACCCGGGGGATCCCGATCTGCTGGGCGTAGCGGATCCCGGGCGCGTCCTGCTCGATCTCGGCGACGCCGAGGATCACCATCCGGAAGCGACCCAGGGCGTCGTCCCCGACCATCCGGATGATGGACTCGCAGCCCTTGCCGCCGCCGACGATGGCGGTCTTGAGGGTACCGCGGGCGGTCCGGAGCTCCGTGGTCCCCAGCATGGTCAGCCCCGCTGCCGTTCGGTCCTGCTCTGGTGGGCGTCCCGCAACCTGCCCACCAGCTCATCCAGGTCCACGGGCTTCATCAGGTAGTCGAACGCGCCGAGTTCGATGACGCGGATCGCCGTCTCGGTGTCGGCATACCCGGTGAGGATCAGCACCTCGCTCAGGGGATGGAGCTGCCGGATCTTCTCCAGGGCCTGCACGCCGGTCATGCGGGGAAGACGGACGTCGAGCACCACCACGTCGAAGTCCCTGCGCTGAAGCAGGTCCAGCGCCTGCTCCGCCGTGGTGACCCCGTCCACCTGGAAGCCGCGCTTGGTCAGCCGGGTTCGGAGGACCTCGCGGTAGTCCTCCTCGTCCTCCACCAGCAGCACGGTGATCGGGGCCTTCTCGTTCATCTCGGACCGGGAGGCTCTCGCAAAGACGACGTCAGGTCAAGCGAGGTGTACCGGACGCGTCAGGGGGGCTCGGTCTCGCCGTCGTCGTCCATGCCCCAGCATTCGAGGGCCCCTGCGCCGCGAACGGCACAGGTGTGGTACATGCCGGCGTCCACCTGGGCGAAATCCCCTCCCGGCGGCTGGGACACCCCCTCGTGATCGTACCCCCAGCATTCGAGGGTCTCGTCCTCTCGCACACCGCAGTTGTGGACGTGACCCGCGGTGATCTGCAGGAAGGTCCCCTCGGGCGCCTCGCACTGGTGCCACGGGTACGAACCGATGCAGCCCCAGCATTCGACCGTGCCATCCGCGCGCAGGCCGCAGGTGTGGTCGTACCCGGCCGAGACCTGGACGAACTCGCCACCGGGAGGGCTGGACTGCCCCTGCTCGTCCTCCCCCCAGCAGTCGACCGTGCCGTCGGTCCGCACGCCGCAGGAGTGCCGGACCCCCGTGGTGACCTGGACGAAGGTCCCCTGGGGGGCGTCGCACTCCCCGTGGTCGTCCGTCGGGTCGTGGAAGTGGCAGCCCCAGCAGACGAGCAGACCATCGGTGCCCACCGCGCAGCCGTGGTGATTGGCGACACTGACGTCCACGAAGCTGCCGTGGCCGGGCACGCCGTGGGCGACCGTCCCCGCCCCCCAGCATTCCAGGAGTCCCACGGGACGGATCCCGCAGGTCAGGATCCAGCCGGCGTCGACGTCGTGGAAGCTGCCCCCGGGGGGCTCGGACTGGCCGGCCGAGTTCGATCCCCAGCAGTGGACCCGTCCGTCCACGTCGATGGCACAGCTGTGCCCCACACCGGCGGTGACCTGGAGGAACTCCCCGGGCGGCGCCGCGTCGTCGTCGGCCCCCTCCGTGGTGTCGTCGTCGGCCACGTCCGTGGTGTCGTCGTCGCCCCCCGCGCTGTCGTCGTCCCCCGTGCTGTCGTCGTCGCCCGGGGATCTCTCGAGGTCGACGACGGTCCAGAAGGGACACCCGCTGAACAGGACCGCGATCGCGACCGCGACCAGGATCCCAGCCGAACTCCTCGTCATCGGACCGACCTCCCCTCCTCGCTGCGGTCCGAAGGCTGCAAGTTCGATGCCGCGCGACCGGGCGCCCGAGGGCGGCGGGGACCGTGTTTCTTTGCCCGGGGGTGGCCGGCTCGGGTAGGTTGGTGTCCAGCCACCGGACCCTGGGGAGAGGACCAAACGGACCATGACCCGAACATCGAGCTGCTCCATCGTCGGCCACGGCATCCTCTGGACCCTCGCGCTCGCTCTGGCACTGGTCTTCGGCGCCGGCTGCCCGGCGGACGACGACGACGTCACGGGGGACGATGACACATCGGGGGACGATGACTCCGGCTCCTCCGACGACGACGACTCGGCGGGCGACGAACTCCACGGGCGGATCGAGCACGTAGACGGCATCGACGTGCTCTACCTGTGGGGATCGCGGTACGAGATGGGGTACGCCGAAGGGGCGCTCTACTGCCAGCAGATGCCCGTGCTGTTCAAGTCCTACGTGCTCGAGTACCTGGTCGCCGACTACGGCGTGCCCTACGAGATGGTGCTCGCACTGGTGGAGAACGCGGTGGAGCTGGACGAGGGGGATCTGTCGGAGATGCAGGGCATCGTCGACGGCGCCCGGGCCCACTGCTCGGAGGAGGAGTTCTGGGTCGAGAGCGAGTACCTGGAGGAGTCGGCGGGCGGTGCCCGGGAGCTGAATTTCGAGGACCTCGTGGCAGCCAACATCCTGGGAGACTTCGGCTGCTCGTCGTTCAGCGTGTGGGGCGACGCGTCGGCCACCGGGGACACGATCCACGCCCGCAACTTCGACTGGGCCATCGACCCCGGGGGCGTCTTCCTGGACCAGCACCTGCTCAAGGTCTACGACTCGGACGAGCAGGGGGGCGCCCGCTACGCCTCGCTGACGGTGCCCGGGCTGATCGGCTGCATGAGCTGCATCTCGGGGGACGGGGTGGGCATCACCATGCACAACGTCGGGGGGCTCTCGGCGACCCAGTCGACCGGGATCCACCCGCGGATGCTGGCCACCCGCTCCGCCCTCGCCGCCACCTGGCAGTCCGGGGATCCGGCCGCGGACGCGGAGGCCGTGCTCGAGGCCGCCCTGCAGCGGGTGGGCAACAACCTCCACCTGTCCTACCCCAGCGCCCTGGGCAGCCCCGGCGGCGCGGTGGTGTACGAGTACGACGGAGCCACGGACCACAACGACGGCCAGGCCACCGTCCGCGAGCCGGGAGACGACCCGTCCGTGTCGACCCAGGAAGCCCTGGTGGTCACCAACCACTACATGAAGCGCACCGATCCCCCCGCCGACGGGGATTCGTACAACCGGTACCAGACCCTGGCCGCGGGCATCGGGGCCGCGACGGGCAACGGCGGCCTGGACGCGGACGCGGCCCACGCCCTCATCGACCAGGTGGCCAACCAGTACACCGCCCACTCGGTGGTGATCGACGCGGCCGCCCGGGAGCTGCGGATCTTCGTGGCGCCGACGCCCGGCACCCCCGCCACCGACGCCCCGCCCCACGTGATCGACCTGGACGCGATCTTCGAGTAGGAGGGGACCTCCCATGCCGGTCGCCCGCACCCTGTCGGTCCTGTGCGCCGCGGCGGCGTGGCTGGCGCTGGGGTGCACGGAGCCGGTCTCCGTCATGCCCCTCGACGACGACGACGACGACGACGGCGGGGAGTACGCGCCGTCCAGCGAGATGCTGAACGATCCGGATCTGGCCATCGACTTCGTCGCCGACTGCGCCGACTTCTGGATCGCAGCCCGCGACGACGAACAGGGGGGCTTCTACAGCTTCGTGGAGCAGGACGGCAGCGTGGGCGACGACCGCGCCAAGTCGCTGGTTGGACAGTCCCGGGACGCGTATGGCTTCGTCCGGGCTTTCCAGCTCACCGGCGATCCGGCGTACCTGGACCAGGCGGAGCACGCCCTGGCGTTCCTGGTCACCCATGGGTGGGACGGGGAGCACGGGGGCTGGTACTTCAGCACCGACGAATACGGGGAGCTGACGCCGCTGTTCGGCGAGAGCTGGGATCCCAACACCTTCAAGTGGTCGTTCGTGCAGCACTACGCGCTGGCGGGCATCGCCGCCCTGTGCGAGGCCACCCGCGCCGACGAGCCCTGTGACCTCTTGCAGGACGGCATCGAAGTGCTCGACGACCACCTGTGGGACCCGGATCCCGATCGGTTCGGCTACCACGAGCAGGCCGAGCTGGACTGGAGCCAGCCCGACGGCAAGGGATTCACCCCCACGGTGGACGCGTTCACGACCCACGCCCGCACCGCCCTCCTGATATCCGGGACGGACGGCCGGCGCACCCGCCTCCTGGAGCTGGCCGACAACATGTCGCGGCACCTGGCTGGCAACCGGGACCTGCCCGGCGTGGAGTTCGGCTTCCCCGAGGTCTTCGACGCCGACTGGAACGTGGACTGGAGCGAGACCACCAGCCAGCCGGGCCACGTGCTCAAGACCGCCTGGTGCCTGGCCGACGCCCACGCCGTCGACCCTGGGGCGGGGTACCGCGAGGACGCCCTCGGGCTGGTGCGCGACATGCTGGACGGCGGCGGGGTCGACCTCTTCCGGGGCGGCCCGGTGTACGAGGTCGACTGGTCCACCGGACAGGTCACCTCGGACGACAAGGTCTACTGGGTGCTGGAACAGGGCGTGACCGCCGGGCTGTCCGGCTACGCCCTGGCGGACGATCCGATGGACCGGGACGACCTCCTGCGCCTGGCCGACGAGTCCCTGGACTTCTACATGACGTACCTGGTGGATCCCGATCTGGGGGAAACCTGGTCCGTGGTCTCCCGGGATGGGGACGAGGTCCTCGATGCGGCCAAGGGCGACGCGTTCAAGGGGGGCTACCACAGCATCGAGCTGGGCTACTACACCTACCTGTACGGCCACCTCCTCTACCGGGCGCAGCCCGTCACCCTGTACTACCGTCTCGCGGCCGGCGACACCCCGCGGCAGATCACCCTCGATCCCCTGCCGATGGCGCCGGGTTCTCTGGTCGTCACCGGCGTCGAGCGCGACGGCCAGCCTTTCGAGGCCTTCGACGCCGACTCCCGGACCCTCCACCTGGAGGCTGGCGACGCAGGGGTGTTCCGGGTGACCTTCCAGTAGGATCCCCGGCGGGGAGAGGAGGTCCCGCCGATGACCACCCACTTCGAGCTGCTGACCCGGCCCACGCAGGGCTTCTGCGACATGCACGACCTGACCGGAGACGTGGAGGCGTGCGTGGCCGAGTCCGGCGTGACCGAGGGGCTGGTCGTAGTGTCGAGCCCGGGCAGCACCGCCTCGGTGACCACCATCGAGTTCGAGTCCGGCGCCCTGGCCGACCTGGCCGACGCCATCCGCCGCATGGTCCCCGAGGAGCTGCCCTACGCCCACGACGCCCGCTGGGGGGACGGCAACGGCTTCTCCCACGTTCGCGCCGCCCTGCTGGGTCCGTCGGTCAGCCTGCCAATCCACGGAGGCCAGCTGGTGCGGGGGACCTGGCAGCAGGTCCTGCTGATCGACTTCGACAACGGGTCGCGGACCCGCAAGATCGCCGTACAGATCGTGGGCGAATAACCCCGCGGCAGCGGCCCGGGTGGTATCTTCCGCGCCATGAGTCGTACCTTCGTCGCCACCTGCGCGCTGGGTCTCGAAGAGGTGCTCGCCGCCGAGCTCGAGGCCCTCGACGCCCAGAGCGTTCGGGCCCAGCGGGGTCGGGTCTCGTTCCACGGAACCCTGGAGACCGGGTACCGGGCCTGCCTGTGGTGCCGCTGCGCCAGCCGGATCCAGGAGCAGCTGTTCCGGGATCGGCCCGCCGGCAGCCGCAAGCAGCTGTACGACGCCGTGTACGCCTTCGACTGGGCCCCCACCCTGCACCCCGACAGCTCCCTGGCCGTGTCCGCCAGCGTGAGCAACAGCCGGGCCACGGACTCGCGCTTCGTGTCCCTGGTGACCAAGGACGCCATCGTCGACCAGCTCCGCACCCGGTTCGGGCGCCGGCCCGATGTGGATCCAAAGGAGCCGGACCTGCCGATCCGGGTGATCGTGCGCCGGGAGCGGGCCACGGTGCTGCGGGACCTGTGCGGGGGCAGCCTGCACCGCCGGGGCTGGCGGCCGATCCAGGTCAAGAGCCCGCTGAACGAGGCCACGGCCGCCGGCCTGCTGATGCTGGCCGGCTGGTCCGGCGAGCGGTCTCTGCTGGACCCCATGTGCGGCTCGGGGACCTTCCTGGTGGAGGCGGCCCACCTGGCCCAGGACCGGGCGCCGGGTCTGGAGCGGCGGTTCGCCTTCGAGCGCTGGCCGGATCTGGAACGAAGGACCTGGGACGCCCTGCGGGACGAGGCGATGGAGCGGCGGGAGCGGGGGAGGTCACGGCCCCTGTCCATCGTCGGCTACGACCGTCACGGCGGCGCGCTGGGCATCGCCCGGGGCTGCCTGGAGGCGGCCGGCGTGGACGAGGCGGTCCGGGTGCGCCGCGGCTCCCTGGACCGCACCGTCCCCCGCGAGCCCCCCCAGCTGGTGGTCAGCAATCCACCCTGGGGGCTCCGGCTCGAGCACGAGGAGATGGAGCAGACCTGGGAGCAGCTCGGCCGCTTCCTCAAGGCCCACTGCGGGGGCGCGACGGCATGGCTGCTCTCCGGCGACTCGGCCCTGACCCGGCCGCTGAAGATGAAGGCGAGCCGCCGCCACCCGATCCGGATTGGACCGGTGGACGCCCGCTGGATCCGCTACGACGTGCTCCCTCCACGGGACAGCTCGTCGTAGTACCGGCAGCCGCCGGTGTCGAGGATCTCCAGCAGCAGCCCCTCGGTGAACTCGCCGACCCCGGACAGGGATCGCAGGTCGTCCCGCAGCTCGGCCAGGGGCCGGTCCAGGTTGGCCACCGAGCGGGCGGCGAGGCCGAAGAAGCTGTCGCGGCCCTCGCAGCGCTGAAAATGGTCCATGTGCTCCAGCAGGACGACTGCGCGGTCGTTGTCGTCGAGCAGATCGACGAACAACCGCGGCGGGATCCGGCGCGGGATGCCGTGGCGCCGGGCCAGCCGGGCGAAACGGCGGTCCAGCACTCCGTAGTAGGCGGGGTCGGCGTGCCCCCAGCGGTCGCCCGAGTAGAGGCTGGCGGTGTGCTCGGCCAGGTCGGCGTCCAGGGCGCAGACCACGTCGAGGTAGTGGTCCATCTGCCGCCCGGGCTTCAACGTCAGGCCGCCGAAGACCACGAAGTCCACCCCCACCTCGGCGGCGCGGATCAGGGCCCGCTCCAGGTCGTCATCCCCGTCGCTGAGGCCGGGCAGGACCGGCATCAGGTAGATGCCCGTGGCCAGGCCCGCCTCCTTGACCCGCACCAGCATCGCCAGCCGCTCCGACGGAGAGGCGCAGCCGGGCTCCAGCCGCGCGGCGAGCCGGTCGTCCACCGTGGACAGGCTCGCGCTGACGATGGCCCGCTGCCCCTCGTCGATGCGCAGCAGCAGGTCCAGGTCGCGCTCCACCAGCGGCGACTTGGTCAATACGTGCACCGGGAAGGGGTGTCCGGCGATGACCTCGAGGCAGCGGCGGGCGATCCGGTACTCGAGCTCCGGCCGCGCGTAGCTGTCGCCGACGCCGCCGCCGAGGAAGATGTAGGCCCGCTTGAGCGGCTTGCGCTTGCGCCGCGGATCCAGCTCCCGGGCCAGGATCTCGGGCGCGTTGGTCTTGATCGCGACGTCCTTGCCGAAGTCACCCTCCACCCGGTAGCGCTCGGCGCGTCCGTCGCAGTAGGCGCAGGCGTGGGGGCAACCCCGGTAGAGGTTCATTCCGTACCGGGACACGAACCACGAGTCGATGCGCTTGCTCTTGCGCAGCAGCGACTTGGCCTGGATCTCCTGGACCATCGCCCCCGGTCATAGCACCTCGCGTCCCTCGCGCGAAGGTGCCGCTCCGGCTCCGCTCCCTGCGCTACCCGCTGCGATGTTCCAGGCTGCCGGCGGCCTGCCGGGCCATGGTCCGGATCCACGCCAGGCGACGATCGACGAAGACCTGGAGTAGCTCGGTCTCCACGGGCCTGCGCTCGAACTCGACCCCCATACCCGCGGTGAGGTCCCCATCGCTCGTCACCAGTCGGACGACGTCGGCCTTCGCGGTCACGGTCTTCGGACGGCCGCGATCGGGCAGCTCGAAGGTCATGAAGACCCGGCTACCCTGCCGCACCGGCTGGCTGGCCTCCAGGACGAAACCGCCCGAGGCGCTGAGGTTGCGCAGGTACCCCACGCGGGCGGGGGGGAGGCGCTCTCCCCAGCGGACCGGCAGGCGCACCTCGACCCGGGGATCCCGACGCCGTTCGATGCCCGTTCGGGCGGCTCCGGTCGGCCTCAGCCGCTCGAGGCGCTCCCGCAGGAAGGAGGTGAGTTCGTGGCTGCCCCGGGTGACCTCCTCGAAGCGGACGCCGACGCCGGCGATCAGGTTGCGCTCCCGGGCCTCCGCGGGGCTCGTCCGGCGGACCACCACACCCCGGGCGTGGACCTCCACCGGACCGTGGGACACCTCCACCTGGAAGTCGAGATCCACGCCGGCGTCCACCGGGACCTCCTCGACGGTCTCCACGAACACGCCGCTGGGGGAGAGGTCGATGGTGAAGCAGGCGAGGCTCTCCCGGTCGAGCGCCATGTCGACGCACAGGGTGATGGGGAGTCGCAACGCAACGCGGGCGTCTGTGTCGTGGGTCATCTCCCGCTCCCGTCGGCCGTGTGTTCCCGCAAGATCATCGGACGGACGACGGAGGAGTTGAGCCGCTGGAACGGATCCCGCGGGGCGCGGGTGGGATGGTACCCTCGTCGGGAACCGCATCGATCGTGGAGGAGTGGCCATGGATCGGCGAAGGATCGGTCTCGTTGGGGTGGTCCTGCTGCTCGGGTTCGCCACCGGCGCCTGCGTGGACAACGTCGAGGTGTGCCAGGAGTGGGCGCAGTCGATGGACTGCGGCGGGGTGGACTTCGGCGACCTGGTGAGCTGCGAGGACTACAAGCGGCGCCACTGCTACCTGTACGACTACTTCGACTGTCTGACCGACAACACCAGCTGCGACGAGAGCTCCGGTGTGGTCGACACCTCCCTGTGGCGGGAGTGCGAACCCCTCGATCCCTGCGGCTGATCGGAGCCCTGCCGGCCGTCAAGGGCCGGTGGTGTCGTCGTCCCCGGTGACGTCGTCGTCCCCGGTCGCGTCGTCGTCGTCCCCGGTCGCGTCGTCGTCGTCGCCCGTCGCGTCGTCGTCGTCCCCGGCGCAGTCGTCGTCCTGGGTGTCGATCAAGCCGTCGCAGTCGTTGTCGAGGAAG
>CAZITQ010000065.1:0-39617 GCA_964542165.1 uncultured Rickettsiales bacterium
GACCTTGCCCGCGTTGTTGTTTTAGTACGACGGGGACGGGTATGCCGAGTGCGAGGGGGACTGCGACGACGAGGACGCCAACGTCTACCCGGGCGCCCAGGAGATCTGCAACGGCATCGATGACGACTGCGACGGCAGCATCGCCGGCGACGAGACCGACGACGACGGCGACGGCCAGGCCGAGTGCGACGGCGACTGCGACGACGCGGACGCGAACACCTTCCTCGGCGCCCCCGAGATCTGCGACGGCGTCGACAACGACTGTGACGGAGCCCTGCCGGGCGTCGAGGCCGACGGAGACGCGGACGGCACCATGGCCTGTGACGGTGACTGCGACGACCTGGACCCCAACACCTACCCGGGGGCCCAGGAGATCTGCGACGGCGTGGACAACGACTGCGACGGCCTCACCCCCGGAGACGAGACCGACACCGACGGCGACGGCCAGGTGGAGTGCGACGGCGACTGCGATGACCTCGACCCCGACAGCTACCTGGGCGCCCCCGAGCTCTGCGACGGGATCGACAACGACTGCGACGGCGTGGTCCCGGCGGACGAGATGGACGACGACGCGGACGGCTCGGCGGTCTGCGAGGGGGACTGCGACGACGGCGATCCGGATCTGAACGCCCTGGACCTGGACGGGGACGGTCAGGACACCTGCAACGGGGACTGCGACGACCAGGATGCCGCTCGGTTCCTGGGCAACGCCGAGGTCTGCGACGGCGTCGACAACGACTGCGACGGCGTGGTCCCGACCTTCGAGATCGACGGCGACGGCGACGGGCAGTTCGAGTGCGAGGGGGACTGCGACGACGCCGACCCGGACGTCTACCTGGGCGCCCCGGAGGTCTGCAACCGGGCGGACGACGACTGCGACGGCAGCCTCCCGGCGGACGAGATCGACGACGACGGCGACGGCTGGACCGAGTGCGAGGGGGACTGCGACGACGCCAACGCCGACGCCTACCCCGGCGCCCCCGAGGACTGGTACGACGGCGTGGACGCGGACTGCGACGGGTACGAGGATCCCGAGCCCTGCGACAATCCCCCGCCGGGGATGGAGGGGCCGCTGGATCCCACCTGCGAGTACGCCCCACCCGTGGGCAGCTTCAACCCGGTCACCGAGTGGGGCATGACCTCCTTCGTGGACTTCCCGGACCACCACGGCAACATCGCCACCCCGGTGATCGGACAGATGACCGACGACGACGGCGACGGCCAGATCACCGCCGAGGACATGCCCGACATCCTGCTGACCTTCCGCGACTACTCCGGCACCGACGCCGTGCTGCGGCTGATCAGCGGCGACGGCTCCCAGGTCCACTGGTCGCTCCAGGAGACGGCGCCCGGTTACCACGTCTACCGCTACGCGGGCACGGCCATCGCCGACCTGGACGAGGACGGCTGGCCCGAGATCCTGCTGATGTCCTCCAACGGCTCGACCTGCTACCTGACCTGCCTGGAATACGACGGCACCCTGCGCTGGATGGACACCGCCAACAGCCACGGCCTGCGGGGCCACTACCCGTCCGTGGCCGACCTGGACGGCGATGGCACCCCCGAGATCGTCCTGGGCGCGTACATCTACAACAGCGACGGTAGCGTCCGGGGCGTCGGCGCCCACGGCAGCGGCTACTACAGCGGCTACTCCAACAGCGCCTACACCTCCTTCGGGATGGACATGGACGACGACGGCCAGCTCGAGGTGGTCGCGGGCAACGCGCTGTACGACGCCGACGGCAACACGGTCTGCTCCACGGGCTACGCCGACGGCCAGCCCGCGGCCGCCGATCTGGACCTGGACGGCGAAGGCGAGTTCGTCACCGTCGCCGGCGGCTCGGTCTACGTGTTCGACACCGACTGTTCCTACATGAACGGCTGGACCATCACCGGCGGTGGTTCCGGCGGCCCGCCCACCATCGCCGACTACGACGGCGACGGCGTGCCCGAGATCGGGCTCCCCGGAGACGACTACTACACGGTGTACGAATCCGACGGCACTGTCCTGTGGTCCAACCCCGTACAGGACCACAGCTCCAATTCCACCGGCTCGTCGGTCTTCGACTTCGACGGGGACGGCCAGGCCGAGGTGGTCTACGCCGACGAGACGCGGCTGTGGATCTACGACGGCGCCACCGGCACCGTGCTTCTGGAGTACGAAGACCACGCCAGCGGCACGGTCAACGAGTACCCGGTGATCGCCGACGTGGACGCGGACGGCCGCGCCGAGATCATCGTGGGCAACGACGGCGGCGGCGGCGCGGACGCAAACAAGGGCCTGCGGGTCATCGGCGACGCGGACGACAACTGGGTCACCGTGCGCCAGGTGTGGAACCAGCACCAGTACCACATCACCCACGTCAACGACGACCTGACCATCCCCACCCCCACCGAGGCCAACTGGCCCCTGTTCAACACCTTCCGTCAGGCGGGCATCGGCTCGATCCCGGCCACCTCGGCCCCCGACCTGTGGCCCGAGGTCGTCGAGGTCTGTCAGGACGACTGCGGCCTGGACGCCACCGTGGTCGTCCGGGTGGTCAACGGCGGCGCACTCGTGGCCGCGGCCGGCGTGGGCGTGGCCCTGTACGCCGAGGACGCCCAGGGCGCGCGAACCCTGCTGGACTGGACCGAGACCGTCGCGGCGGTGGACGCGGGCATGCTGTCGGACTCGGTGCTCCTGATCGCCACCCCCGGCGACCTCACCGCTGCCGCACGGGTGGTCGTGGTGGTCGACGACGACGGCGCCGGGGTCGGCGCGCTCAACGAGTGCGACGAGGACAACGAGATCGACGTGGACGTCAGCGGGGTCTGCCTCTGAGCCGAGTTCGAGTCCCCTCCTCCACCTGACGGACACCGGGAGGACCCGATGTTACGCAAGGGACGCCTGGCCCGTCTGTCGCGGCTGGGTGGGATGGCGGTGGGATTCGTCGGCGACGCGGCCGGCGCCGGGACCCGCCTGGCCACGGCCACCACCGAGGCGGCGGCGACCGAGTTCCACCAGCGCGCCGCCAAGCGCATGCTCGAGGTGTTCGGCGACATGAAGGGGCTGCCGCTCAAGGCGGGCCAGATGTTGTCGTACATCGACGAGATCCTCCCGCCGGAGCACCGCCACATCTACAACGAGATGCTCGGCAAGCTGCGCCGCCACACCCCGCCCATGGAGTGGATCCACATCTGCGAGGTGTTCACCGAGGAGTTCGACGGCAGAGAACCCGACGAGGTCTTCGGACGCTTCGATCCCGAACCCATCGCCGCGGCGTCCATCGGCCAGGTCTACCGCGGCGCGCTACCCGACGGCACCGAGGTGGCGATCAAGGTCCAGTACCCCGGCGTGGCCGAGGCGATCCGCTCCGATCTGGACAACGCCGAGACCCTGGTGGGCGCCATGAGCGCGGTCATGCCCAAGGCGGACCTGCTGCACTTCATGCAGGACATCTACGGGCGGGTCGAGGAGGAGTGTGACTACACCCTGGAGCTGCGCAACCAGCGGGACTTCCGCGCGCTGTGGGCCGACGACGCCACGGTGGTCATCCCCCGGGCCTACGACGAGTTCTCCACCCGGCGGGTCCTGACCAGCGAGTTCCTGGACGGGCACGAGTACCCCCACGTGGTCGAGAACGCACCCGGTGAGCGCAAGAGCCTCTACGGCCGCAAGATCTTCCGCTTCGTGTTCCGGTCCCTGTACGGGTTCGGGATGTTCAACGCCGATCCCCACCCGGGCAACTACCTGTTCTGGGACGACGGCCGCGTGGCGTTCATCGACTATGGATGTGTCCAGCGCTACTCGCCCGAGCGGGCCGCCCTGCTGCGGGACCTGCGCGACGCCGTGCTCACAGGAATGGAGGGCCCGCCGTTCCAGGATCTGCTGCTGAAGGTGTTCGGCGTGCCCGAGCGGATCGACGACGAGGTGATGGAGCTGTTCGAGCAGTACATGCACCTGTCCATGCAGCCCATCACCGCGCCCCAGCCCTACCGGTTCACCCGTGAGTACTGCCAGCAGCTGCTGAAGCTGGGCATGGAGGCCAAGCTCGTGCTCACCCGCAAGATGTTCACCCGGGCCAACGTGAACATCTTCGACGTGGAGGACACCGGCATGGCCTTCCTCGGTCGGATCAACTTCGGGCTCGGCTCGATCCTGGCCACCCTCGGGGCCGAGGGGGACTTCCGGGCGCTGATGAACGAGATCGACGCATAGTGCCCTGTCGGCTCCCCCGGGCTATCTGCTAGGTTGCCGGCCGGGAGAAGACGATGCGCTCCACAGCCTGGTTCCTGGCCCTTTCCCTGCTGGTCCCCCTGGTGGCTGGCTGCCCCACCGACGACGATGACGACGACGCCACCGGCGGGGATCCGCCGGCGATCTCCGGCGTCTCGGCGGCGGTGAGCGAACACGTGAAGATGGTGGTCACCGTGACCTGGACCACCGACGTCCCCAGCACCGGGTTCGTGGAGTTCGGCGAGGGCGAGGAGTTGAACCTGTCGACGCCCGTGGAGACCGAACCGGCCACGGAGCACGAGGCGATCCTGCTCGGACTGCCCGCCGACACCGCCGGGAGCTTCCGGATCGTGGCCGAGGCCGACGGCGCCGTGGCGGAGAGCCCGGTGGAGTCCGTCGCGACCGGGCCCCTCCCCCCGGAGCTCCCCAACCCCGGCGTGGAGGGCGAGGGCCACTCGGGCTACATGGCCGTGCCCTTGCTGGGCGCCGTGTCCGGCGTGACCATCCTCGACGCCGGCGGACGCATCGTGTGGTACCACCTGTACGAGGGCGACCTGGACCTGTTCCGGGCCCGCCTGTCCCACGACGGCCGCAGCGTGCTGTTCAACGCCGCCGACGTGAGCGACGAGCCCTCCGAGCACACGGAGATCGTCCGCGTGTCCCTGGACGGATCGGAGATCAGCGGGGTGGGCGTGCCCTGGCTGGCCCACGACTTCGTGGAGCTACCCGACGGCACCCTGACCGCCATCGCCCTGGACATCCGGGACATCGACGGCGAGGAGATCCGGGGCGACGAGCTGATCGAGGTGGCCCCGGACGGGACCCAGTCCTCGATCTGGAGCACCTTCGACTGCTGGGATCCGGCCGAGGTCGTGGGCACCGATCCCGAGTCCGGCTGGACCTGGACCAACGCCATCGACTACGACGCTCAGGACGACGTCTACCACGTGGGGATCCGCAACCTCAGCAGCATCGTCGAGATCGACCGGGGGACCGGCGAGTGCATCTGGGCCCTCGGCGGCTCCGCCGGGACGCTGGACATGGGTCCCGGCTCCACCTCCTTCTTGCACCAGCACCAGTTCCAGGTCCTCGACGACTCGGTCCTGGTCTTCGACAACGACGGCGGTGCCGGCCTGGCCTCGCGGGCCATCGAGTACGGCATCGATCTCTCCGCGGGCACCGCCGACGAGGTCTGGTCCTACACCGCCGACCCGCCCATCTACTCCTTCGTGCTGGGCGACGTGAACCGCTTCGACGACGGAGACACCCTGATCACCTGGTCCGTCCTGGGCCAGATCGACCGGATCACCGAAGCCGGCGAGAGCGTCTGGCGACTCAACACCTCGATGGGGTACGCGCTGGGGTTCAACACGGTGTACGGGGACCTGTACGCGGAGCGCTGGTAGCCAGGCGGCAGCCCCCTCCCCGCAGGGAACAAAGCGCGCCGTTCCCCGGTTGATGGAGCACGAACGCTCCGACGCCGGGAGGCCCCACTGACCCGTCCCCTCGCCCTGGTGATCCTCGTTCTCGCCGCTGTCTCACCGTGGGCCACGCTGCTGGCGACCAACGCGGTCATGGGGGAGCCAGTCAGGACCTGGGATCCCGAGCAGTGCACCCGCCGGTGCCACGACCGGGGCTGCCACCACGACCCGGTGCTGCCCGAGGTGATCGCCGGCGACGACGGGCTCTACGGCAAGACCATCCACGCCCTGTACGAGGCCGGCGCCGGCATGGGGTTGGGGCGGCAGATCGGCTACGGGCTGGCCAACCTGTTGCTGTTCTGCGCCCTGTGGCCCGGGCTGATGTGGGGCCTGCTGGCGGTGGGCCTGGAGCAGCGGGTCCGCATCCGGCGGCTGAGGAGGGGTCGATGAGCGAGACCCTGTTCGTCTGTGGAGTCTGGCTCTACGAGCAGTGCGTCACCTTCGTGATCCACCTGGCCGACCTGCTGGACGTGACCTACCGGGACTCGAACTCGCTGCTGTTCTTCGTCCTCTGGCCGGCTCTGTCGCTGGCGCTGGTGGGGTGGGTCGCGTGGAACGCAGGGGTCCTCCGGCGGGAGCAGGCGAAGGACTAGCTCTTCCTCTCCACGTACGTCCCCGCGATGTCGTCCCCCAGTCGCTTGCCGTCGGCCCGGAAGAAGGGGATCACCAGGTCGATGGCGCCGAGCATCAGGAGGACGGCGTTGCGGGCGATGGAGCGGCCGAAGGTGCAGGGGACGCCGGTCTCGCGGACCACCACCCGCAGTCCCGTCAGCCGTTTTCCGATGCTCGCACCCCCCGGCAGGGCGTCCCGGGCCAGGAAGTAGCCGAAGCCCACCACCGACGTGCACAGCAGGCTCACCAGGTTCATGATCGCCGCGGTGCCGGTCAGTTCCTCGGGGCTGGGACTCATCAGCATGCCGGCGAAGATCACGACGAAGTTCACCGACAGCACCGCGATGGAGAGCGAGGCGTCCACCGTGTAGGCGATGCTCCGCCGGAGGAGGTGGCGCTGGACGTCTTCGGGGGGGCTCGGATTCATCGCTCTACCTCTGCGCGAAAGGTAACAGAGACCCGCGTTCGGGTTTTTATGGGTTTCTCTCTGGAAGGCCTGTCCAATTTTGTTCGTCGGGGCTAGTCTAAACTCACTTTCACCACCGAAATTGGAGCGACAAACAAGGGGGAGGGTGGGAGTGATCATGGCACGAGTACCCTGGATATCGTTGTGGCTCGCGGGCGTCCTGGCCTTCGCGCCGGTCGCGGGCGCCCAGGTGGTCAACGTCAACTACCTGGGCATCCCTCAAGGTCAATCGGTCCACACCTACCGCGACGGGGTCTTCCACTGGCACGTGCTCGCCGGTGAGATGCAGCTGACCATCGACGGCATCGCCAACCCGGCCTATTGCGTGGACCTGGACCACTTCGTGGCGAGCCAGTACCTCGCCACCCTCGAGGTGGTCCCGACCACCGAGCAGTGGTGCGAGATCGCCTGGATCCTCGAGAACTTCGAGGCGGTCGATTCCTACTGGAGCGCCGCGATCCAGGTGGCGGTCTGGAAGCTGGTCGAGCAACCGGTCTGGCTCACGGTCTCCGAGACGGGCATCGAGGACGCCGCGAACTGGATCCTGGACGAGGCCGAGGGCAAGTGCCCCATCACCTGTCTGGAGCCGGTGGAGCTGGACATCTCCGGCGAGGTGGACGGCGGCGGCCTGGTCCAGGTCACCGCCACGGTGACCCAGGGAGGGGACCCGGTCTTCGGCGAGAACGTGGTGTTCACCACCGACCAGGGTGTGGTCATCGATCCCGCCGGCGGGGTGGGCGAGACGGACGCGGGTGGTCAGGCGTCCGCCACCATCGACCTGCAGGGGGGAACCACGCCCCCCACGGTCTCGGCCTACGCCGAGGGTAGCTGGCTCCAGCGCATCGTTCCGCTTGACGACACCCAGCAGCTGCTGGCCTTCGTCTGGGACGAGCCCTGCGCCTTCGAGGACGAGGTCTGCATCGACCTTCGCACCTGCTTCGACCTGGGTCCGGCCGAGGGCTGGAACGTGTTCACCTGCGGCGACTACGTCGACGGCCTGGACGTGCTGGGGCGGGCGGCGGTGGGGGGCAACGCCTTCTTCCGCAACTTCAGCATCGGCATCGACGCCCCCGGCGGCGACGTTCTCGTGGTGGGCGGCGACCTGGATGCCCAGCACGGCACGATCTACGGCAACGCGGTCTATGGCGGCAACGCCTTCGTGGACGGCACCGTCGACTTCCAGGCGGGCGGGGCACTGCTCCAGGGCACCCCTGTCGATTTCGTCGCCGCGTGTGACTTCCTGGCGACCTTGGCCGGCGATCTGTCGCTGGTCGGCGCCACCGGCGCAGCCAGCATCCAGCCCTGGGGCGCCATCGAGCTCGTGGGCTCCGATCCCGACGTCAACGTGTTCACCCTGGATGCCTCGGACGTGACCGGCGCGTCTTCGCTGTCCATCGACGCCCCGGCCGGATCCAAGGTGCTGGTCAACGTGAGCGGCGACGCCATGGAGTTCAGCGCCATGGGCATGACCCTGACCGGGGTCGCGCGCGAGGACGTGCTGTTCAACCTCTTCGAGGCCACCGATCTGACCATCCGCTGGATCTCCTTGCAGGGCAGCGTGCTGGCGCCATTCGCGTCGGTCCTGTTCGAGGCCGGCAACCTGGAGGGCACCCTGGTGGCCTACGAGCTGCAGGGCGGCGGGGAGTTGCACAACTACCCCTTCGGCGGTGAGATCTGCGTGGGCACCGACTGCGAGCGCTCGAATTGCAGCGCGGCCTACACCATCGTCAACGAGTGGCCCGGCGGGTTCCAGGCGGACGTCCAGATCACCTACACCGGCGATCCGGCCAGCGGCTGGACCGCGGAGTGGGGCTTCCTGGGCGACGAGCAGATCAACAACCTGTGGAACGGAGCCTGGAGCCAGGCGGGCAGCGACGTGACCGTCGACGACGTGGGCTGGAACGGCAACATCGCCGACGGTTCGGTGATCGGCTTCGGCTTCACCGGCACCGGCATCCCCACCGGCGCCCCGGCGTTTTCCCTCAACGGCGTGGCCTGCGACTAGGACCCCCGCGTCACGCGTAGGACGCCGCCACGAACCGCGCAGACTCCCGGATCAGCTCCCTCAGGACGGCCTCGTCCACGTCCTCGAGCTTGTTGATGTACAGACAGGACTTGCCCACCTTGTGCTTGCCCAGGCGCTGCAAGAGGTCCCCGTAACGATCGAAGCCGGGCATGATGTACACGCTGAGGTTCTGCTTCCTCGGCGAGACCCCCGTGAGGAACCAGTCACCTTCCCGACCGCTGGCGTAGCGGTAGTGGTAGCTGCCGAAGCCGACGATGCTGCCCCCCCACATCGTGGGTCGTTCGCCGGTCTCCTCGCGCATCATCTGGATCACGGCGGCGCAGTCGGCGCGCCGTCTCTCGTGGTCCACGCTCCCCAGGAACGCATCGACGCTGCCGTCGTTCTTGCGGGTCTTCAGTTCGGCCATGGTTCCCTCCTCGCACGCCCGGGGGCACATCACCCTCTGTAAGGCGTGGGGGTCGGCCCTGGCAACGGGGGTGGGAGACCGTTCAGCGGCGGCGGCGGATCGCGACCGCGGTGAGGAGAGCCAGCGCGGCGACACTCGCGGCCCGGGGACCGCGGCCGGCGGCGGAGCAGGAGCAGTCGTCGGGGTCCGTGGTGAAGTCGGTGAAGCCCCCGTCGTCGTCATCGTCGTCGTCGGCTGCGTCGTCGTCGTCGCCCGGGTCGTCGTCGTCGTCGCCGAACGGGACGTCGCTGGACATGCAGGCCAGCCCCCCGAGGTCCAGGTCCACCGGGATCTCCCGGATCCGCTCCCCGTCGTGCAGGTCGAACACGAGGATGCTGCCCTCGGTCCGCGTGGCGTTGATGGCCAGGGCCTCGCCGTCGAGTACCGACATCCCCATGATCCAGGTCTCGAAGTCCTGCAGCTCGATCTTGCGGACCGGGGTCTCCTGGGGCGGTTCGAAGACCTCGATCTCCGAGGTGGAGTGATTGGCCGCGTAGATCCGGCCGCCGTCCGTGGCCAGGCGGGAGCCCATGATCTGCAGAGGCAGCACCGTGTGTGCGCCGCAGTGGGCCTCGGTCAGGTTCGCGGCCGCCCACAGCTGCTGGATGTTGGACGGATCCGACCCGTCCGGCAGCATCAGCAGCTCGCCGGCGAATCCGGCCACCGCGGTGCCGTAGGCGAAGGAGCGCTGCTGGCTCCCGTCCTCCAGCGAGGTACGGGTCAGGTTGCCGTGCTCGCCCTCGAAGGCGTAGAGATCGGACCCGTACCAGGCCATCGACGTGGGCAGACCCCCGCTGCTCTCCACCGGCACGTCCACGACGGGACAGATGTCGCCGCTGTCCAGGCCGATCGCGACCACCGCGTCGACGGTGCGGCCCAGGCAGTATTGGGCCTCCTCGACCACCGCGGGACAGCTGGCGGCCACGACGGACGTGTCCGGTCCGTTGGCCAGCCCCTCCTCCTCGCTCTCGCAGTCCGGCTCACCCGTGTGCACCAGGGGACCGGTGCCGTCGGTGAAGGTGAAGCTCGAGGCGGAATAGCACCCGTGGAACGAACGCAGGCCGGTGCCGGCGGCGATCTCGGCCAGATCGACGACCTCGCGGGTCTTCGGATCCCACCAGTCGAAGGAGGTGGAGCTCGAGCCGAGGAACCCGACCGGCACGGTGTCGGGGGCGGTGACCAGCGAGGTGGGGTCACCCCCGAGGACGATCTGCTGGATCGCTCCCGCATGGGCCTCCGTCACGTGCCAGTGGACGGGTTCGTACGCCGAGAGCACGAGCACCACGTCCTCCTCGTTGTCGACGGTCACGGCCACCGGGCCGAACTCCTCGTCGTCCGCCTCGTAGATCCCCAGCACCCGCAGCGCCGTGCCCCCGAAGTCCTCCTCGTGGTGGGCCGAGAGGGCTCCCTCCCCACACTCGTATTCCAGGTTCACCGGGCCCTCGTCCAGCTCCGAGGCGCCCGCCGGTCCGGCGAGCATCATCGAGGCGACGCCCAGGGCAGCCAGCAGCGATTGGCCGTGGTTGCGATTCATCCGATTCCCCTTCCCGGGTGTTGGCCCCTGCTCGCCGGATTGAGCAAGAGCCATGCCACGCGGGCGGGTCCCGGACCGGGCAAACCGACCGTGGTACCCAGCATCTGGGCACGCGCCCGGAGGAGTCCTAGGGGGCGAAGGCGTAGAGGTCGGGCACGAACACCGCGCGGCCCAGGAGCCGCTCCCCGCCGAAGTAGACGTCCCAGGCCACCCGCCCGTCGGGGGTGACCTCGCGCAGGCGCCCTCCGCTGCCGTAGTTGTGCAGGGTGTTGCCTCCGGGGAGCCGGTGGGCCTCGCCGGCGGTGACGCTCCAGATGAGCTCGCCCTCGCCGAAGTGCCAGACCTGCTGCAGGGTCTCGCTGGCCTCGTCCAGCACGTACTCCCGGGCCACCCCCTCGGGGATCATCTCCTCGTGGTAGGTCGACAGCAGCAGGGTCCCTTCGTCGGTGTAGATCGCCCCGTGCTGCCAGTAGAAGGTCGAGTCCGCCGGCTCGAAGTCCCATGCGCCTGGGAGGTGCCCGAACCAGCGCAGGGTCTCTCCGGTCTCCCGGTCGATCTCGACCACGGTGGAGGTGGTGTAGAACGAGTACAGGAAGCTGTCGGTCGCCTCGTTCCAGAACAGGGAATTGGACTGGCACATCTCGTGGGACCCGACCTGAGCGTGGAAGTCGTCGCAATCCCAGATCGTGGTCACCAGCCCCTCGGGCGTCCGCCGGACCAGCGCCTCGCTCTCCCAGTCCGCTGCGCCCCAGACCAGGGTTCCGTCGGCGAGCTCGGTGAAGGCGTGGTGCAGCCCCGGGGTGGGCACGGTCTCGACCACCGTGCCGTCGATCTTCCAGCGGTGGACCTGGGAGCCCGCGCCCTCGTCCCACTCGGGCCAGAACGTCTGCTGATCCCACAGCAGGTCGTCGCCGTCGTGGCTTACGCGCATGTACAGGGTCCAGTGGTGCTGTGGCGTCAGGTGAGCCCACACGATCCGACCCCGCCGGTCCATCACCCACTTCCAGTAGTTGCCCCCGGTCCAACCGCCCACGTCCTCGTTGACGCTACCGATCAGGTAACGGCTGGTGGGGTCCCACAGCTCCGGCGCGGCCTCCAACATCAGCGGCTCCGGGAACCCCGCGGGCAGGGGCCCGGTCTGGGCGACCAGCTCGTCGGCGAACCGCGGGCCGTCGCCGAAGTCGTTGACGACCCGGAAGGTGAAGCCCGAGCCGAAGGGCAGGCCCAGCAACAGCTCCCCCTGGGAGCCCTCCTCCACCCCCGTCGCCGGCGAACGCAGCCACTCCCCCTCGTCCACCGAGAACTCCACGTACGCCTCGGCCGGCGCCAGCTGCTCCCAGGTGACCTGGACGATGGATCCGATGGACGGGTGGAGGGACCAGGCCACGTCGGAGACCATGGCCTCGGCGTAGCCGGAGGGTCCCGTGTCGTCGTCGCCGGGGGTGATCAGGGTGCCCTCGTTGGGGCAGCCCGCAGCGAGGGAGGCCAGGACCGCCGCCAGGACGCACGTCGGGATCACGGGACGCCGCGACCCGACTCCCCTCCCCTCCCGGGCTCTCACCAGTCCCCCACACCCGGCGCCCGGCCGTCCAGGTAGTCCCGGATCCGGCGGGCCGTGGCCGGTGACAGGTCCGCCGGCAGATCGTCCAGATCGAACCAGCGAACCTCCTCGATCTCGCGGTCGCTGGTGCCGTCCACGTCGAAGTCGGTGGACACGAACATCACCACGTGGTCCGACTTGCCCTCCTTGAAGGCGGTGTAGATGCCCAGCAAGCGAAGGTCGCGCAGGGTCGCCCCCACCTCCTCGCGGGCTTCCCGCCGCACGGCCTGTTCCAGGGTCTCGCCCCTCTCCACGCCGCCGCCGGGGGCGAACCAGGACCGCATGTAGGTGTGGCGCAACAGCAGCACCCGCTCCTCGCGTATGAGTAGAACGCGAACGCCGACGGTCAGCGGGCGCCGCACCCGCCACCAGACACCCATCGCCAGGTAGGCCCATCTGTGGAGCCGCTTCAACGGCACCTCCTCGGTCCCGCCCAGGTGTACCACTTCGGCCCCCCGAATTCCCCCCTCCCGCTGGGGACGCAGCCGAAGTAGAGTAGAAGCGCCACGCGCGCGAGGCCGGCGGTGATCGTGGACCGCAGCCACCCCGAGGGGGCACGCGGCGCGAGGGGAAGGCAACATGGACACGCTGGACGCCCGGGGGCTGGCCGCAGCGCTGCGCTCTCTGTCGCAGACCGTGATCTCTCCGACCGTGGAGCAGGAGGTCTGCAGCCGCATGGTCGATCTCGCCCTCGAGTGGACCGGCTACCAGACCGGGGTCGCCCTCTCGTCCGGGCACGAGCAACGGCCCACGGCCGTGGTCAACCGGGGGGTGAACGAGGGCTACATCCGCTTCCTGCTGGACAACTACGTCAACATGCCGGGGATGAAGGCGCTGGAGAGTGGCGAGACCCTGGTGGTCCCCGACATCCGGGAGAGCCCCGTCTACGCCCCCGTGGCCGACAAGGTCGAGGCCGCCGGGATCCGCGCCATCGTCGTCTACCCCATGAAGGCCTACGGTCAGGAGCTCATGGGCGCGCTGGTGACCTACCACTCGGAGCCGTTCGCGCCCGATCCGGGGTCCATCCCCATGGTCCAGACCCTGGTGGACCACGGGTCGCTGGTGATCGCCAACTACCGGCTGCTCAACGCCCGCCGCTATCTGCTGCAACAGACCCTGCTGGAGAAGAACCAGGAGGTGGTGGCGGTCCTGGCGGCGGGCATCGCCCACGACTTCAACAACATGCTGGGCAGCCTGCTGAGCCTGGTCTCGCTGACGCCCTCGCTCCAGGAGAAGGAGCTCAAGACGGCCTGCAAGAGCCTGGAGATGCAGGTGGAGCAGGCGGCCCAGCTCTCGCGCAACCTGCTGAACCTGGCGCGCCCGGGGCCCACCGAACACGTCGCCGTCCCCACGGACCTGCTGGTGGCGGCCCGGGACGCGGTGGCCATGGTGCGGCCCGCCCTCCACGGCAACACCCGGCTCCTGGTCCACCCACCCGACACAACCCTGCGGGCCCGCATCGCGCCGTCGGCGTTCTCGCGCGTGGTACTCAACCTGTTGCTCAACGCCCTGCACGCGGTGGAGGGGCAGCGGGACGGCACCATCAATGTCCGTCTGGCCCCGGCCGACGGCGACTGCACCCTCGAGGTGGACGACAACGGTCCCGGCGTGCCCCCGGAGCACGCGGACCGGATCTTCGAACCCTTCGTCTCGTTCACCAAGGGTGAGGGTTCGGGCGTGGGCCTCGCCGCCGCACGGGGCATCGTGGAACGGGCCGGGGGGACGCTGGAGCTGCGGCATCGGAGGGGACCGGGAGCCAGCTTCGTGGTCCGGCTCCCGGCCGCGGCGGGCGACGCGGCCGCCGGGCTCTCGCTCACCGACACCGGCGAGGACATGGACGTCTCTGGGGAGGGCCGGCGCCTCCTGCTGGCCGAGGACCAGGACATGCAGCGCAAGGCCTACGCCAAGACGCTGGAGGAGGCCGGCTACATCGTGGATCAGGTGGCCGATGGGCAGCGGGCCCTGGCCGCGCTGAAGGAGGGCGAGTACTCCGCGGTCCTGCTCGACCACTCGATGCCCGAGGTGACCGGTGCCGCCGTGCTGGCCTACATGCGCGCCGAGGGTTCGGAGACCCCGGTGGTGCTGATCAGCGGATTCGGGGACGACCCCCAGCTGAACGACCTGGCGAGGGACGGGCTGACCCGGGTCGTGTCCAAGCCCTTCAAGCCGGCGCAGCTGCTGCGCGCCGTGCGCAAGATGCTCGACTAGCGCCGCCTGCGGATCCAGACGCCGGCACCCCCCAGCACCAGGAACACGCCCGCGGCGGCCCCGATCCACAACACCCTCGATGGAGGCTGCTCGACCACGGCGGCGGGTCCGGAGATCCGCGTGTACAGGAGCTCTTCACGCCCGGGTAGCTGGAACCGCAGCTCGATGGGATCCAGCGCATAGCTGCCCGGCGCCTCCGCCGTGAGGTGGACGGTGTAGAGCACTCGCTGGGTGCCCTCGAGGCTGGTGGTGGACGCCGAGAGCGTCTCGAGGGCGACCCCCTCGGGCAGCTCGACCCGCGGGGGCAGCAGCGCGTACTCGTCCCCGTCCCCGGACCAGCGAACCTCCACCTGCAGCTCGAAGGGCTCGCCGACCCGGATGGGTCCGCCGGCCAGGGTCGCGGCGCCCGTGGGGGGGACCAGGGTGGCGGGCAGGGATATCGGCGCGGGAGGTGCGACGGAGTCCGGATCCCCGGCTGGGGGTGACGCCGTGCCGTCGATGGACGCATCCGGTGCCTCCCCGCCCACCAGCGCCGCCACCGCGCCGGCGATCCGATCCCAGTCCCGGGCCCCCCGGGAGATCCCCACCAGCATCCCGTCGGGATCGACCAGGTAGGTCAGGGGGATGCTCGACGCCCGGTAGGTGTTGCCGACCCGATCTCCCGCGTCCAGCAGTGCGGGAAAGGTCAGGCCGTTGCGACGGACGAAGTCGGCCGCGTTCCCGGGATCCGAACCCACGGCCACGCCGACCACCACCAGACCGTCGTCGCCCTGGCGTTCCCACAACCGCTGCAGCGAGGGCATCTCGCTGCGGCACGGTCCGCACCAGGTCGCCCAGAAGGTCAGCAGCACCCAGCGGCCGCGGAAGTCCGACAGCCGGACGGTCTCGCCGTCCACGTCATCCAGGGCGAACTCGGGCGCCTCGACCGGGGGGGAGAGGGTCTGGAGGCCCAGGATCTCGGCCGCCGAGGCCCCCGCCGCTGTCGCACGCGACGCACCCGATGCCAGAACGAATCCGAGCCCAAGTGCGAGCAGCAACGGCGGTGGGAACCGGCACATGGAGAGACATGGTACCCCGATGCCCGCACGATCGTTCACAGGAAGGAAGGAACCGTTCGGTGGCGGTGTTGTCGAAGCCAATCGACCCATGAGTACAGGCACCCTGGTAGCGCTGCTCGCAGCGGCTGTGATCGGCCAGCACGTGGTCGTGGTCCCGCTGGAGGCCCTGGATCCCCCCCCGGAGGAGCCGGAGGTGATCCCCGCGGCGGTCCTGATCGACCGGCTCGAGGTTCGGCTCGAACCGGGTCCGGAGACCCGCGCCGAGCTGACCTGGACCCTGACCGCCCTGGAGTCCTCCTGGGTCGACCTGCCGGTGACGGGCAACGACCTGGCCCTGACGGCTGCGACCCTCGACGGCCAACCCGTGGCCCTCCCCCCAGGGGCCGACGGCCGCCGGCGTCTGTGCGTCGAGCTGACAGGACAGCACTCGCTAAGGGTGGTCGGCACCCTCGCCACGCCGGACCGAGGCTTGAATCTGCCCGTCCTCGCCGCCAGCCGGGGGGCGCTGCGGGTGGACGGGGCCGATCTGGCCGTGGAGGTGGAGGGCGCCCTGGACGCCGGGGAGAACCGCTTCGACCTCCCCCCGCTGGATCAGCTTCAGGTCTCGTGGAGCCCGGCCCTACCCCGGGGGGCCCGCCCGGTGGTCGTCTCCGCCGAGAGCGGCACGGCCCTTCGCGTGGACGAGGGCGGACTCCAGGGGCGGGCGCAGCTGCGCTACCGCATCCGCAACGGCGACGTGGAGTCGCTGTCCTTCTCCCTGCCCGCGGGTGTCGACTCGGTCGAGGTCGAGGGCACGGCGGTGCGGTCATTCCAGCACCGGGGGGGACGGGTCCAGGTGGAGCTCACCCGGCCCATGCGGGGCGCGGTGGTGTTCGACGTGCGCTTCCGCGCCACGGTCCCGGACGGCGAGGCCGCCCAGGCCGCCCCCTTGCCCGTGGCCGGTGACGGGGAGGGATGGCTCACCGTGCTCCGCGGGGACGAGGCCCTGATCGTCCCCGAACCTGCGTCCGGTCTGGAACCCGTCGCCTCCGGCGCCCTACCCCGCTGGGCCCGCGGCCTGGTCGACGGCGAGACGGTGGCCACCTACCGCGCAGCCAGGAGCCCCTCGCTGTCCTTGCGAGTTCTGCGGTACGAGCCCGTGGAACAGCCCGCGACCCTCATCGACGAGGCCCGCTACGAGGTCGCGTACTCCGAGCACGGGCGGTTGATGCTGCGGGCCCGGTATCAGGTCCGCAACGACCGCAACCAGTACCTCCACGTGATCCCGCCGGAGGGCTTCCGCCTCCTCGGAGCCCTGGTGACCGGCGAGGCGGTCCAGCCGGTGTCCGACGGCGACCGGGGGGTCTACCTCCCCCTGGAGAAGTCCATCGAGACCCTGCACGGACTGGTGGCCTTCCCGGTGGAGGTCCTGTTCCTGGGCGAGGTCGACGCCTGGTCGCGGCGGGGGCGCCGCACCCTGACCACCCCATCCGTGAACGCGCCGGTGGCCTACGCCCGCTGGGAGGTGAACCTGCCCCCCGGTGTGGAAGCCGCGGGGATCGGCGGCGGGGCCACCGAGGTCGAACACTGGACCGATCGGTCGGCGGGGCTGGCCTACGGCAGGGCCCTCGGTCCGGCACAGGAACTCGAGATCGAAGAGGACGAGGAGGAGTCCTCCGAGCGCGGCGAGGAGGAGGTCTTCGTGACCGCCCGGCGGGCCGGGCCGGCCCTGGTGCCGCGGCCGCGCAAGAAGCCCCGCCCGCCACGCCTGGGATTCGGAATGGGCATGGCCGCGCCTCCGCCGCCGGTGGAGGAGGCGCCCGCCCGGGACGCCCTGCTGGACGAGCGGCGGCGGATGGAGGACCTGTCCCAGGACGCGTGGAACCAGGCCTACAACGCCTACAAGGACAACGCCTTCGACGAGGCCCAGGGCCTGCTCCACCGCTCCCTGGAGTACGACCCCGCCAACCCCCAGGCCCAGGCGCTGCTGGCCAACGTGGACCTGCTGCTGGGCGGCGACGACGAGGACGGCGACTCGGACGACCGCGCCGCCAGCACCTCCTCCAGCACCCGGCAGCCCGAGGAGATCGTGGCCCGCCGGGTGCGCGAGATGGCCCGAGCCCGCACCGGGTCGACCCGCCTCGAGCAGGACAAGCTCAAGAAGAAGGCCGAAGAGGCGTACCGGGCCGGCGACGTGGAGACCGCGGCCCGGGAGTTCCACGCCCTGGTGGAGGTCACCGAGGAGCTGGCCCAGGTGGAGCAGGCCGAGTCCTTCGACCAGAAGCTGGCCCTGGAGCAGTACGAGGCCCGCCTCCACGAGATGGAGCAGCGGGTCGACGAGGAGCGGGAGAAGGCCTTCCGGAGCCAGGCTCGACTGTCGCTGCTGCAGGATTCCGTGATCGGGGACACCACCGAGAGCACGGGCGAGGACCGAGACCGGTCGACCCTCGAGGTGACCTCCGCGCCCCAGGATGCCCAGGTCCGCTACGACCGGCTGACCGAGATCGACTTCGAGGACGTGCTGGTCGACGGGGAGCTGGTCCTTCCCAGCGGCTCGGAGACCACGATGTGGGCCGATCCGGAGTCGGGCGACGGGGGCTGGGGAGTGGAGCTACCGCCGGACGCCCACGTGATGTACGACATGCCCGTCGACGCGACCGTGCCCATGGCCGGCGAGCTGCTGCCCGACGGAAACGTCGGTGGCGACGGCTTCGTGGATCTGGACGGCATCGACCTCGGCGAGGGCGAGATGGCGGTGGTGTTCGGAACGGGCGCCGCCCCCGTCGACCCCGCGGAGCCCGAGCCGACCCCGGTGATCGAAACGGAGATGCGTACCCTGGCCCTGGCCGACGCCCCGCGGCGAGGCCGCCGAGGGGGGGGGCGGGGGGGCCTCGGCGGGCTCTCCTTCGGTGGCGGAGGGAAATCCGCAGGCAAGCGCTCCCAGGCCGTAGCCACCCCCGAACCGAAGCCGAAGAACGGCCGCTGGGAGTCGTCCAAGGGCGACGCCGGCCGCAACATCGACCGAGGCGATCAGACCATCCGGGTCACCGCCGCCACCCTGTCCACCGAGATACCCCGCGCGGGGGCGAGCCTGCTGTTCGAGCAGCGCCTGGTCCCCGAGAACGAGCCGCTGACCGCCGAGCTGCGCTTCCGGTCCAGCGGGAGGAGGAGCCGATGAATCCCCGTACCCCCGCCGCCTTCGTCGCCGTGGCCCTGGGCGCCCTGCTGATCGCGCCCCTGGCCAACGCCCAGGCGGACATCCCCACCGCCCGGGTCGTCCTGCCCTGGAACGACTTCAAGACCCTGTACGAGGCGGGCAAGGCACCCGAGACACCGCCGGAGATGGCGCCGAGGGACTACGCCATCAGCCGCGCGGTCTACGAGGGGCGGGTGGAGGGGGATTCCACCGTGTTCCGCGCGCGGTTCAAGGTGGACGTGCTCAAGGAGGAGGGCTGGGCCAGCGTGCCCCTGCTGCCCACCTCCGTGGCCCTGCGCCAGGCGCGGGTGGGCGGCTCCGACGCCCCGATCTACCTGGACGGCGGATGGTTCCGCTTCATCACCGACCGCAACGGCCCGGTGACCCTGGAGCTGGAGTTCGCGGTCACCACCTGGGAGTCCAGCGGCGAGTCGGGGTTCGCCTTCCAGCTGGCGCCGTCGGGCGGCACCGAGGTGACCCTGGTGGTGCCGGCGTCCGAGGACCTGGAGTTCAAGGTCGCCAACGCCCAGCAGCTGACCGAGGAGGTCCGGGGCGATGACCGGGTGCTCCACGCCCTGCTGCCGGCGTCGGGCAACCTCTCGGTGAGCTGGCAGATCGAGGCCGCCGAGGTGGCGCCCGAGGCCCAGGAGGCGCGGGTCTACGCCGAGCACCAGGGATTGATGGGCGTGGGCGAGGGCGTGCTGCAGTGCCGCAGCACCGTCCGCTACTCGATCCTCCACGCCGGGGTGGACGCCTTCCAGGTGTCCCTGCCGGCGGACGTGACCGTGCTCGAGGTCCAGGGACGGGGACTCCGGGACTGGTCGGTGAGTGAGGAGCCGGGCCGCAAGGTGATCGCGGTGGCGCTGAACTTCGAGGCCGAGGGCCCCTACGATCTGACGCTGGAGTACGAGCGCGCCCTGCCCGAGGAGGGGGGGACCGTGCTGGTGCCCGACCTGCGCATCGACGGGGTGGAGCGGGTCAAGGGCTGGGTCGGCGTCGACGCGCGCAGCAACCTCGAGATCGTCGCGGGGACCCCGGAGAACGCGTCGGTGGTGGACGTGCGGGAGCTGCCCGCCGCGGTGCTCGGCCAGACCGACTGGCCGGTGCTCTACGGGTTCAAGTACCGCAAGGACGGATACAGCATCCCCCTGGAGCTGCGGGTCCACGAGGACGTGGACGTGCTGGTGACCATCATCGACCGCATCGGCGCGACCTCGGTGATGACCCCCGACGGCCGGCGCATGACCCAGGTGGTCTACGCCATGCGCAACAACCGGGCCCAGTTCCTGCGCCTGGACCTGCCCGACGGCGCGGTCCCCTGGTCCACCTTCGTGGGCGGCCGGGCGGTCAAGCCGGCCCGCGCCGACGACGGTCGGGTGCTGATCCCCCTGGCCCGGAGCCAGACCGCGGGCGGCGAGCTGGCCCGGTTCTCGGTGGAGATCGTCTACGTGGAGGACGGCGTGGGCCCCGACGGGTCCGGCAAGGGCACCTTCGCCGCCGCGCTGCCGGTGGCCGACGTGCCCGCCACGGTCTGCAACTGGACCGTCTACGTGCCCTGGGACACCAAGGTGAAGAAGAAGGCCTTCGAGGGCACCATGCGCAACGTGAACTACTTCACCACCGTGGATCTGGGTGGAGTGACCTCCTACGAGGTGGCCAACATGGTCCAGCAGCAGGCCACCGCCCAGTTCGAGTCCGAGGCCGTGGCCGCCGGGGTCCAGCCGGTCAAGGTCACCCTGCCGCTGGACGGCAAGACCTACCTCTTCGAGAAGCTGCTGGTGCTGGACGAGGCCCTGACCGTGGAGTTCGCCTACTCCGGGCTCAAGTAGCGAGCAGGCCGAACCGCTCCAGCCCACGGACCACGTCGCCCGGCTCCCCCACCCTCACACCGTGGATCCCCAGCTCGCGCGCAGCCTGCACGTTCTCCTCCACGTCGTCGAAGAACAGGGCCCGGTCCGGCGACACGCCGTAGCAGCCCAGGATGTGCTCGAACCCCCGCCCTTCCGGCTTGCGCAGGCCGATCAGCGACGACACGAACACCCGGTCGAAGTGGGCCAGGACGTCGGCGAACCGCGCCTCCCAGGCGGGACGATGCAGCTCGTTGGTGTTGGTGAAGGCCACCACGGGGACGCGGCCGGACAGCGGCTCGAGGACGGAGACGACCGCCGGGTAGGCCGGCCCGTAGATCGCGTTCCAGCCCTCTTCGAACTGCTCGAAGGACAGGGTCAGGTCGAACTGGCGGACCACATGGGCGTGGAACGCCTCGGGCGTGATCTCCCCCCGCTCGAAGGCGAAGTGCACCCGGTCGTCCAGATCGGCCTCGGCGATCCCGTCGGGCAACGCGGTGAACCGCCGCCAGACCGCGAACGCCCGGTCCCAGTCGAAGTCGAAGACCACACGGCCGAGGTCGAGGATCGCCAGGCGGATGTCCATGGTGGGATGGGATTGTAGACCACTCGGGCCGTCGCTACGGTTGCCGGGGCTTGCCGAAGAAGACGAACACCTCGCCCGGTTCGTGTTTCTCCTCTGCCACGGACATCTCGTCCACGGTGGGGTGCTTGGTCGAAGTCACGATCAGATCGTCGAGTCCGTCGCCGTTCAGATCCATGAGGAGCGTGCGCTCGTTGTTGCCCATCGCCTGGCTGTTCTCGCTGCCGGTGAAGGTGACCGACTCGTCGTTGTACATCACCTCGCCGGGCCAGGTGGTCCGGCCGGCGAACACCGTGATGCGGCCCACGGGCTCGGAGTTCGGACCCTGGTAGCCGGTGGCCAGGAACAACTCGTCGATGCCGTCTCCGTCCAGATCGCCCGAATATCCAGGCCGATATCGCTCGCCGCCGCCGAAGAGGCAACCGTGACTCTCGACACACGCGGACACCAACTTGACGTCGGCCTCCGAGGCCGGGATCGCGGCGGGCCAGGGGCCGGTCCGTCCGAACACGACGTACACGTCGCTGGAGACCTGCTCCTCCACGCCTTCCGGGTACCCGTCCCACGCCAGGTCGTCCACTCCGTCACCGTTGACGTCTCCGACCGCCTGCACGTCGAACGTCCTCGTGCCACCGGCGATGTGGACGTCCGCGTCCGCGAGCCGCGGCGTTCTCGGCAGGCCGGGGCCGCCGAAGAACAGATACAGGCCCTGCTCGGGGCCGGATTCCTCCCTGTGGTTCTTGACCGCCAGGTCGTGGATGCCGTCGCCGTTCAGGTCCCCGGCGTCGATGTAGCTCCACTGCACTCCGATGTCATCCCGGAGGTCCAGGACGACGTCTGCGATCCCTTCGAGCGGATTCCCCGCGGGCCAGTCGCCGGTCCTTCCGAAGAGGAACAGCTCGAGCCCCTCGGCCGACCCGGCAAACAGCTCGTCGATCCCGTCGCCGCTCAGGTCCCCGAGCGCGCCTCGCTCGTCGAGATCGTGCCCCTCCACGGTCACCCACGCCAGGCAGCCCGCGGTGAGGACCAGGTCCCCCGGCAAGTGGTCACCATCCACCACGCAGAACGCGCTTCCTACTGCGTCTACCCGCGCGACAGTCACGAGGAGGTCGGACCGACCGTCCCCGTCCAGGTCGGCGGGGCCGCTCCTGGCGTGCATCTTCCCGAGCTCTTCCTCGCTGCCAGCTTGCGTGATCCGGGATGCGACCTCCTCCACGGGCCGGGACACCGGCCACTCCGCGTCGCTGCCGTGGATCAGAAAGAACCCGTCTCGCCCCGGATTGTTGGCCAGCTCCAAGACCAGGTCCGCGAACCCGTCGCCGTCCACGTCGCCGGGAATCCGCAGCGCGTTCAGGTTCGCGCCGTCTTCTCGCCACGGGCCCAGCACCGAGGGCAGCTCGGAGGCCAGCGAACCGTGTTCCCAGGTGTCCCCGCGGCCGAACACCAGGTAGGCCTTGCCCCGCCGGCCGGCGACCTCCTCGTGGGTGAGATCGCCCACGACCAGGTCGTCGAATCCGTCGCCGTCCAGGTCCCCCGCGTTCTTCAAGATGGTTCCGAGGCCGTCGCCGAGGCACTCCCCGACCCAGGATGCGTCGGCGTTGGCCACGGTGTTGTCCGCCCCCCAGGACCAGGACTCACCCCAATCCCGGTGGTAGGTGAACTCCTCGCACTCGATCTCCTCGGTGGTGTCGTCGTCCCCGGTGGAGTCGTCGTCGCCCCCACCGCCGAAGACCTCGTCGTCCTTACAAGCGAACAGCGCGCATGCCAGCGCGAGGATCGGTAGCGAACGTCGGATCATGTCTCCCCCTCGGCAACAAGGCCTGTCTACAGCATACAACGGGGATCCGCGCCGCCGGTGAGGGTTCCCGCGCCGAGGCGCCGTTCAGGGAGCTGCGATCAGATCGAACCAGCCCTCGGGATCGTCGAGCCAGACCTGGAAGCGGCTGCTCTCGTACCGGACGCGGGGGACCTCGTGGATGAAGAGGGCGGGGGCGTCGGTGTCGGGGCGGAGGCGGGTGGCGGCGGTCGGGGTCGCGGCGAGGTCCAGGTGCCAGGCGGTGACCGGGCTGCGTTTCACGTGAACGGCCACGCATACCGCCTGGGTACCATCCGGGGTGATGCCACAACCCCACTCGCCGCGATTCTCCCGGGCCAGCAGGCGCCATCGGGGGTGGCCGTCCGGGGGCAGGGTCACCTCGAGCAGCTCCAGCGGGGCGTCCCCGGGGCCGAAGCCGTCGGTGGTCTTCTCATCGGTGGGGGACCGGCACGTGGAGATCGCGAGGATCACCTTCTCCCAACCCACGGGCATCGCCCACCACACCTGGGCGCGGAACGTGGCCCGGGTCCCCCCGAGGTAGTCGCGAACGGTGCAGGTCGGGAAGTGGGGACACACCTCCCCCTCCTCCCAGGTCTCCGGCGGAGGGGAGCACGACACGCTGGACTTGAAGTCGGCGGGGGACGGGGCGGTGTTGGCCGCCGCGACCGACGCCAGGGCCAGGATCGGCGTCAGGACGATGGCGATCCCCGCGAATCGGTTGACGGGCACGAGCACCTCCAGGCCAACGACCCCCGGGCCGGGCCGGGCCTTCCCCGGAGGATCACATACAGAGGAGGGTAGCGCAGGCGTCGGCGGTCACCGTCGCGTCGAGCGACCAGGTGATCTCCACCTCGCCCTGGCCGTACTCCTGCCAGCCGAGGGCCCCGTTGCACTCGCTCTCCCGCAGGGTGGCGTCGGGGATCCACAGGCGGCCCGAGGTCTCGCTGGTCCACTCGATCTCGGCCTCGGAGTCCAGGGCGCTCACGTGGACCGTCTCGTCGCTCCCCTTGCTCAGGTAGAAATCGAGTTCGCCCACGTCTGCCAGCGCGACCGCGCCCACCCCAACCAACCCCGGATCCGTCTTCAGGGACAGGTAGAGGTGGTCGGTGAAGTCCGCACAGGGGGCGCCGAGGGTGGCGGTCAGGGGACGGCCGCAGGCCCGGAGCCAGCGCTCGTTCTCGTCCACCAGCAGGTGTGCGTGCTGGTCGCCGCCGAGCTCGCAGGGCCGGAACGGCCGGTACTCGGCCACCGCCTCGTCCAACTCCTCCTGGGAGACCCCCTCGACTGTCAGCTCCAGCGGATCGCCGGTGTACGGCAGGGCGGACAGCTGGAGAGTGCCCCCGCCGTAGTTGTCGCCGACCTTCTCACAGACATCGGTGTCACAGGGCTGACACCCGGCGAGGCCGATCAACACGGCGACGCAGGTGAACACGGCGAGCGACGCGACGATCGTGGTCGCGGTTCCGGCCAGGCGGATGAGTGGGCTCGAGATCAGGAGGCGATGGCTGTGACGTCCCATGACCGAGGGTGTCTGCAAGCCGGGTGCCACCCCGCCGGACCATCCGGATCCGGCTCGCACTCGGGTGAGGCACGGCGAGATCGTTGCGCCACACCGGAGACAAGCGGGCTAGAACCGTCGGCGACTTCGGTGGGCGAGGATCGCGGCCAGCAGCAGCAGGCCGACCAGCGACCGGTGGCGGACCAGGCCGTCGAGGCGGCAGGAGCAGTCGTCGGCGCTCTTGTGGGCGTTGGGTCCGCTCATGTCGCCGTCGTCGTCGGCGGCGTAGGTGTCGTCGTCGTCGCCGGTGGCGTCGTCGTCATCGTCGTCGTCGCCGCTGGGCTCGAAGCTGAAGGGGGTGTAGGGGGTGTTGATGCCGTAGGCCAGGCCGAGCTCGGTGACCTTGTCCACCAGCTCCTCGGTCTCCCCTTCCGCCTCGATCACCGACAGCAGGTGGCGGACCATGGTCACGGCCCAGATCCGACCGACGAAGGTGTTCTGCTCCTCGTTGGACGGCAGCTCGCCTTCGTACTCGTAGGACGTGGGCTGGCCGTCCAGCTCCCCGCTGAGCTCGATGTCCACCGGGCCGGGGGCGCCGTAGCGGCCGACGATCACCAGCTGGTTGCCCAGGAAGAGATCGGGCAGCTCCTTGGGCAGCCGGTCGTGGACAGCGCCCCCCTGGATCCCGATCCCCGGTCGGACCAGCAGGGGATTGTTGACCCGGAAGAACAGCTCCTCGAGCTGGTCCTGCAGCGCGTTGGAGTTGAGCACCTCCACCGAGATCGCCCGATTCTGCTCGGACAGGGCGCCCAGGAAGTGGGCGTCCGCGTCGTGGCCGATGGCCACCGAGTAGATGGCCGTGGCGTTGACGTTGGCCGCGTTCACGTCGGCGAGGATCTGCATCGGGTCCTCGATCCCCACCGTGGGCAACCCATCGGTGAGGAAGAGCATCACCCGCGGGAGTCCCTCGGTGCCCTCCCAGCTGCCCTGCTTCACGTCGTCCGATTCGTCGGCGGTGGCCGCTCGATGGGGGCCGGGTAGGAAGGCGTGGCACCCGCCGCGGGGTTCCTCCCAGACCTCCACGTCCACCGAGTCACCCGAGCCACCCAGGTCCAGATTCTCGATGTCCTCGCTCAGCCCGGACAGCAGCGCGGCGTGGATCGCCGTCGACCCCTCGGCGTCGATCCCCTCGACGAACTCGATGGCCCGGTTACGGTTGTCCCAGGTGGCGTCCAGCGGGGCGCTGGCCAGGTAGTCGATGTCGGTGTCGAAGCCGATGATGTTGAACTTGTCGCCGGCGTTGAGGCCGGCGATGGCGGTGACGGCCGCGTTGCGGGCGGACACGATCTTGTCGCCCTTCATCGACCCCGATCGGTCCAGCACGTAGGTGAAGACCTTGGAGGAGACCTCGTCCGATTCGGTGGGGGGTTCGAGCAGCAGCAGGAAGTAGCCGTCGAACTCGTCGACCCAGGGGTTCTCCTCGGGCCGGTAGGCCCACAGCCGCATCCCCATCCCGGCCTGGCGGACCTCGTAGCTGGCCACCAGGTTCTGGTACCGGGGCACCATGCTCTCGGTGGAAGAGGCGGTCACGTGGGCGTCGGAGATCTCCTCGACCTCGGCGCCTTCGACGTTGATGGCGAACGACTCGAGGGTCCGCTCCGTGAGCAGCTCGAAGTCGATCACCAGCTCCTCGATGGGTTCGGTGTCTCCACCGAACGGCACCATCGGGAACATGTAGGTCACCCGTCCGAAGGAGTAGGGCAGCAGCTCCACGTAGGTCAGCCGGAACTGCAGCTCGGCGCCCACGGGCACCTCGTGGATCCAGGTCCGCAGGGGATTGTCCCCCAGGTAGTGGACCAGATCCTCGGCGATCCAGCCCGACATGTCCCCCGGGTACTCCCCCGGGTCGCCGACCACCGTCTCGGCGGCCAGCTCCTCCCCGTCCACGAACGCCACCAGCTCGTACGCCGCCGCCTGGTCCGGGATGCCGAAACAGAACAGGGCGTGGGGTTCGGTGAGCGGCTCGAAGGTGGTGGTCACCGTGGTGGTGGCCACCTGGGCCCGGACCTGGATCTGGATCTCCTGGCGCGCCGTGCGCACCACCTCCCCCTCTGCCCCCTCGAGCAACACGGCGTTCCCGGATGCGATCCCGGGCCCCGCCAGGCCCAGGAACACGACGACGACGAAGACGACTCGCTTGACCATGGTTTGCTCCCCTCTGCCCGGCCGCGCGCGAACCCCAGGAGGGCAGGCGCCCTCCTGTCGCCGTAGAACCGGAACCGTCGGGATCGGGAAAAAGGTGGGTCAGCGAGAGCCGCGGCGGAAGGTCAGCGTCGAGTTCCCGATGGCGATCGTATCGCCGTCGCGCAGCTCGTGGGCGTTGACGTGCTCGCCGTTGACCTGGGTGCCGGTCTCGGCTCCCAGGTCCAGGATCTGCACGGCGCCGGAGTCGTCCGTGGTCACGGCCGCGTGCAGGTCCGCGATCCCGGCGTCATCGATCTGGAGCATGGCCGCCAGGCCCCGACCGATGGTGATGGTCTCGTCGCTCGAGGTGTAGGTGGTGACGTAGGTGCCCCGGGTGTAGACCTCGAAGCCCATGCCCGAGGTGCCGGTGAACGGCTCGGGCTCGGCCGGCATCCCCACGGCGGGGAGATCGTCCTCGGTGATCTCCTCGTCGGGCTCAGGCGCGGACCAGACGGGCGCCTGGGGCTCGGCCTGCGGGGCGGCCGGCGCCACCATGCCCTCGCCGACCTCGAACTCGATCGCCAGCGTCGTCCCCCCGATCCGGGCCGTGTCACCGGACGAGAGCAGGGCCACGTCGGCCCGCGCCCCGTTCAGCAGGGTCCCGCCCTTGCCGGAGCTCAGGTCGACCAGCACGACCGTACCGCCCGCCCACGGCACCACGGCGCAGTGGAATTCCGAGAGGGCCGGGTCCGCGACCGGGAGGATCGCCGCCTCGTTCCGCCCGATGGTGACCATGGCCAGATCGCCCTCGAAGCCGGGGGCGGACGTACCGCCGGTCTCGACGGCGATCCGCAGCGAGGCCCCGGAGCCCGCGTTGGCGGAGGAGGTACTGGAGGAAGGGTTCGACGACATGGGCCTGACCTCGTGGCTAGCTCACTGTCAGTGTACCGAACAGCTGATGCAGGGATCGTAGGCCCGCACGAGCATCGAGCACAGCAGCGACAGGCGCTCGTCGTCCATGCCCGGCTCGGTCTTGAACTTCTCCACCAGCGGGGTGAGGTCGTGGTGGATGTTCGCGTTGTTCTGGGTGGTGGGGATCACGCAGTCGGCGCTGACGATGCGGCCGTCGTCGCCGTACTCGTAGCGGTGGTAGAGGATGCCCCGGGGGACCTCGACGGCGGCGACGCCGACGCCGGCCCTCGGCTCGAAGGTGGCCATCGTCGGAGCGGTCAGATCGTCGAGCAGCTCGTCGATCAGCCGCACCGAATCGTGGACCACGTGCACCGTCTCCACCAGCTGCGCCGTGTTGTTGTGGAAGGGGTTGTGGCAGACCGGGGAGAGGCCCAGGTCCGCGGCCACGGTCAGGGCGTCGGGGTGCAGCTGGTCGAAGTTGTTGTTGAACCTCGCCAGGGATCCCACGGCGAAGGACTCGCGCGAGAGCTTGCACCACTTGGTGGTGTTGCCCTCGACCACGGTCTCGTTGGTCATGGCCTGGTACTCGCGCTCGGGCTTGCGCACCCCGTCGGTGGAGATCAGATCGCCGCCGATCCACGGGTAGTCGCCGTCCGCGGCCAGGGACACGAACTCGGTCTCACGGACGAAGTCCGGCACCTCGAAGGTGCCGAACAGGTCGACGGTCGCGGCCAGATCGCCGTCGCTGCCGGTCAGACCGTCGCGCAGCGCCTGTAGCTCCTTGCGCGAGGGCATCCGCGCCACGCCGCCCACCTGCAGCGAGACCGGATGCACGGCGCGGCCGGCGATGGTCTCGGCGATGGTGTTGCCCAGCCCCTTGAGCCGGGCCGCGATGCCGACCACCTCGGGGTGGGACTCCAGCAGCGGGATCACCGACGGCACACCCACGAAGTCCGGCGCGGCGAGGAAGAACAGGTGCAGGGCGTGGCTCTGCAGGGTCTCCCCGTGCTTGGCCAGCAGCCGCAGCTTGGCCGCGGCGTCGGGGACGGTCACCCCCAGGGCGTCCTCGGTGGCTCGCACGCTGGCCAGGCAGTGGCCGATGGAGCAGATGCCGCAGATCCGCGAGGTCAGGATCCCCGCAGAGCTGTAGTGCTTGCCCCGGAGCATGGCCTCGAAGAAGCGGGGGGTCTCGACCACCTCCCAGCGGGCCTCCTCGAGCACACCGTCCTCCACGCGCACGTGGATGTTGCCGTGGCCCTCGACCCGGGTCAGGTGGTGGACGTCGACGTGGAGATCAATCTGTTTCATGGTACGCCCCGAATCCCCCGTAGAAGCTGACGCGCTCGTCGATCTCGGCCTGGGGGAACTCCTTGTCCCGGGCCTGCTCCATGAAGGCCTCGAAGTTGCAGTCCGGCACCGCGCCGCGGCAGCCCCAGCAGGCCAAACCGCCCGCGGGGCACGGCGCGCCGCAGCCGCCCCGGGTGATGGGCCCCAGGCAGAGCTGCCCCAGCTCGTAGGTGCAGACCGTGAAGCGCTGCTTGCACTCCCAGCAGACCGCGTACGACGGCGGCGTGTAGGGCGCGCCGAGCACCAGGTGGCGCACGATGCGCTCCATCTCCAGCTTGGAGACGGGGCAGCCCGGCACCTCCACGTCCACGTCGATCCACTCGCTGGCCGGTCGCGCGGGCTGGGTCTCCCGGTAGTGGCCCCCGTAGACCACCCGGTTGGCGACCTCGGGGTCGATGGTGTTCTTGAGCGCGTTGACACCGCCGAAGCAGGCGCAGCTGCCCATGGCCACCACCAGCTTGGCCCGCTTGCGGATCTGGCGCAGCCTCGTCACCTCGTCCGAGCGGGTGATGCAGCCGTCCAGCAGCGCCACGTCGTAGTCGTCGCTCGCCGCCGAGGAGACCTCGCGGAAGTTGACCACGTCGATGGCCGACAGGAAGGCCACCAGGGTGTCCTCGCGGTTGGCCAGCTGCAGCTCGCAGCCCTCGCAGCCGGTGAAGTCGAACACCGCCACCCTCGGGCGCGTGCGTTCGATGCCCAGGTACTTCATGGCACGCCTCCTAGATGGCTTCCTTGAGGTTCTGGACCGCCCAGTAGTCGAAGACCGGTCCGTCGATGCAGGTGTAGGTGGAGCCCACGTTGCAACGGCAGCACTTGCCCATGCCGCAATGCATCCTCCGCTCCAGCGAGACGAACATGCGGTGCATCGGCAGCCCCATCTCCGCCAGCCGGTTGCACACGAACTTGAACATGATCGGCGGCCCGCAGACGATGGCCCAGGTGCGGTCCATCGGGGTATCCAGCCCGTCGAGCAGCTGGGTGATCATCCCCACCTCACCCCGCCACTCGGGGTCGGGTTTCTCGACGATGAAGTGCAGCTGGATCTCGTAGATCGTCCGCCACTGCTCGTACTGGTAGCCGAACAGCATCTGGTCCGGGGTGCGGGTGCCGTACAGCAGGTGCACGTCCTCGTACTCGGCCCGGTTCTCGGTGACCGCGAAGATGGGCGCCCGCAGCGGCGCGATGCCCAGGCCGCCGGCGATCAGCAGCACGTTCTGGCCCTTCATCTTCTCCATCGGGAAGTGGGAGCCAAAGGGGCCGCGGATGCCGACCTTGGCGCCGGGCTTGGCCCGGTGCAGCATGCCCGTGACGAGCCCGGCCTCGCGGATCACCAGATCGATGATCCGCGTGCGCGAGGGCGAGTCGGAGATGCTGATCGGCACCTCGCCGTACCCCGGCACCTGCAGCATCACGAACTGACCGGGGAGGAAGGAGAACCGCTCCCGCTCGTCCTTGTCGAGGATGTAGAGGTGGAACAGCTTCTCGGTCTCGGTGAGCTCGACGATGTTGGTGATCTCGGCCTTGAACACCTGGTCGGTGTGCTTCAGCCGTCCGCGGATGCTGTAGTCCAGCGGCTGCTGAACGTCCGCCTCCAGGCTCACGTCGTAGCGGTCGAGGTCGCTGGTCATGACGCCTCCTCGGCCTGCAGGTCCCGGATCACGCCCACCGGGTGGATCCCCACCGGGCAGACCCTGCCGCAGCGGTTGCAGCCCACGCACTTGGGCTCCTCGTAGGCCTCCAAAAAGCCCCGGTGCTGGTGGTAGTAGTGGTACTTGAGCCGGATCCCCTGATCCGGCCGGAAGTTGTGCCCGCCGGCCACCTCGGCGAAGTCCCTGAAGTTGCACGCGTACAGCTTCTTGACCTTCGTCGAGGTCTCGAAGTCCATGGAGACGTCCTCCTGGACCCCGTAGCAGTAGCAGGTGGGGCAGACCATCGCGCAGTTGCCGCAGGACAGGCACTTGCTGCCCCAGCGGCGCCAGACGTCCGACTCGAACTCGATGTCGAGCAGGGTCGTCAGGTTCTGCATCTGGATGTCGGTCTGTGGACGGCCCGCGAACCGCTTGCGGGCGGACGCGTAGTCCCGCTTGTCCTCGTCGGTCACCTCGCCGTTGTCGGTCTTGCCCAGCAGGGCGTACCCACGGTCCGATCCGATGGCCACGAAGTATCGGTCCCCCAGGTCGGTCAGGAACAGGTCGAAGCCATGGGTCACCTCGTTGGTGCCCACCGAGCGGCAGAAACCGTCGCCGCAGGGCTCGCGGCAGGCCATGCCGATGACGATCGTGTTCTGGCGGCGCGACTGGTAGTAGGGGCTGGGGAACAGCCCCTTGACCAGGAACTTGTCCAGCTTGACCAGACCGTTGATGTCGCAGGGGTGCAGCCCCAGCAGGAACCGGGGCGCGAGCCGGTAGCGGATGGCCTGTTCCCAGTCGTCGTCCTCGAAGGAGTAGGTCGACAGGGTCTCCTTGTAGGGCAGGAAGTAGGTCTTGCCCGAGTACTCGGTCTTCTCGTACCCGAGATCGATCTCGTCGAAGCCCTCGACCGGCAGGTACTGGTGGATCGGGGCGCCGTCCTTGTTGGTGGCCACCCGCTTGGGGGCGATCACCTCGTCGGACTCGAGGATGTCCTCGACCAGCGCTCGAAACGCCCCCTTGGACAGGGTCCGGAACAGCATGGCGTCTCCTCGCGGCCCTCTGGGCCGGGTGAAGTCAGGAGTCTATCCGGGGATCGGTTTGGGGGCGAGTAAATCGCGGAAGAGCGAGGAAGGGGAGCGACGCGAACCCCGCCAGCCACGTCCTCCCGGGGGCGGGATGCGGGACGAAGAAATCGTTACTTGATCCAGTCCGGAGTCAGGACGTGGGGCTTCTCCAGCTTCGTCGCGCGGTAGACCGAAGGATGCCCGTCACCGTCGAGGTCGCACTCGGCCGTCGCCTCGAAGTTGTCCAGGATGAGTTCGGCGCCCGTATAGGCGACGACTCGGTACCGGCAGCGGATGCGTCCATCGGCGATCCATCCCAGGCGCTCCCAGTTTGCGAGCCCTGCGCCCTGGAAGGGGGCGGGGTCGACACCGGGGATGGTCGTCGGGGTCACGGCACAGGAGGTGAAGACGTCCCATTCCGCGTGGTAGGCCCGCTCTGCCGTCCGGATCGCGTCCAGGTTGACCAGCGCCTCGGCACGCTTCGACTCCAGCCTCTGCTCCGGATCGTGCTCGTCGATGCAGGCCTCGAATTCGTCGTCGGTGCTCTTGGTCAACATGCAACGGACCGTCGCCTCGCGCTGCTGCAGGCACTCCTTGGCGAACTCCCCGCGAGCGTCCTCGAGTTCCTCGGGAGCCAACCTCGAGATCTCGAGGCCCGCCTGGGGATCGGCGGCCTTCATCACGCCCAGCACGTGTTCCCACAGCTGATCACAGAGCTCGGAGCTGGCGTACGGGGCGTCCTGGGTCTTCTCGGCCCGGGCGGTTCCCCAGGTCGTCGAGAGCAGAACCAGGGCGATTGCCAGCGCGGCGACGCCGCCCAGCCAGGTTGTGGCGCGCATGGGTCCTCCTGTGGAGCCGGACGGGTGCGGGAAGGCGGGTCCGGGCGGCTAGTCGTCCCGCGGCTTGCGGCGGACCTTGATCTTCACCCGGTCGCCGTTCTCGAGCTCGACGGGGATGCGGTAGGTCGCCGGGAACTGCATCAGCAGGCCCTTGAAGTGCTTGTCGTTCTTGAGCGGGAAGCCGGCCACCTTGACGATCACGTCGCCGGGGCGCAGGTCGGCGGCCTCGGCGGCGCTGCCCTCCTCCAGCTCGACGATGGAGATACCGACCGGGTCACCCTCGCGGCCCTCGAGCATCTCGACCTTCTTGAACCCGATGTTCTCGCGGTCGAAGAGGAACCAGTCCGGGATGGCCAGCTGGCACTCGGGGTTCCCGTTGAGGTCGCGGCAGGCGTAGAGGTTGATCGGTCCGGGGGGCTTGGCGCCCGCCGACAGCCACATGTCGCCCTTGCTTCCGGGCTCGATCACGCCCTCGGGCGGAACCGAAGGGGCGCCGCCGCCCATCATCGCCATCGGGCCGCCACCGCCACCGGCGGCCGCATCCGGGGCGTGGTCGTAGCCGGGCCACTCCCGCTTGTAGCTCACCAGGACCGGGGGCCGCAGCTCCATGGGGACCTTCTCGCAGTAGGGCGAGCCCTCGGGGTCGTAGCAGGCCATCAGGAAGTCGCCCACGATGGGCACCGACACGTTGAGCCAGCCGGCCTGGGTGTCCTCGTCCACGTGGAAGAACTTCAGCGAGGTCATCGGCACGAAGTCGGGCAGGGGCACCGGGCGGCACTCCTTGACGTTGGCCACGTCGGCGCAGCCCCACAGGGTGTCGCCGTACCCGGGCACGCCGATGTGGTTGATGACCCAGCCGCCACCGCCGTCATCCGGGGAATAGACGTCGAACGATCCACCCGACATCAGCCCCTTGGCCGATGCGGAGCCGGCCAGCGCCAGGGTCAGGCCGATCACGAACAGCGTGGTGATGATTCGCGTACGCATGCGAGCAGCTCTCCTCTTCTGCGGTTGCCCCCCGACCGCCCGGAGGTTGCCCCTCCCAGGACGGCGTCGGGCCCGTCAATACGCGATCTGGGCGAAATATTCCAGCGTTGAAGGGTGGATCAGGGACAGATCGGCAGCGATTCGACGACCTCGTTGTTGCCCTCGTCGCACTCGTTGTGATCCTCGGTCCCGTCCCCCCAGTCGTCGACCACGGCCACCAGCGCCACGGCGCCGCCGATCTGGGTGGTGTCGATCCAGGCTTCGAGGGTCTCCGAGGTGCTCCCGGCCGGCATGGGCTCCACGGTGAGCAGCACGTCCAGCAGCGTCCGCGCCCCCGCGCCGTCCTCCGCATAGAGCGCCACCGGGACGCCGGAGGGCATGTCCACCACCCCCTGGTTGGCCGGACGCACCAGCCAGACGATGGCGTCGGGGCACAGCTCGACGCAGGGTTCGATGGACTCCACGAACGCGTCCGGTGCGTCCAGGGGGTCGAAGGCCCCGTAGCCACCCTGGCGGAAGGTGTTGTAGGTGGGCCAGTTGGCGGGCTCGGCCACCGGGATCGAACCGTCGTCGTTGACGTTGGTGATGTGGTACGCGTGCTGGTTCCAGATCGGCCGTGCGGAGACCCAGTTGTCGTTGGCGTCGCCGATGACCGTGATCCCGGTCCACCCGGAGTACGAGTAGTTGTTGCTCGCCAGCACGATCTCGGCGTTGCCGTCGGCGTCCACATCCGCCACCACGGGGTACTCCATCAGGGTGCCCGAGGCGTGGCCGGTCTCCTCGTGCAGCACCGCGCCGTCGGGGCCCGCGTAGATGAAGAGGGAGATCTCATCGGCGTAGACCACCTCGGCCACGCCGTCACCGTCGAAGTCGAAGACCGCGGAGCCGGTTCGACTGGACGAGTGGTCGTGGACCGGGTTGGACCACAGCAGGGTGCCGTCGGTGTCGAACACGTCGTAGGTGCCGTGCCCGGCCACGCCGATCTCGGGCGCTCCGTCCCCGTCGTAGTCGGCGATGGTCGGCGGTCCGCCGCCCCCGCCCCCCGCCAGGGAGACCGGGCCCCAGATCACCGAGCCGTCGTCGTCCTGGAGCCGGACGGTCCCGCTGCTGACGACCACGATCTCGCCCCCCACGTCCCCGTCGAAGTCGGCCACGGCCGTATTGCCGTCCGACAGCCCGTTGGCCCAGATCTCGATCCCGGTGGCGTCGTAGATCGCGTTGCCCGCCACCACCTCCAGCCAGCCGTCACCGGTGACGTCGGCCACCGACGAGGAGGTGTACCAGTACTGGGAGTAGTTGGTCCCGAAGCCGTACGCGCCCTCGGCCTCCAGGGTCCCGTCGTGGGCGAAGATCCGCCCCCCGACGACCACCTCGGCGGTCCCGTCCTGGTCCAGGTCGGCGATGGCGGGCGACGCCCCGTTGAAGCCCCCGGCGTCGTTCCCGGTCCACAGGTACTGCCCGTCGTTGGTCAGACCGACCGGGCTGCCGCTGGTGTTCATGGTGATGACCTCGGGCAGGCCGTCGCCCTCCAGGTCGCCCACGGCGATGGTGCCGGAGCTGAAGATCTGCCCCGCGCCCACGTCCATGACCGCCCACAGCTCTCCGGTGCCGTCCCCGCTGATCGCCCGCAGCACGCCCGCGCTGGAATAGGAGCCACCGGTGAAGGTGCAGAACAGGATGTCGGGGATGTCCAGGTCGTCCACCAGGCCGTCGCCGTTGTCGTCGTTCAGGTTCGCCACCACCGGCTGGGCCATGACCTGGTCGTAGCTGCTGTACTCGGTGAAGCTGCTCATCTGCCACTCCACCTGGGGGTCGAAGGAGCCCACCGGTGGGGTGTACTGGCAGGCCGGCAGCGTCGCCACCGTGGTGGCGGGCGGGGGGTCGTCGCAGGGCAGGGGATCCTCGAGCCCGTCACAGTCCGAGTCCACGCCGTCGTACCACTCCTCGGGTGCGCCGGGGTAGACGTCCGGGTCCGTGGGATCACAGTCGCCGGAGCATTCCATCCAGCCGTCCCCGTCGTCGTCCGTCTCGTCCGCCTCCAGGCCGTCGCAGTCGTCGTCGATCCCGTTGCAGATCTCCGTGGCGTCGGGGTTGACGGCCGGGTCCGTGTCGTCGCAGTCCTCGCACTCCAGGTAGCCGTCCCCGTCCCCGTCGCCCTCGTCCGCGGGCACGTTCCCGTCGCAGTCGTCGTCCAGGCCGTTGCAGACCTCGGCAGCCCCCGGGTACGCGGCGGCATCCCCGTCGTCGCAGTCGCCGCCGCACTCGTCGAAGCCGTCGCCGTCGTCGTCCACCTCCTCGGGGTGGAGGGCACCGTCGCAGTCGTCGTCCACCCCGTTGCAGGCCAGCTCGGGCGACCCGGGGCTGACCAGGGGATCCGCGTCATCGCAGTCCCCTCCGCACTCGTCGAACCCGTCCCCGTCGTCGTCCACCTCGGCCGGATCGGGGAGGCCGTCGCAGTCGTTGTCCACGCCGTCGCACCCCTCGGGGGCGCCCGGATGGATGTCCGGATCCAGGTCGTCGCAATCCCCGTCGCAGGCCATGACTCCGTCGGCGTCCGCGTCTCCCTCGTCCGCGGGGATGACGCCGTCGCAGTCGTCGTCCACCCCGTTGCAGATCTCGGTGGCGCCCGGATACACGGCAGCATTCCCGTCGTCGCAGTCTCCGTCACAGGGGGCGAAGCCGTCCCCGTCGGCGTCCAGCTCGTCGGCGGGCAGCACGCCGTCGCAGTCGTCGTCGACGCCGTTGCAGGCCTCCATCGCGCCCGGGTTCACGAGGGGATCGCCGTCGTCGCAGTCGGTGTCGTCGGGCACCCAGCCCGGGCCGCACTCGCACTGCATGACCACCAGGCCGCCGGGATCGCCGTAGCCGTCCCCGTCCCCGTCCACGTGGCACTCCAGCAGGGGGAGGTTCTCGTCCTCCAGGCCGTCGCAGTTGTCGTCGACGCCGTTGCATTGCTCGGCCGCGTCCGGATTCACCGCCGCGTCCCCGTCGTCACAGTCGCCGTCGCAACCCATGAACCCGTCGCCGTCGGCGTCGGCCTCGTCGGCGGGCAGGGCGCCGTCGCAGTCGTTGTCCACGCCGTCGCAGAGTTCGGCCGCCCCCGGGTGGGTGTCCGGATCGGTGTCGTCGCAGTCCACGGTCTCGTCGTACCCGTCCCCGTCCCCGTCCACCGGAGCCGTGGAGTCGTGGGGGGCGGCCGGGGGGTGGGGGGGCCCGGGGGGCGGGGGGGCCCCCGGGGCCGTGGCGTCGTCGTCGTCTCCGGTGCTGTCGTCGTCCCCGGTCGAGTCGTCGTCACCGGTGGTGTCGTCGTCCCCGGTGGTGTCGTCGTCCCCGGTCGAGTCGTCGTCACCGGTGACGTCGTCGTCGCTGGTGGTCGTGTCGTCGTCACCGGTGGAGTCGTCGTCGTCGTCGGTCGTGCCGGTGGTGTCGTCGTCGTCGGGATCCGGACAGCCGACGGCCAGCAGACAGAGGCAGCCGAGTAGAACGAGGAACAGGCGCGCGTGGACCATGGGGACCTCCCTGAGTCGGGAGTCTATACTGCGCCCCCGGAGGCCACCATGCCGACGATCCCCGGCCCGCGGGGGGAGATCCCCTTCGAACGCGACTCGCACGGGTACCCACGCGTCCGCGCCCGCGACCCGGAGGACGGGGCCTTCGCCCTCGGCTGGCTGCACGGCACCGACCGGTTGACCCAGGTCCACCTGACCCTGCTGGCCGCCACCGGACGGCTGATGGAGTTCGTGGGGGACACCCCCTTCACCCGCACCGTGGACACCTCGGTTCGCGCCCTGGACTTCTCCGGTGACATTCACGTGCAGGCCGCCCGGATCGGCCCCGAGATCCGCCGGACGGCGAACGCCTACTGCGCCGGATTCAACGGGGCAGCTGCCCGACGGGGCCACCCCTGGCCCCTGCGGGCACTGCGGGTCCCCAGGGAGCACCTGACCCCGGCCTCGCTGATGCTGATCTACCGCCTGAGCGCCTACTTCGGCCTGACCACATCCCAGCAGCTGGCCGAGGCAGTGGTCGCCGAACTGCTCGTCCGGGGTGGCACGAAGGAGCTGGCCCAGACCCTGCTGGGGGACGCGGCGGACGGCCTCGATCTGGACGCGGCCAAGGAGCTCCGCTGGCCCACGAGCTTCGGTCTGTTCGTGCCCCCCGTGGCGGGGGGCTCCAACGCCTTCGCCGTCTCCGCGGAGCGATCTGCCTCCGGCGGGGCGCTGCTGATGAGCGAGCCCCACATGGAGATCGGGCGCTTCCCGCCCGTCCTGTACCTGGCCCACATCGACTACGAGACCGGCGGGTACGTGCAGGGGGCAGGGGTGCCGGGTCTCGCCTGGCTCAGCGTGGGGCGCACCGAGCGGGTGGGCTGGTCCTACACCTACGGTCACGGGGACAACGTGGACATCCTGGCCGAGATCTGCCGCGACGGGCAGGTCCGGGTCGGCGACGACTGGCAGCCCCTGCACCGCCGCACCGAGCAGGTCCGCGTCCGGGGAGTCCGCGCTGCGGAAGCCTGGGAGTTCTGGGACGGGGCCTATGGCACGGTCATCGGCGACGCCGGCGGGGCGGAGGCGCGCCTCCCATGCATCCGGTGGAGCGGGCTGGATGCCCTGGCCGACGAGTTCGGCGCCCTCCCCTCCCTGTTCTCGGCCCGCAACGTGGACGAGCTGGCCGCGGCCCACCGCAAGCTCCGCAGCCTGTCGTTCCACGTGGTGATGGCCGACGCCGACGGGAAGGTCGGGTACGTGCAGGCGGGTCAGATCGACCGCAGGCCCGAGGGCTGGGCCGGCGCACTGCCCGGGCCGGGGCCCGAGGTGGTCGAGCGGCCGCCGCCCCCGCTGCCGGAGGAGGCTCGGCCCATCGATCTGGCCCCCGAGGGCGGCATCTACGTCTCCGCCAACGAGGGACGCGACGGCCCCGCGGGCGAGCGGTGGTGCAGCGTGCCCGCGGCGCGCTACCGGCTGGATCGGATGACGGAACTCCTCGAGGAGGACGAGCCCCGGGACCTGGACCGGATGGTGCGGGTGTCCTACGACCACGTGGACCTGTGCGCCCGGCGCCTGATGCCGGTGTGGGCCCCCCTGCTGCCCGATCTCCCTCGGGTCCGGACCCTGATCGAGTGGGCGGCCGACCAGCCCCCCGCCCCCACCGCGGACCACCGGGAGCAGATGGCCCTGTTCACCGCCCTGCACACCGAGGCCGCGCGGGCGCTGGTGGCCCAGCTCACCGACGAGCGCACGGCCCGGCGCTTCGTGGACGATCTCTGCCTGGTGGTGATCTTCCAGCACTACCTGGACGAGGTCCTGGCCCTGGGGCGGGAGGACCTGATGTCCGCCCGCCGCCTCCGGCCCCTCCTGCGGCGCGCCTGGCCGCTGGCCACGGCCCGGGTCGACGCGGGACAGTGGCCCGTGCCCGTGCGAGCGCGTTTCCGGAACGTGATCTTCGGGGGGAAGGCGCCGGCCTGGACCGGGCTGGACAGCCCCGAGGTCACCCTGCCCGGCGGCCCCTGTGTACCGTTCCAGACGAGGGAGCAGCGGTTCGCCGGCAACACCATGGTCTTCGGGCCGGTCTTCCACCTGGTCTTCGACATGTCCCGGCCCGGTGGCTGGTACAACATCCCCGGTGGGGCGTCCGAACGACGACGCGGGCCCGGCTACGGGGTGGGCCTCAACGACTGGATCGACGGCAGGTTCTCACCGCTGGGCGATGCGATGGGGGAGCCGCCGCGGTTGCGGTACTGATCCTTCGACCCCTCAGGTACGGCGGCGGAGCCGCGCTGCCGCCAGCAGCAACAGGAGCAGCGTCACGCCACCATCGGCAGGTCCTGCCGTGAGCCCGCACTGACAATCCCCGGGGGGGCCGTCGTCGTCGTCGTCATCGTCGTCGTCGTCGGCCGCGCTGTCGTCATCGTCTCCCGTGGTGTCGTCGTCGTCCCCGGTGGTGTCGTCGTCGTCGCCCGTGTCGCAGTCCTCGTCGGCCAGGTCGGCGAGGCCGTCGCAGTCGTTGTCGGCGCCGTCGTCGCAGATCTCGTCGGCTCCGGGGAAGGCGGTGTCGTCGGAGTCGTCGCAGTCGCCGTCGCAGGGGG
>CAZITQ010000066.1:0-39506 GCA_964542165.1 uncultured Rickettsiales bacterium
GACGAGGGCACCGACTACTACGACGACGACGGCGACGGCTACACCGAGGCCGACGGCGACTGCGACGACGGCCACGCCGGCATCTACCCCGGCGCCCCCGAGTACGCCGACGGCCTGGACAACGACTGCAACGGCTTCGTGGACGAGGGCATGGACTCGGGCGACGGCGACGGCGACGGCTACAGCGAGGCCGACGGCGACTGCGACGACGCCAACGGCGGCGTGCACCCGGGCGCCCCCGAGGTCCCCGACCACCACGACAACGACTGCGACGGCCAGATCGACGAGGGCACCGACTTCTACGACGACGACGGAGACGGCTGGACCGAGGCCGACGGCGACTGCGACGACGGCCATCCGGGCGTGAATCCCAACGCCCCCGAGTACGCCGACGGCCTGGACAACGACTGCGACGGCGACGTGGACGAGGACGTGGACGAGGACGACGCGGACGGCGACGGTTTTTCCGAGGCCGACGGAGACTGCGACGACCACGATCCTTCCGTCCACCCCGGCGCAACGGACGGCGACAACGGCCGAGACGACGACTGCGACGGCATCGTCGACGAGATGGATCCCGGACCCAACGTCCCGCCGAACGCCGGCGACCCCGAGCCCTACACCTGCCGGCTCTCCACCGGCGAGGCACCCGACGCGCTCCCACCGCTGGTGGCACTGATCGCCTTCCTTCGATACGCAATCCGTCGAATCCGCCACTGATCTGCTTGCACCACCAGCACGCGCGTCGGGTGCCAGGGGCATCCCCCTCGCCAGGTCCAGCTGCTACGGTTGCCGCATGCGCTTCACGCCGATCCTCGTCTTGCTCCCGGTGCTGATGCTGCCGCCAGCCGGCGCCCTGGGCGGGCAGTCGCCCTACCGCCCCTCTGACCCGGTGATCGCGGCGATCGGGGACATGGGGGCCCCGGTGGAGCTGTTCCTGTTCGCGGCCCCGGGCGCTCCGTCCCACCTCCTCGTGCAGCCCTACCTGGCTCGCCTCGCCGCGGTCGAGGGGGTGAGCCTGCAGGTCCTGGATCATGCCCGCGAGCCCGACCTGGCCCGGGAGCTGGGCGTCCGGGACAACGGCTGGCTGGTGGTCGTTTCGGGGGGCGGCAGGGAAGGGGTGCGACTCGGCGCCACCGCCTCGCGAGTCTGCCGCATCGCCCCGGTGCTGGACGACTGGATGCTGGGCGCGCTGGACCGCCTGTCCACACCGCCGTGTCCGGTCACGTTGGTGGCCGGCGAGGGCCGCGCGACCCATTCGCTGGTCGATCTGCTGAGCCGAATGGAGCTCCCGGTCACCCGGGTAGACCCGGACGATCCGTGGCCCGAATCCACCTGCCTGGCGCTGGCCGCGGGCCCGCTGACGACGGACGCCGACGCCCGGCTCGCGGAGCACGTCCGGGGAGGGGGTCACGCGCTGCTGCTGGTGTCCGCCGATGACGGTTCCACGGAGACGCTCTCGCACCTGGGGATCGGCAGAGGAGAGGTCGTGCTGGTCAACCCGAAGGTCCACGTGGTGGTGGACGGGACGCCCGCCGACGGCCGATTCCTGATGACCAACCGGGTGGCGACCCACCCTGCCGCCCGCAACGTGTCGCGCCACACCGACAAGCTCGCGGTGGTCCTCCCCGACAGCGTCGCCCTGGACCCCGGCGCCCGGGCCACGGCCCTGCTGCACGGCTTCGGCGGCACCTGTGAGGACAGGGACGCGGATCTTTCCTGCGGTCCTGACGAAGCCCTGGACTCGCCCGTACTCGGCGTGGTGGTCGAGGGGGACGACGGCGGTCGCGTCGCGGTCCTGGCGTCACCGTCGGTCTTCGACGACCTGCTGGTGCCCGTGTCGCACGGCAACGCCTTCCTCGCCGTGGACCTGGTGACCTGGCTCGCGGCGCTGCCCGAGTCGCCCGGGACGACCCACGAGGCGTCGCCGGAGCAATTCGACGCCTGTTACGAGGAGGCCATGGAGGGGGGGCGGTAGGGGCCCGCCGGGGAGAAGGCGACGCTCAGGGCGCCAGGTCGTACAGGTCGTCCAGCAGCACGGTCCGGCCCAGGAGCCGGCCCTCGCCCCAGGTCACGTCCCAGACCACGTCACCGCCCGGGGTCACCTCGCGGACCCGCGTCGAGGTGCCGTAGTTGTGCAGGGTGTTGCCGCCCGGCAGCCGGTGGGCCTCGCCGGCCTTGGGGATGCGGATGCCCTCGCCGATCCCGAAGCTCCACACCTGCTGCAGCACCTCCTCGCCCTCGTCCAGGGCGTACTCGCGGACGACCCCCTCGTAGTCCTCCGCCGTGGCGTGGCTGGAGGTGAGCAGGGTGCCCTCGTCGGTGAAGCTGCACCCGTGCTGGAACCAGAACGCCGACTCCTCGGGCTCGAAGGCCCACGACCCCGGCGCCTGGCCGAAGCTGCGCAGGAGGTCGCCGGTGGCGTGGTCGATCTGGAGGATCGAGTCGAAGGTGAAGAAGGAGTACAGGAAGCTGTCGCTGTCCTCGTGCCAGGTCAGGGTGTTGGACTGGCACCACAGGGAGTAGTCGATGCTCGCCAGGTACTCCGAGCAGACCCACAGGGTCTCCTGGCTGCCGTCCGGGTGGAGCTTCTCCAGCGTCTCGTCGAAATCGTCCGCCGCGCCCCAGACGACGCTGCCGTCGGGCAGGTCCACGAAGGCGTGGTGTAGCCCGGGGGTGTCGTGGGTCTGCACCACGCTGCCGTCGATCTTGATCCGGTGGATCTGGGAACCCTCGCCCCCGTCGAAGTCGGTCCAGTAGGTCGGTTGGTCGATGAGGATGTCGTCGCCGGTGGCGGAGACCCGCACGTAGATCGTGAAGTCGCGGTCCGGGGTCGGCCGCGCCCAGACCACCCGCCCCAGACGGTCGACGATGAAGGTCCAGTAGTCGCCCACGGTCCAGCCGCCGTAGTCCTCGTTGACGCTGCCCAGCAGGTAGCGGCCGGTGGGCTCGTACCGGGCGGGGTCGCTGGCCAGGACCTCGGCCACCGGCAGCCCCTCGGGCAGCGGCCCGGTCGTGGCCACGAAGTCCCCGGTCGCCAGCGGCCCGTCCCCGAAGTCGTTGACCACCCGGAACGTCACCTCCGCGCCGTAGGGCACCCCCAGCAGCAGCTGCGAGCGCGCCCCTTCGCCCACCTCCCGCGCCCGACTCTCCAGCCACTCCCCCTCGTCGAAGCTGTACTCCAGGTAGGCCGTGGCCGGCGCCAGCTGGGTCCACGAGACGAGCACCAGGGACGCGATCTCGGGGTTCAGGCTCCACGCGACGTCCTCGACCTGGACCTCGTCGTAGGTCTCGGTGGCGTCGTCGTCGTCGTCCACGGGCTCGGGGCAGCCGGTCCCGAACCACAGGGCGATGAGCAGGGGCGTCGATCGCAGGATCGGCCTCAGCGTCTCCCGGTCCATCGGAGTCTCCCTCACGTGCCCATCGCCCGCCGCACATCCACCTTACCCCTCCAGCCCCCCCCGTCTACAATCCCCGCCATGAAGACACGAATCGCGGGCTGTGATCTGGGCAAGGCGTCGGCGAGCTTCGTGGTCGCCAAGGTCGACGACAGCGGAGCGCTCGACCTCGAACACCAGCGGCAGGTCTACCACGACGGCAAGCCCTTCGAGATCTTCCGGGAGTGGTACCAGGAGCACGACGTCCATCGTTGCGCCGCGCTGGGGGCCACCGGCGTATACGCCGAGCAGTTCCGGGAGCCCGTCCTGGTCCTGCCCGAGGACGCCTGCCGGGAGGCGGCGCTGGAGCGGGAGGTCCCCGACGGACCCGTCACCCTGGTCGACGTGGGCGCCCGCGGGTACGCCACCCTGGCGCGGGACGGGGACGGGCGGGTCCGCACCCTGGAGAACGACAAGTGCTCGTCGGGCACCGGCGAGAACGCGATCAAGATCGCCGGGCGCTTCGGCCTGACCATCGAACAGGCGGACGAGCTGGCGGGCACCGCCGACCGCGGGGTGCCGATCACCGCCCGCTGCTCGGTGTTCACCAAGTCCGAGATGACCCACCACGCCAACCAGGGGGAGCCGGCGGCGGCCCTGTTCCGGGGCTACTTCGACTCCATGGTGGGCAACACCCGGGCGCTGCTGGAGCGCAACCGGGCGGAGGGGCCGGTCTATCTGGTGGGCGGATGCGGAGAGCTGGCGTCGTTCCGCGAGGCCTTCGGCCGGGGGCTGGAGGCGGAGCTGCGCCGCCCCGCCCACGCGGCGGTCTTCCAGGCCCTGGGGGCCGCCCTGCTGGCCGCCGAGCAGATCGCGAAGGGGGCTCCCGAGCCGCTCCCCGAAGACCTCGATGCGTTGTTGGATCGCGGTCGCCGCCACTTCCGCGTGCTCGATCCCGCGTCGGGCTGGGCCGACCGGGTCGAGATCCTGGACCTCCCCGAGCCCACGGGCCGGCAGGACCGGCCGACGGTCCTCGGCCTGGACCTGGGATCCACCGGCGCCAAGGCCGTGCTGGTGGATCTGCAGACCGGCGACCCGCTGCTGGACGTCTACGACCGCACCCGGGGCAACCCGGTGGACGCCAGCCGGAGGCTGCTGCGGTCGATCCTCGACGGAGGTGCTCCGGACGTCCGCGCCATCGGCGTCACCGGCTCCGGCCGCGTGGCGGTCGCCACCCTGCTCGAGGGGGTGTTCCCGGAGTCGGGGCGAGTGGTCACGGTCAACGAGATCGCGGCCCACGCCGCCGCAGCGGTCCGGATCGACGAGGGCCGGGGCGACGACCTGTCGGTGATCGAGATCGGCGGCCAGGACGCCAAGTACATCCGAATCCGCGACGGGCGGGTGGTCGAGAGCGACCTGAACCAGGCCTGCAGCGCCGGGACCGGTTCCTTCCTGGAGGAGCAGGCGGCCGCCTTCGACGTGGCCGACATCGCCCAGGTGGTGGGCATGGCCACCGACGCGCAGCGCCCGCCGGACCTGGGTCAGATGTGCACGGTGTACATGGCCGACGCGGCGGCCGAAGCACTCAAGGAGGACTTCTCGCTCGGCGACATCTTCGCCGGGCTGCAGTACTCCATCGTCCACAACTACCTCAACCGGGTGATGGGGCAGCGGACCCTGGCTCCGCGGATCTTCTTCCAGGGCAAGCCCGCCTCCAACCCGTCGCTCGCCTGGACCCTGGCGGCGGTCACCGGCCGCGAGATCACCGTGCCCCCCAACCCGGGCGCCATGGGTGCCTGGGGGATCGCGCTGGAGGCCATCGACAGCCTCGGTGGCGATGCCCTGGCGGACGCCCTGCCCCTGGACCTGGACGCCGTGCTCCAGGCCGAGGTCACCGAGCGCTCGGGTTTCGTCTGCCGCGACAAGCGGTGCGCCACCACCTGCCCCATCGAGCGGACCGTGATCTCCGTGGAGGGGGAGGAGCGGATCGCCCTGTCCGGAGGTGCCTGCGCCAAGTACGAGGTCATCGGAGGCGCGGCGCGGCGACTTCCCACCGGCGCGCCCGACCCCTTCGTGGAGCGGACGGAGCAGCTGGCGGCCTTCGCCCACGAGAAGCCCGGCGCGGCCGAGCTCGCGATCCCCCTGACCGGCGCCGTCGGACCCCACCTCCCCTGGCTGGCCACCTTTGCCCGCCACATGGGCTACTCCGTGCGGATCCTGTCCTCGGACCGGGACTCCCTGGCCCGCGGCGAGCAGCTGTGCAACAGCTTCGATTCGTGCGGCCCCACCAAGATCGCCCACGCCATCTGCGACACCGACGTGCCGTTGCTGCTGTTCCCCACCGTCCTGGACGCGGGGGACCGCGACGGCTTCTCCGGCCAGACCTGCGTGACCCAGCAGGCGATGCCCGAGATCGTCGAGCAGTCCCTGAGGACCCGGGGCAAGGACGTCCGGGTGGTCCGACCCGTGCTCTCCTTCGACCGGGATCCGGTGGACGCCGACCGGGAGCGGGGGCAGCGGCTGGCGGACGCCCTGGCCGACGCCGGTGTGGCGCCCGAGGGGGATCACTACCGCATCGGCCGGGCCTCGCGCCTGGCCGCCAAGGCCCAGCGAGAGTTCGATGATGCGCTACTCCGGGCGGGCCACCGGGCCGCCGAGTACGCCCGCCAGCACGACCTGCCCGCCGTGGTCGTCTGCGGCCACCGCCACGTGATCCACGACCGGGCGATCAACGCCGACATCCCCCACCTGCTGCGCCAGAACGGCGCCATGGCGATCCCCATGGACGCCTTCCCCATCGACCCGGACACCCCGGTGATGGCCAAGGTCTACTGGGGGGACGCCAACCGCTCGGTCCGTGCCGCCCACAGCGCCCGGTCCCGGGGCGACGCCTTCCCCCTGATGCTGTCGTCCTTCGGCTGCGGCCCCGCGTCGTTCACCGAACACGTGTTCCAGAACCTCCTGTCCGGCCACCCCCACACGATCCTCGAGAGCGACGGCCACGGGGGGGCGGCGGGCTACGTGACCCGGATCCAGGCCTTCCTGCACTCGGTGGAGCAGTTCCGCGGTCAAGACGCGGCGGCGGTGGCGAGCGAGCTGGAGAAGGCGGCCGCGTACGTCGGCCCCACGCCGCGCACCGGGCCCTACCTGGACCGGGACGTCCGTTACGTCTTCCTCAGCGGACCCGACTACCTGGGGGATCTGTTCGCGGCGGTCTACCGCGCCCACGGCTACGACGCCCACGCCGCCCCTCCCATGACCCACGAGAACCTGGCCCGGGGGCGTCAGGACTGCTCGGGCAAGGAGTGCATCTCGTACCAGCTGATCTGGGGCGCCTTCCGCGAGTACCTGGAGGACAACCCCACCGACAAGCCGATCCGGCTGATGCAGATCTCGGGGCAGATGTGCCGGGGCGGGATGTTCCCGACCAAGGACAAGCTGGCCGTGGCCCAGCTCGGCATGGAGGACCAGGTCAACGTTGTGCCGATCCGCATCGCCGGCGGGTTGGCCATGTCCACCTCCAGCTGGACCGGGCTGACCGCCCTGGACATCGTGCGGCAGCTGTACATGTACACCGCCCCCGCAGCGCCGGACGGCGAGGCCGAGGCCCTGTACCGGGACCACAGCCAGCGGATCGTCGAGCTGTACGAGCGCCCGGCCCGCCGGGGCTGGCTCACCGCCGCCTACCTGGCCGGCCAGTGGCGGGCCACCGGCCGCCTGCTGGACGACGCGGCCCTGGCCTTCGCCGATCTGGAGAAACGCGGGGGAGGGGGCGGCGACCTGAGGACCGTGTTCGTGTCCGGAGACGCCCTGACCAAGGGCAACGACTTCGCCAACGCCGGGATCTTCCGCCACCTGGCGACCCGGGGCGTCCGCGCGGTACCCGAGCCCATCGGCGACTTCCTGGAGTTCCTGGCCATCGACCACCCCCACCTGTTCTTCGGCCGCAACGCCGGCCGGCGGACCCGGGCCGCCTACCTCCCCTCGATGCTCCTGATCCGCAACCGCCTGTACGGCCGCGTCCGCCGCCTCCACCCCTGGCTTCCGGTCCCCAAGGTCCGCGCCGCCCTCGACCGCGCCCAGCCGATCCTCGACCGGGCCACCAACGGCGGCTCCGTGCTCGCGGTGGGCTCCGTGCTCCAGCACATGGACGAAAACCCCTTCGACGGCGTGGTCATGACCAGCTGCTGGGGCTGCGACAACGGTCTGATCGAGGAGAGCCTGCTGCGGCATCAACGGGACATCCCGACGCTGTTCTTCTACGACGACGCGATGCCGTTGGATGTGGGGAAGGTGGATGGGTTTGCGTTCCGGTTGGGGAGGCAGCCACCGAGAGGCGCGGCCGTCGGGGGGGCCAGATGAAGGAACCCGATCGTCTCGGGGCGTCGATCCTTGCGGCGGCGTGCCTCCTCGCCGCCCTCGCCGCCTCCCCCGCCGCCGCCCAGCCCGCCTTCACCTTCGCGGTGGTCGGAGACACCCAGAACGGGGGCACGCTCAACCACGACGTGTTCCCGCAGATCATCGAGGACATCGACGCGCTGGATCCGGCGTTCTCCCTGTTCGCGGGCGATCTGATCGGCGGGTTCGGCAGCATCGCCCCCCACCAGGCGGCCTGGGAGGAGTGGGTGACCGTGGCCTCGGCCCTGGACGGGGAGATCTACGCGGTGCCCGGCAACCACGACTTCTTCCCTGGGGAGGCGGTCTACGACGCCTGGCGGGAGACCTTCGCCTGGTTGCCCGCGGCCAACAGCCCCCCGGGTCAGGAGGGGATGACCTATCACTTCGACTACCTGAACACCCGGGTCATCAGCGTGCTGACCGACTCCGAGTACGGCCAGACCACGCCGGACCAGGCCTGGCTCGACGCGGTGCTGGCCGAACCAGACACCCAGGCGGCGGAACACGTGTTCGTGTTCTCGCACCACCCCGTGAGCTTCAGCGACGAGGGCCCCCTGGGCACCACCGCAGCGCCGTTCTGGCAATCCCTGGTCCAGGGTGAGGTGGATGCCTACTTCTCTGGCCACTGGCACCGCTACCAGCCGAGCCAGCTGGGCGCCGGGGGCGACACCTGGGAGGCCATCGTCGGCACCGGCGGCGGATCCATCTACGACCCGCCGCGGCCCTACCAGCAGATCCACGGCTTCCTGCTGGTGGAGGTGGACGGGGCCGATGTGACGGCCCGGTTCTACGGGGACGAGGACGAGGACGGGCACTACGACGACGTGCTCGACGAGTTCGTCATCGCCCAGGCCGGCCCCCCGGATCGCGGCCTGCGCGCCCGCTACACCTTCGACGACGAGACGGCCGACGACTCGGCGCCCCCGCCCCTGGGACGGGGCGTCCACGGTCTGCTCCTCGACGACGCGGCGGTGGTCGACGACCCGGACCGGGGCAAGGTCCTGCAGCTGGACGGTAGCGGCGATGGGGTCGAGGCGGGCGCCATCGGCGACCACGTCCTGTCCATCAACGGCGACGCCACCGTGGCCCTGTTCGCCCGCCCCGATCAGGGCGGCGCCGGAAGCTGGGGCCAGGTGATGGTGACCTACGGCACCTGCGACTACTACTGCGAGGACGAGGAGACCAACTACTCGTACTGGCTGAGCCTGATCGACGGCGACCACCTGATGGGGTTCTGGGAGTACGAGGACGGCTGGAACGTGACGCCGACCTCCACCGCGCCGGTCGCCACCCCCGCGGGTGCCTGGCAGCACTACGCCCTGGTCCGGGACGCGGCGGCGGGCGAGGTGCGGTTCTTCGTCGACGGTGTCCAGCTGGGCGCCCCGGTCCCCTTCGACCGCCTCCCCACCAGCGGCGGTCGGGGCATGGTCTACCTGGGTCGGGACGTCGCCGGCTCGGACGGCTACGAGTTCGCGGGGCTCCTGGACGAGGTCTGCATCTACGACCGGGCCCTCGACCCCGCCGACATCGCCGCCCTGGCCGCGGGCGAGGACTGCACCCTGGAGGAGCCCGGGGACGACGACGACACCACCGGGGACGACGACGACGCCACCGGGGACGACGACGCCACCGGGGACGACGACACCACCGGAGACGACGACACGACGGGGGACGACGACACAGGGGACGACGACGCGTCGGGGGACGACGACTCCACCCCGGTCGGGGAGGCCGACGACTGCTCGTGCTCCCTGTCGGCCGGGGCGGGGGGCTTCACATCGGCCCTGCTGCTCCTGGTTCTCGCGACGCAGCTGCTACGACGGCACCGGCACCGCTGATCCCTCGAGGGCGCCGGCCGTCCCTGGACGTGGTCAGGTCTCTCTCAGGTACGCCTCGATCGCCCCCAGCTCCTCGACGCCCTCGCCCACCAGGGTGATCTCGTCCGGCCCGGAGACCCCCACCCCGATCCGGGCGGCCTCGGCGAGCTGGACCTGATCCCAGACCGGGCGGTCCTCGATGTGGGATTCGGTGCCCACCGCCTTGAGCACGGCCAGGCCCACGGCGTCGCAGGCCACCCGGTCCCTGCCCAGGACGACCAGCCCGGTTTCGGCCTCGTCCCCGGGCGGAGTGGGGCCGCCGGTGGTGCGGGCGACCATGCCGTCCATCACCTGCAGCACCGGGTCGAAGGCCAGGTTCATCTGGGCGAACATTCGCAGGGGCCGCCCGGGATCGTCGGCGTTGGCGGCGTGGCCATGGACCTGGGTATTGCGGGTATCCGGGTGGACCCAGCCGAAGAGGTTCTTGAGCGTCATCGTGAACACGGCGTCCCCGTGGGTCTTGAGCGCCGGCACGTTGATCACGTGATCGGCCTCGGCGGCCAGGGCGGGGATGAGCAGGGGTGCTTCGAAGTCCACGGCGCCCTCGGGGAGCACCTCCACCCACGGCTCGTCGTCCAGGGCCAGGAACCGAGCGCCGGCCTCCTCGATGTAGTCCAGCATGCTGCGCGTGAAGTCCTCGAACAGGGGGTAGGAGACCACATCGGCGGTCACCAGCGGCCCGAAGGTCCGCTCGGCCACCACCACCTCGCCGGCGCCCGCGTCCAGGCAGGCACGGATCAGGGCCACCAGGACCCCGGGGCTGGTGGTGTCCGGCGGCAGGATCGGCCCGGTGAGGTTGGGCTTGAGCACCACGGTCTGGCCGGCATCGATGAAGGTGAGGCCCCCCATCAGCTCCAGTCCCCGGGTCACGGCTTCGGCGGCGGACGCCCTTACCAGGGCCACCTGACCCCGAGGCGTGTCGTCGAAGCTCGCCGCGGGGGGCCGCAGGGAGTCGTCCCCGCCCCCACAGCCGATCCCCACGACCAGGGCAGTTCCCCCCGCCACGCTGGTGCGAATGAACTCCCTTCGGGTGGGTCGCTGTCTCACCGGTCCACCGCCTCCGCTCTCCGCCCCCACCGACGATAGCCGAAACCCCGATCCGCGACATCCGCAAGGTCTTGCCGCGGACGCAACCTCCGGCGCCGCCTGCGGCCGAACGCGGGGGGCCACCGTCCGACCTCTGCCCCGCGATCGGCCACGGTCGAGCCATCGAGCGGCTGAGCCCCCGTCTGGCACGGCTCCTGCTGGTTCCTGTGAGCACCTCGGCAGTCGGGACTCTCCCCTGCGACGAACGAGAAAAAGAGGACGGACCATGCCAAGTGCAGCTCACGATTCCCGGTTCCACCGCATCCTCGCCCCGGGTCTGTCGATTCTGGCCGGACTCGGAGCCACCGCCCTGGCCCTGACCGCGGCCGCGGCCCACCCCCCCAATCTCGACGAGGTCCGCGGGGCGATCGCCTCCCGGGGCGCCCGCTGGCAGGCGGGGGAGACCACCAACTCCACCCTGCCCGAGGACCAGCGTCCCCGGCTCCTGGCGGAGCCGCCCGACGCCCGCCCCGACGAGCCGTCGGTCGCCGCCGGCGAGCCCCCGGTCGGCCCACCCCCGGCGGCCTTCGACTGGCGGGACGAAGGGGGCGACTACACCACGCCCGTGCGCAACCAGGGCTACTGCGGCTCCTGCTGGGCCTTCGCCGGGGTGGGCGCGCTGGAGATGATGGCCGACATCGAGTCCGGCACGCCGGATCGAGACCCGGACCTCTCCGAGCAGGTGCTTCTCTCCTGCTCCGGGGCCGGGGACTGCGTCGAAGGGTACACCTCCCATGCCCTCGACTTCCTGGTCTCCCACGGCACCGCGACCGAGGACTGCATGGAGTACGAGGCGGACGACACGTTGACCTGCTCCCAGGCCTGCCCGGACTGGGAGGACCAGACCTGGACCCTGGATTCGTGGAGCTGGCTCGACGGTACGGTCGGCGGGCTCAAGGCGCAGCTGCAGCAGGGCCCGGTGGTGGTGGGGTTCGAGGTATTCGAGGACTTCTACTACCACTACCAGGGCGGGGTCTACGAGCATGTCAGTGGCGCGTCGGTGGGCTGGCATGCGGTGGTCCTCGTGGGCTGGAACGACGCCGACGGGGCCTGGATCGCCAAGAACTCCTGGGGCATCGGCTGGGGGGAGGACACCCACGGCCTCAGCGGCGAGCGCGGCTGGTTCCGCATCGCGTACGGCGAGGCCTCGATCGAGGACTACGCCAAGGCGGTACACGGCACCGACGGCCCGGCCACCTGCACCTGCGCGGACGCCGACGGGGACGGGTACTACCCCTCCAGCTGCGCTCAGGCCGCCTGCGACCCCCACGCCACCGACTGCGACGACTCGGACGCCTTCACCCACCCCGGCGCCTCCGAGCGGTGCGACGGGGTGGACAACGACTGCGACGGCTCCCTGCCGGCGAGCGAGCGGGACGCCGACGACGACGGCTGGATGATCTGCGAGGGCGACTGCGACGACTTCGACCTGTGGATGAACGACTGGGACCTGGACGGCGACGGCGCCACCAGCTGCGAGGGCGACTGCGACGACGACGTGGCGTCCCTGAACCTGCAGGATCTGGACGGCGACGGCTTCAGCACCTGCGACGGCGACTGCGTCGACACCCTGGCCACGCTGACCCCGGAGGACCTGGACGGCGACGGCGTCAGCTCCTGCGACGACGACTGTGACGACGCCGACCCGACCGTGATCCCGGGTGGGAGCGAGGACTGCGGGGACGGGGTCGACAACGACTGTGACGGCCGGGTCGACGGGGACGACTCCGACTGCGACCTGCCCCCGCCCCACGCGGACGACGGCCTCCGCGATGGCGACCAGGGCTTCTTCCCGTGGACCTGCTCCGGCGGGGGGAACACGTGGTCCTCCTCGCCCCTCGCGATCGGGCTCGTCATCGTCCTCGCCCTCGGCCTCAGGCGGCGGCGATGACGGCCACGCAACTTCCTGCGCACGACGCAGCCCGCTGCGCGACGTCGGGGGCCCCGGAAGCTCCGCCCCTCCGGGCTCCCGACCCGCGTTCCCGGCCACGGGAGTCCCGGTCCCACCGCCACGGACACACCTGGCACGACCGTTGCTCACTCGACGTTGCCGGGGGGGCCAGGGAGGACGGAGGAGTGTCGCAAATGGCCAGAAACCGCCGAAGGTGGCTCCCGCTTCGCGCGCTCATCGCCGGCCTCGCCGCCCTCGGGCCTATCTTCGCGGCGGCATTCGTTCCGTCCCCCGCCCGCGCGGCCCTGCTGGGACCGGACGCTGGCAACGGCGTCTTGCTCGACAGCCTGCACGCGGGCGGGCCGACCTTCGAATGGTTGGACATCTCGGCCACTGGCATCCCCGCCGGGCTCGGCGACGACGACTCCGTCAGCGTCACCCTGCCCTTCGCGTTCGAGCTGTACGGGACGCCATATTTGGTGTGGTCCCTCTCCAGCAACGGGGTCCTGGCGGCGGGCGGGGGAGGCTTCTCCCTGTACCACAACGAACCCCTCCCCCTCGACACCGTCAACACGCCCCTGCTCGCCCCCTACTGGGACGACCTGGATCCCTCGTCGGGGGGCGAGGTCTATTACGAGGTCGTCGGGAGCGCTCCCGAACGGGTCTTCGTCGCCCAGTGGGACCAGGTCCCCCACTACGACCACTCCGACAGCGTGACCTTCCAGGTCCAGCTCTCCGAGGCGGGCGGCGACGCCCGCTTCCTCTACCTGGAGGTGGAGGACGACGACCACGCCTTCGGCGCCGAGGCGAGCATCGGACTGCAGCGGGACGCCGCCACCGGCCTGGAATACGGCTTCGACGAGGCCGTGCTCGGGAACGAGCTGGCGATCCGGGCCTTCCAGGCGACGCTGATCGGCGAGGCGATCTACGACGAGGCGGACGGGTACAGCCAGACCCTGGGGCACCTGGGCACGCCATCCTCGGTCGCCTGTCCGGACTGCGCGTACGCCTTCGACGTGATCCAGTACACCAAGGACACGGACGGGACCTGTGTCTGGTGCTGGGCCCTGGACGACGGCGCCTACAGCTTCGGATTCGTTCCGTTCTACCCCCTCGACGGCGGCGCCGGGCCCGTGGTCGTCCTCTACTACTACGGGTACTGGTGGGGCATGTACTACGCCTACCCGGGTCAGGACGGCCACAGCCTGGGGTTCGGCATTGACGCGCCGGGGTACCTCACGTTCGCCGGGTACTGGGACCTGGTGGGCGACGACGACCGGGACGGCTTCCCGGTTCCCCAGGACTGTGACGACACCAGCGCGCTGATCAATCCCGCGGTCCCCGACGTCTGCAACGGCGTCGACGACGACTGCGACGGCGTCGCGGACGGGGATGGGGACGGGGACGGCTACGGCGTCTGCAACGACTGCGACGACCTGGATCCGGACATCAATCCGGGGTCCGTCGAGCTGTGCAATCTGATCGACGACGACTGCGACGGCCTGATCGACAACGACGGCGACGGCGACGGCTTCGGCCCCTGCGACGAATGCGCCGAGGGGGATCCCGCGATCCATCCGGACGCGGTGGAGGTCTGCAACGGCATCGACGACGACTGTGACGGCTACGTGGACGACGACGACGACGGGGACGGCTACGGGGTCTGCCAGGACTGCGACGACAGTGACGCGTCGCTGAACCCGGCGGACGGCGACGGCGACGGCGTGAGCACCTGCACCGGGGACTGCGACGACGGCGATCCCACGGTCCACCCCTCGGCGCCGGAAGTGTGCGACGGGATCGACAACGACTGCGACGGGCAGCTGCCTCCGTCGGAGACCGACCACGACGGCGACAGCTGGGCGACCTGCGAGGGGGACTGCGACGACCAGGACCCCCACCGTTTCCCGGGGGCGCCCGAGCACTGCAACCACGTCGACGACGACTGCGACGACGACATCGACGAGGGTCTGCCCCTGCTCACCTCGTACCCGGACACCGACGGCGACGGGTACGGCGACGGGTCGCAGCCCGTGCACAGCTGCGCGATTCCCGCGAGCCACACCGAAGACGGCGGCGACTGCGACGACGCCGATCCCCTGACCCACCCCGGCGCCGACGAGGTCTGCGACGGTGAGGACGACGACTGCGACGGCGAGACGGACGAGGGGGTCATGGGGCTGTATTTCCTCGACGCCGACGGGGACGGGTACGGCGATCCCCAGATCGGTCGGGAGGCCTGCGCGCCGCCGGATGGGTACGTGACGTCGGGTACGGACTGCGACGACGGGAACGACCAGATCCACCCGGACGCGACAGAGGTCTGCGACGACGCGGACAACGACTGCGACGGGGGAGCCGACGAGGACCTCACCTTCACCTATTACCGCGACGCGGACGGGGACGGCTTCGGCAACGCCGAGGTGAGCACCCAGGCCTGCGCGGCCAGCGCGGAGTTCGTCGCGACATCGTCGGACTGCGACGACGGCGATCCCACGGTCCACCCGGGGGCGACCGAGCTGTGCAACGGCCAGGACGACGACTGCGACGGGCTGGTCGACCCGGGCTTCGACCGAGACGGAGACCTTCACATGGACTGCGCCGCCTGTTCGACCCACGTGGGCACCGACGCCTGCGACTGCGACGACACCGACCCGGGTCGCAACCCGGCCGCCGAGGAGGTGCCCGGCGACAACCTGGACAACGACTGCGACGGCATCATCGACGACGAAGAGGCGGGGGACGCCCTCCGGGGATGCGCCTGTGACCAGCGGCCCAGAACCTCGACCGCGGCGACGCCCGCTAGTTTGGGCCTGACCCTGCTGCTGGTCGCAGGCGCGATCCGGCGGCACCGGCGAACGCTGCGGATCCTCGGGCTGACCGCGCTGGTCGCGGTGGGCCTGCTCGCCACGACCGGGTGCGAGGATCCCGCCGATTCGTCGTGGGAGGGTGCCCCTCTCTCGAGCCCCTGGGGCGACCTCGGCGCTCCGATCGCGACGACCGACGCGCTGACCGCCCCCACCCGCTGGCCCGCCGGCGCCCACGTTCCCGACGCGGCCCACGTGGTCTCGCCCCGGGCGGTCACCCTCCGGCCCCAGTCGCTCCTCGAGCGCGACGCCGTCACCCTGGACGTGGGGGAGGAGCGGGTCCTGCAGCGCGAGCGGATCGTGGAGCGCGGGGAGGACGACTTCTCCTGGTTCGGCCGGGTCGATGGCTCGCCCCTGAGCCTGGTGGTTATCGTGGTCCACGACGACCGGGTGCACGCCAAGGTGATCGACCCGCCGCGAACCTACGCGATCCAGCCGGCGGGGGGCGGCGTCCACGCGCTTTTCGAGGTCGACACCTCGGTCTTCCCCCCGAGCGCCGAGGCCCTCCCCGACGACCGGCCGGAACCCGGCGGCCGCTTCATCCCCCCCCCGGCCCCCCAGGTGGGCGGGGGCTGGGGGCCGGTGATCGACCTGATGGTGGTGTACTCGGACGACGCCGCCGCCGGCGCGGCCGCGGAGGGCGCCGACATCGAGGACCAGATCCAGCTCGTGGTCGACGAGACCAACCAGATCTACATCGACAGCGGGATCGGGCCCCAGCTGAACCTGGTTCACACCGAGGAGGTCTCGTACGCCGAGACCGCCGATTGCTCCACGGACGCGAGCCGGCTCCTGCTGACGTCGGACGGTTTCCTGGACGACGTGCACGAGACCCGGGAGCAGGTGGTCGCCGACCTCGTCGCCCTGTGGGTCGAGACCTACGAGATCACCGACGACGGGAACATCTGCGGAGCCGGGTTCCTGATGACCCAGGTGACGACGGAATCCGCGTCGCGGGCGTTCTCGGCCAGCGGCAGGCACTGCGCGCTGAACGACTTCACCCTGGCCCACGAGCTGGGCCACAACATGGGGGCCCACCACGACCGCTACGTCACCGCCGGCGCGGGCGCCTACGACTACTCCCACGGCCTGGTCAACGTGGAGGACCGGTGGATGACCGTGATGTCCTACCCCGACGAATGCTCGGACGCGGGGGTGTACTGCGGGATCATCCCCCGCTTTTCCAACGCCGATGCGACCTACGGTGGGGATCCCCTCGGCGTCGACCAGAACCAGTCCGACTCCGCCGACAACCGCCTGACCCTCAACAACACCTCCGCCACCGTGGCGGCCTTCGGCGAATCGCTGCTGTGCGACGACGCCGACGGCGACGGCTTCGAGGACCAGGACTGCGGAGGGGACGACTGCGACGACGGTGACCCCGGTATCTCCCCGGCCGCCGGCGAGGTCTGCAACGGGGTGGACGACGACTGCGACGGCCACGTGGACGAGGGCTTCGACGTGGACGGGGACACCTACACCACCTGCGAGGGCGACTGCGACGACGGCGACGCCTCGATCCACCCGGGCCAGTCGGACGACTGCGACGGGGAGGACGAGGACTGCGACGGGGTGGTGGACGAGGACGCCACGTTCTTCGAGTACTACGCCGACGACGACGGAGACGGATACGGCGACGAGAACGACACGGAGTTCGACTGCGATCCGCCCACGGGGTACGTGACCAACCGCCTGGACTGCGACGACGGCGACCCCGCCCAGTACCCGGGCGCCGCCGAGGTCTGCAACCACGAGGACGACGACTGCGACGAGGACATCGACGAGGGGGTGCTGACCACCTACCACGGCGACGCCGACGGCGACGGCTACGGCCACCCCTGGGTGACGACCGAGGCCTGCGACCTGCCGCCCGATCACGCGCTGGTCGCCGGGGACTGCGACGATCAGAACCCCTCCATCCACCCGGGCGCGGCCGAGCTCTGCGACGGCATCGACAACGACTGCAACGGGGCGGTGGACGATGACAACGCCTGCGGCAATCCCGCCGACGGGGACTTCGAAGATCCCGTGGACAACGACGGCGACGGGGTGACCGAGATCGCCGGCGACTGCGACGACGCGGACTGGAACACCCATCCGGGCGCCCCCGAGCTGGCCGACGGGGTGGACAACGACTGCGACGGCGAGGTGGACGAGGGCACCCTCGCGGGGGACGCGGACGGGGACGGCGTGAGTCCGGTCGACGGGGACTGCGACGACGGGGACGCCGCGGTCCACCCGGGCGCCGACGAGGTCGCCGGAGACTACAAGGACAACGACTGCGACGGCTGGGTCGACGAGCCGGATCCGGACGTGGACGCCGATGGGGACGGGTTCACCGAGGCCGAGGGCGACTGCCAGCCCCTCAATCCCCACACCCACCCGGACGCCCCGGAGATCCCGGACGACCTGCTGGACAACGACTGCGACGGGCTGGTGGACGAGGACGTGCCCGTGGGCTGGGCCTGCGCGGTGGTCCACGAACCGGCCGGCGCCCGGGCCCCGCTGGCCCTCGCCGGGCTCGGCCTCCTCCTCGGGATCCGCCGCGCGCGAAGTCGCCGGCAGGGACGGCGGGTCCGCCGGTCCTCCTCCGGGGCGTGCATCGCACTGTCGCTGGCCGCGGGGATCATCGCTTCCGCGCCCGCCGCACGCGCCGACCAGCCGCCCGACGCCCTGGGCACGGGCGCCAGCCCGGAGGACTGGGCTCGCGCCGGCGAGGAGGTCGCCCGGGTCAACGAGCAGATCGCCGAGACCGGCGCCCGCTGGACCGCGGGGATCACCTCCATGTCCCTGCTGCCGCCCGGGGAGCGTTCGCGCATGATGGGGGCCGAGCTCGGCCCGCCGTACCCGGCCGCGGAGCAGGGGGCTGCTGCAGGCCCCCCGGGGGCCCTCCCCACCGCCTTCGACTGGCGCAACGCCGCGGGGGACTACACCACGCCGATCCGCCACCAGCGGCAGTGCGGATCCTGCTGGGCCTTCGCCACGGTGGCGGCGCTGGAGGCCGTGGCCAACATCCAGGCGGGCCAGCCCGCGCTGGATCCAGACCTGTCCGAGCAGATGCTGCTTTCGTGCGGGGACGGGGACTGCGTCAGTGGCAACCTCGGCGACGCGCTGACCTACCTCGAGACCACCGGAGTCCCGGGGGAGGCGTGCCTGCCCTACGAGGCCGACGACACGGTGCCCTGCGGGGACGCCTGCGCGGGGTGGGCCAACGGCGCCTGGAAGGCGGGCTCGTGGTTCGAGGTGGGCTCCGGACAGGACGCGATCAAGGCCCAGCTGCTCGACGGGCCGGTGATCGCCCACTTCACCGTGTACACGGACCTGCACCACTACCACGGGGGCATCTACAGCCCCTCGACCGAGGACGTGGAGGACACCCACGCGGTGCTGCTCGTGGGCTGGAACGACGGGGACGGCGCCTGGATCGCCAAGAACTCCTGGGGGACGAACTGGGGCGAGGACACCTACGGAGTCACCGGCGCGCCGGGCTGGTTCCGGATCGCGTACGGCACCTGTGGCATCGAGAACCACGTGTATGCGGTCGAGTCGGTGGTCGAGCCCAGCTGCGCGGACGCCGACGGCGACGGCCACATGGAGGCCTGGTGCGGGGGCGACGACTGCGACGACGGGGACGCGGCGCTGAATCACCACGACGACGACGGCGACGGCCTGACCTGGTGCGACGGGGAGTGCGTGGACTCGGCTGCCCTGCTCGACGACGACGACGACGACGGCGACGGCTGGTCCACCTGCGGGGGCGACTGCGACGACGGCGACGCCTCCCTGACTGCCGCCGACCACGATGGCGACGGCGTGTCGACGTGCGACGGCGACTGCGACGACCACGACGGGGACCGCTTCCCCGGCAACGCCGAGGTCTGCAACCAGGTGGACGACGACTGCGACGGCACCCCCGACCAGGGGCTGCCGCTGCAGGCGTACTGGCCCGACGGCGACGGCGACGGCTACGGGGAGGAGGGGTCGGCGACGGTCCCGGACTGCGCCCTGTTCGACGGCTACGCCGACAACGACCTGGACTGCGACGACGGCGACCCCCTGATCCACCCGGATGGCGTCGAAGTCTGCAACTACCTGGACGACGACTGCAACGACGCCGTCGACGACGGCCAGGACGAGGAGGGGAACGACGTGCGACCGACCTTCTACTTCGACGGGGACCTGGACGGCTGGGGCAACCTGGCGGCTCCGACGCGGGAATTCTGCACCCTCGCGGACGCCAACGAGGCGGTCTCCGGCGGCCTCTGGGTGGGCCTCGCCGGGGACTGCGACGACGAGAACGACGCCTTCTCGCCGGGAACCGACGAGATCTGCGATGGCCTGGACAACGACTGCGATGGGGTGGCCGACGACGGCGGGGCTTGCGGCGACGATCCCACGGACAACGACGGGGACGGGGTCGACGAGGCGGGGGGGGACTGCGACGACGGCGATTGGACGGTGTACCCGGGGGCCCCGGAGATCCCCGACGGCCTGGACAACGACTGCGACGGGGAGGTGGACGAGGGCACCCTCCTCGAGGACTCGGACGGAGACGGATTCTCCTCTCTGGACGGGGATTGCGACGACGGCGACCCCGCCGTCTTCCCCGGCGCGACCGAGGTGTTCGACGGGCGCGACAACGACTGCGACGGCCGAACCGACGAACTCGATCTGGCCATCGAGCCCGCGCCCGGCGGGTCGGACTGCACCTGCCGGGAGGCCGGCGCCGGTCCGTCCCCCTGGCTCCCGGCCGTGCTCCTCGGCGCCGTCGCCCTCGGCCTTCGCCGCCGGTGGCGGGCCCTGCTGGCGGCCCCCCTGCTCCTGGCGGCGATGGCCACCGGCTGCACCCGCGACTTCGGCATCGACTACGACGACGCCCCGCCGACGCTGATGCTCCTGATGCCCGTGGACAACCAGCGCTTCGTGCTGGGGCGTTCCACCGCCGCGGTCGCCTTCGTCCACGACTCGGTCAACGCGCTGCAGGGCGAGCCGGTGACGGTCACCTGGCAGGCCGAGATCTCCCTGGACGACGGGAGCACCGCGACCCGGACCCTGGCGACCCAGGAGGTGGACACCACCTCCGGAGGTTCGCTCGTGGAGGTCGACCTCCCGGACGACCTGGACCTGGGCACCTGGACCCTGGTCATCCGGGCCACCGACCTGGAGGGCCAGACCTCGGTGGATCGGGCCCAGGTGGCCGTGGTCCCCAACGAGTCCCCCGCCGTCCGCATCCTCGGACCGGCCGAGGGCAGCGTCTGGGGCTCCACCGAGCCGGTGCTGGTCCTGGCCGAGGTCGCCGACGACCACCTGCCCCCGGGCCGGCTGCGGGTCCTGCTGACCCTGGATGCCACCGGGGAGGCGTTCGACCTGGTCGCGGACGACCAGGGGCACGTGTTCAGCGTGCAGCGCTTCCTCCCCCCGGGGCCCGTGACCGCGACGTTCACCGTGGACGACGGCGGCAGCGCCCCCGTGTCCGACACCGTCCACTTCACCGTCGAGGAGGAATGACCATGGCCCCCGTGATTTCGAGAGGACTCGCCGCCTGCGCGGGGCTCGCGCTGACCCTGGCCTGCTGCGGCTGCCCACAACCGCGAGCGCCGGTCTACGCCGAGTACTCGGTGATCATCGACGAGCCGGCGGACGAGGCGGTGATGCTGGAGGATGGGTTCGTGCGGCTCCAGGCCCGGGTGGAGGCGACCTCGGAACTGGACGTCGCCCTGGACGACCTGCTGCGACAGACGGCGGTGGTGTTCTCGTCCGACGTGGTCGGCGTGCTCTCCCGAGAGGCCGGCGAGTGCTCGCCCTGGACCGACCTCGAGGGGGACGGGGCGGACCCCTCTGCCCAGGACGACGCCACGTCGTGCTGGCTGGTCCACCCCTCCGAGGTCGGCGGCGACCTGGTCTGGTCCCTGGTCACCCGCCTTCCCGCGGGGACCCACGTGATCCAGGCCCGCGCCGTGGACACCTCCGGCGGGCGCGCCGAACCCGCAAGCGCCTCGACCCTGGTCAACGTCCTGCCCCTGTCGCCCCCCGAGATCCACCTGACGTCGCCGGGGGACGGCGACGAGCTCGTGACCGGGTCCGATTTCGCCCTGGAGGCATGGCTCTCCGACGACATCGACGGCTCGATCGAGGTCGCCTGGTCCAGCTCCCTGCACGGTGTGGTCCACGAGCACTCGACGTCCGCGCCGGGGATGTACGCGGTGGCCTGCCACGCGGGGGGGGTGGCGACCGAGGACGACCCCTGCCACCTGTCGACGGGGACCCACGTGATGGTGCTCTCGGCCGTGGACGAGGACGGCTGGACGAGCCACTCCTTCCTGACCCTGCACGTGGTCGGTCCCTCGGCGGACGAGTGAGGAGGGAGGCATGGACTCCCCGAGAGCGACGCATTCTCTCTTTCGGCGATGCCGCGCGCGCCTCGTACCCCGCGCTGCCGCGGCCCTGCTGATCCTGGGTGCCCTCTCCCCCGGTGCGCGAGCCGAGGAGACGGCCCCACCGCGATTCCTGGTCCTCCACGACGGCCTGGAAGGCGAACCGAGGCAGCGGGTGCTGACCCGCCTGATCGAGCACACGGGCGAATCGCCGACCCTGGACTGGATGGCCATCGACGACCTCGCGGGCCTGTGGGCCGCGGACTCGCTGGACGTCCGCGCTCCGTCCGTGGACTCCTGCGAGGGAGGCATCGCGGAGGCGGCGGCGATGCCCGCGTTCACGAAGGCGGTGATCACCCATCTCGAGGCAGGGCGACCGGACGAGGCGCGGGCGCGGCTCGACCGGGCCGAGAGCACGTGGCCCTGTCTGGACGGTGCGGCGGCGCGGCCCGACCTCCAGCTCATCGCCCTGCTGCGGGCGTGGCTCGAGTTCGAGGTGTCGAACGCCGAGGCATTCGAGGACGCCATCCGACAGGCCGTGGCCTTCTCCCCGACGCTTCCGGGAGCCCTTGAGCCCACCCTGCCCGCAGAGGTTCAGGAGACCTTCGCCACCTACGCCGCGGAATCAAGCAGCTGGCCCACCTGGGACCTGCAGATCGCGACGCGCGGGGACGAGGCCGAGGTCCTGGTGGACGGGCTCCCGATCCCCACGACCGCCACCGGCGGCACGGGCCGTGCGGGCGCCGTCGCCCTGCTGCCCGGCCACCACCTGCTGCAGGTGATCCGCGACGACGGTGTACCCGAGGCCGCCGTCCTCCTCCTGGACCGCCGGGGGGGCACCGTCCGCGCGGAGGTGGTCACGACGGTGCCGATCACCGAGGTCCGGGGGGCCTTCCTGCGATCGGTCACCGGCCACCAGCCGGACCCGCGGCTCCAGGCGCTGCTGGCCGAGCACCCGCGCTCGAGACCCCACGCCCGGGTCGTCCTCGCGGCCGCCGATCCGACGGACGGCAGGCCGGTGATCACCCCGCTGCGGCGGCGGGCGCCGGGGCGGTACGAGGTCGACGAGCGACTCGCCGGCGCACTGTCTGGGGCGCTGGATCGCGCGACCCGCGACGCGAGCCTCACCGAACCCGAAGAGCCACGCGGGCCTCCGGGGACCTGGGGGCTCCGCGCAGGTGCGTCGGTGGGGATGACCCGGGTGCAGGGTTTCACCTACCTCGCCCCTTCCGTGGAGCTGGCCGTCGACACCCCGATCTGGATCGCGGCGATGCTCCGCGGAGGGGTGCGGATCCACCCCGGAGAGCACGTCCACACCCAGGGCGCCGGGCGCCTGTCCGTGGCGTTCACACCCCGCGTGAAGAGGCTGGGCCTGGCGGTCGGAGTCGGCGGGGAGATCCGGGGACCCGACCACCGCTTCGAGGGCGCGGGCGTGCTTCCGGTCGTCGAGGTGGGGGTGGGGGTTCGGATCGGGGCTCGCCTGTACCTGGCGCTGCGGGGGGACGTGGTCCTCCACCCGGTCCACGACCTGGGCCTCCACGTCGGCCTGACCCGTCGGTTCGGCGGCAAGAAGGGGGGCTCGGCCGGGGCAGCTGACGGCGGCGTCACCCGCTGACCCGCCGCCGCTGACCCCCGACGTCAACGGGGCAGGACGCCCATCCGCAATCCGACCCCCGCCTGCAGGACCAGGGTTCCGGCCCAGCCCACGTGGATCGCCGGCGCCACGGCCAGCTGCAGCCGGCCCGTCCGGGCCACCGGGATCTCGATGCCTCCGCCCCCGCCCGCTCCCACGCCGAAGCCCGGGACGTCGGCGGTCAGCTCCACTCCCCCCTCGCCCACGGCGTCGTCGTACGCCGCCAGCAGCAGGTGGGCGTCGACGAAGGGCGTGGCCCGGGGGGTGGCGAAGCGGTAGGTCAGCCCGACCTGGATCGGCACCAGCCCGTAGAGGTTGCCATCCGCGCGCCGCATCCAGAGGCCCGCCTGGGCCCGGGCGTGGAGGCCGGCGAACAGGCGCACGCCCACCCTCAGCTGCACCGTGCCCCAGTCCCGATCCAGGGTCTTGCGGCTGTGGGCGTACCCGCCCTGGAGGCCGATCCAGAGCCCGGGACGATGGACCGCGGGTGGTGCGGGCGGAGTGTCCACGCTGGAGAGGGGATCGGCGGTGGCGGTCGCGTCCGGCTCGCTTCCCCCGTCCGGGACAGGGTCGGTGGGTGGGGGATCGGATGGCGGCGGGTCATCTGGGGGAGGATCGGCGGCGGGACGCGCATCGAGGATCGCCGCCCGCAGCTGCTCCAGTTCGGTCCGCTCGTCGTCGCTCGCGATCCCCTCCTCGTAGGCAGCGGCAGCCTCCTCGGCCGCATCCAGCTCCCCCATCGCCAGCAACGCCTTGGCCCGGTAGAGATGGACGCGGGTGAACCCCGGCGCCAGCTCCAGGGCCCGGTCGTAGGCGGCCAGCGCCTCGGCCGCCTGGCCGGTGGACAGCAGGCCGTTGCCCTCGAAAAACGCCTCCTCGGCCTCCGGATCCAGCTCGCCCTCGTCGGCCAGGGCCACGGTCGCCGGCGCGGCCACGGCCAGGGCCAGCAATAGGCCGGGCAGCGCGCCTCGGCGGCGCGCGACGAACCACATCAGCGCCGCGGTCGCCCAGAGTATCCAGCCACCGCGCGCGCCGCGGGCGGTCGGGGCCTCGGAGCAGGCGCAGAGGAAGAGTTGCTCATCCGGCTCCCCCCCGGTGTCGTCGTCGCCGGTCACGTCATCGTCGTCGCCGGTCACGTCATCGTCGTCGCCGGTCACGTCGTCGTCTCCGGTGGTGTCGTCGTCTCCGGTGGTGTCGTCGTCGTCACCGGTCGTGTCGTCGTCGCCCAGGGGCTCGTCCTCCCCGTCGCAGTCCTGGTCGATGCCGTCCCCCGCGATCTCCTCGGCGCCCGGGTAGGCGTCGGGATCCGTGTCGTCGCAGTCTCCGGACACCGCGACGTGATCCGCGGGAGCATCGCAGGCCTCCGATGTGGACTCCAGATCGCCGAAGCCGTCCCCGTCCGAGTCCAGGTAGTAGGTCGTCGTGACCCCCTCGTCCACGGCCCCGTCACAGTTGTTGTCCACCTCGTCGCAGACCTCGTCGGCGCCGGGGTAGGTCGTCGCGTCGGTGTCGTCGCAGTCGTCGGCGCAGATCCTCACGCCGTCGCCGTCACCGTCATCCTCGTCCGCCGGCACCACCTGGTCGCAGTCGTTGTCGACGCCGTCGCACTGCTCGGGCGCCCCGGGATAGGCCGTCGCGTCGCCGTCGTCGCAGTCGTCCTCGCAGATCCGCACGCCGTCTCCGTCGGCGTCGTCCTCGTCCGCAGGCACCGCGCCGTCGCAGTCGTCGTCCACCCCGTTGCACGCCTCGTCGGCGCCGGGGTTCAGGGCCGGGTCGGCGTCGTCGCAGTCCCCGTCGCAGGTCATGTACCCGTCGCCATCCCCGTCCTCTTCGTCCGCGGGAAGCGAGCCGTCGCAGTCGTTGTCCACGCCGTCGCAATCCTCGGTCGCCCCGGGGTACGACGCGGGATCGCCGTCGTCGCAGTCGCCGCCGCAGATGGTGTAGCTGTCCCCGTCCGCATCCTCCCCGCCGTCCTCGGGCAGCCCGTCGCAGTCGTTGTCGATCCCGTCGCACAGCTCGGCCGCGCCGGGGTAGACGTCCGCGTCCCCGTCGTCGCAGTCGCCGGCGCAAACCGGCACGCCGTCGCCATCCCCGTCCACCTCGCCGGGTGGGACCACGCCGTCACAGTCGTTGTCCACCCCGTCGCACTCCTCCGTCGCGCCCGGGTAGCTCTCCCCGTCGGTGTCGTCGCAGTCCCCCTCGCACGGGGTCCAGCCGTCTCCGTCCCCGTCCAGCTCGTCGGCGGGCACCGCGCCGTCGCAGTCGTTGTCCACCCCGTCGCACAGCTCGGCCGCGCCCGGGTAGGTGTCGGCGTCCCCGTCGTCGCAGTCGTCCACCGAGCACTCGTACCCGTCCCCGTCCAGATCGGTCTCGTCGGCGCCGTCGCAGTCCTGGTCGACGCCGTCGCAGGAGGTCTCCGGTGCGCCGGGGAACACCGTCGGATCCGAGTCGTCGCAGTCCGGGTCGGTCACCGCCGGGCAGGAGGGATCCGAGTCGTCCTCGAACCCGTCCAGGTCCCCGTCCGGCGCGTCACCGCCCGAGCAGTCGGAGTCGATCCCGTCGCCGCAGACCTCGGGGGCGCCCAGGTAGATCGCGGGATCGCTGTCATCACAATCCTGGTTCCCGGCGTGGCCATCCCCATCCAGATCGAACATCGCTACGAATGCGGCGCCCCCCGGCCCACCGGTGGCGCCGAGGTCGTTCCGGTCGCCGGGGCCGTCGTTGTAGAGGATGGAGGGATCGCCGGCGTCCACCAGGCACGAAAGGGGATCCGGGAAGTAGGTCGTGGCGTCGTCGGGGCACTGGGTGGGGGGGAAGCCGGGGTCACAGGCCGTGCCGTTGTCGACGGTGTAGTTGCTCGCATCCAGGGGCTGGAGACAGCCGTCGCAGTCCTCCCCGTTGTTCCAGAAGGCACTCCATGTCACCCCGCTGAAGTCCTGCCCACTCTGGGAATAGAGCCCCTGGTACTGATCGACGAATGCCGAGTTGGTGGCCGTCAGGTCCGTCCCCGGGTACGCGCTGTTGTACGCGATCCCCGTGCCGCCGCCGACGAAGGTCGAGTTCACGATCGTCGTGTCGCCGGCGACATAGGCGTTGACGTGTGACCCACCGCCCTGGCCGCTGTGGAACATCGAATTCGAGATGTCGATCTGGACCGGGCTACCGTTCGAGCCCTGTACGTGCACTCCTCCTGCAGCACACAGGACCGCAAGAGCCTCGACGTTGACGCGCAGGGTGTTGCCATTGCTCAGATAGCTCGAGTCCACATCGAGCACCGTGCCACCGCCCGCCTCCCCCACGAAGCGCGTCCTGCGCACATCGATCAGGTGTTCGCGCGGGGGGCTGTAGTTGTTCGTGTCGTAGTGTCCGTACCGGATGCCGTCGTTCGAGGAGTAGATGGTGGTGTCGAACACCTCGATGCGGTGCGCCGTGGCGCTCTGCCAGGTCGATAGATCGACGTCGATCGCCACACTCACCGGTTCCAGGGCGCTCCCCAGCACACAGGAGTCGAACAGGACCTGCTCGCCGTAGGACGAGCCTGGTGAGTCGGCGAAATAGACGATGTCGGCCACCACGGTCATCCCGGTGGCCTCCAGCGAGAACTCCACGTCCTGCACGCTGTGGTCGATGGCCGTGCCCGTACTGACGATCCGGAAGTCCTCGAGGGCGAAGGTGCCGCCGTCGTGGACCGGCTGGAGCACGGGGATGTCGCCCCCGTACACCGTGACGTCCGCCCCCGGGGCCGGCCGGATCGTGGCTGCGAAGTCGAACACCGCGGTCTCGGTGCCGTCGATGTCGCCCTCGCGCAGCTCGATCACGTCGCCGTCCGTCCCACCGGCGGAAGCCGCGTCCACCAGGGAAGCGAAGCCAATGCCCGTGGTCAGGTTGGTCGCCGGACAGCCGCCGAAGGGACTTCGGCTCGCCTCCGCCGTACCGCCGTAAGCCCCCAGGTTGGCCAGACAGCCGTCGTCGGCCTCGGCCGCCGCCAGGGCAGCGTCCGCGTGTCCCGCGTCGATGGCCGGGCTGTCGTCCGCACCGAGGTTGCCGAACGCCGCCCCGTCCCACGATCCCGCTGTACTCTCCGGGTGGAAGTCGCCGCCGGTCGCGTCGGTGGGCGACCAGAACCGCGGATCCGCGCCGAAGCTGGGCAGCCCGGCCGCCTCGTCGCAGCCGTTCATCTCGTCGCCCGCGATCTCATGGAACAGCACGCGAGAGACGGAGCAGGGCTCCTGCACCATGAACAATCCCTCGCCCCAGCCGGCGACGATGCTGTCGACGACGTCCAGCTCCCCGCTGTGCATGTACGCCGCGAATCCCTGGGGAGCACCGGTCTGCACGAGGGTCACGTGATCCAGCGTCCACGACGCGTCGCCGCCGGATATGCCGTGGAACATCAGCGCGTCGCCCGCGACGAGCACGTGCTCCAGCAGAACGTCGTCCGTACCGATCGACAGCAGCCCGTACGCGCCGCCACGCACATCCACGCGCCGCAGGGATCCCGCGCCTCCGAAGGCGATGCCCGTTCCCGCCGCGCTGTCGGGCAAGATGCCGAGGTCCAACACCTCGCACCCGCTGGCCAGGGTGAGCGCCGCCGAGGATCCACAGCCCCCGGCGTCGAGCACGCTGGCCTCCCGGCCCGCGCCCTGCAGGGTGACTCCACCGGCGAGGATCAGGTCGCACTCGGCGTACGTCCCCGCCCCCACCTCGATGGTGTCCCCGGACACGGCGACTGCGGCGGCGTCGGTCAGGGTGCCGTACGTGCAGCCGGTGGGGCACACGTCGTGGACGGTCTGGGCAATCGCCGCGGCGGGACCGAACAGGCAGAACAGGGACACGGCCGCAGCCATGACCGGAACGGACAGGTGGACGGGAACCCAGGGATTCTCGTTCGCGATCATCGTCTTCCCCGATTCGAGATCGTCAGAGGATCTCCAGTTCGAAGGGGCTGGACCGGGAGCCCAGGGACACCCGGCTCTCCCGGTCCCCCGGGCGCTGGGCGTAGAAGTAGTAACTTGCAGTGCCCACCATCGACGCGGTGACGGAGATCGAGGTGGTGTGGCGCCCGGCCCCCTGGGCCGAGAGCCGGTGGAGCTGCCAGTCGCCCCCCGGCGGACGGAACATGAGCACCGCCTCCACCTCGTCCGCCCCCTGGACGACCACGCCGAGCTTCTTGGTGAAGCCCACCGCCGCGCGGGTCACCGTTCCGTCGGCCTCGATCCGGAGGGGGGGAGGGCTCTCCGGCTCGCGCTCCTCGTCCGGTTCCCGCTCCGACGTCCGATCCTCGTCCGCCTCCCCGCGCTCGCGGTCTGGCTCCGGAGCATCGGGAATGGTCTCGTTCTCAGCACTCGCGTCGCCGTCAGCGCGGGTGTCTGCCTCCCGGTCGATCTCCCCGGTCTCCCCATCCGCGGATTCGTCCTCGACCGGCGGGACCGCGACCGACACGTCCGCGTCCGGAACACCGCCCGAGCCCCCGGCGTCCGATGGCGCTCCCGTCTCCGCGCCTCCCTCGGTTCCCCCGCCGGAGGACCCCGGCGAGCGCCCGAACGCCCACAGGATCCCGACCGCAGCCGGGATCAGCAGCAGGACCACGAGCCCCGCCCAGAGCCTGCGCTTGCCGCCCGAGGCCTCTGGCTTCGGCGCGGAAAGCGGCTTGGTGGGCTCGACGCTTTCACCTCCCGCGGGCGGCGCGGGGTCCGCCTGCTTCCGTCCATGCCAGGTGGTCTGGGGCTCGTTTTCGGCGAGCGCCTCCGCCCGGCCGACCCAGGAGAGGGCGGCCGTGGCCTCGGAGGACGAACCCTCGTCGGACTCGGCCGGCCCGAGCGACGCCCCGGGTTCCTCGACGGGAGCGGGCGGGGACTCGGCCGCGGCGCTCGGCCGGTCGAGCAGATCGCAGACGTAGTCCTGCAGGGGCGGACCGGCGGGCATCGATTCCCGAAGCCGCGCCAGGTCCTGGGCCAGCGCCCGGGCATCGCCGTAGCGTTTGGCGGCCGAGACGCGAAGGCAGCGCTCCAGGATCGGCACCGCCTCCGGACATACCGCCTGGACGGAGTCCATGCGACGGTGCTTCTCGATCCACATCTCCGAGCCCGCGATGGCGTAGAGCAGAGCGACGGTGGACGGGGCGTCGAAGAGCAACTGGCCGGTGAGCATGAAGTAGAGCACCGTACCCATGGCGAAGATGTCCGACCGCCGATCCAGGGTCAGCCCCTCCACCTGCTCGGGGGACATGAAGCTCGGCGTGCCCTTGGCGAGCCCCGTGCGGGTGTGTTCGCCGAGCAGGTCCACGGCCTTGGCGATGCCGAAGTCCATCAGCTTGGCCACGCCGTGCCGACTGACGATGATGTTGGCGGGCTTGAGGTCCCGGTGGATCAGCCCCACCGGCCGACCCTCCTCCTCCAGGTCGTGGGCGTAGTCGAGGCCCAGGCAGACCTGGTGGGTGATCTCCAGCGCCGTCGCCGGAGGTAGGGGGCCATCCACAAGACGCACGATCTGGCTCAGGGTGATCCCGTCGATCACCTCCATGGCGATGAAGGGCTGACCCTCCAGTTCGCCGAAGTCGAGGGTCGCGATCACGTTGGGGTGATTGAGCAGGCCGCCCAGGCGAGCCTCGTTGATCAGCGACTGGCGCACGTTCTTGTCGCCGCCGGTGACCTCGGCGCGGATGACCTTGAGCGCGCACGGCTTTCGGAAGCCGGACGGGCCGGTGAGCTCGGCGCGGAAGACCCGCCCCATGCCCCCCTCCCCGAGGATGTCCACCAGCCGATAGCGCCCCACCTCAGCAGGCAGGTCGGCGTCCTCGATCTGATCGATCCGGATGGCCATTCCCACCGCTCCCCGGAACTCGGTCGAACTCGCTCCCCAGCTGTCCGAATACCCCACGCGCAAGCCTACGCGCCTGCCCGCCTCGCGCGCAACGTCCTCCATCGGCGAGGGTCTTGCTGCCTTCGACGGGCGGTGTGTCAGCCTCTGCGCTCGAAGTCACCCCGCCGGATGTCCATCCGCTTCATCTTGTGCTGCAGGGTCCTCCTGGGGACCCCCAGGTCGGCGGCGGCCCTGGAGGAGTCGCCTTCCGCTCGTCTCAGGGCCGCGAGGATCAGCTGGCCCTCCACGTCCTCGAGGACCTGCCGCAGGTCCTTGCCACCGGCGTAGAGATCCTCGGCGGTGGACTCCAGCCCGATCGTGGTCGTGAAGGAGTCGGCCCCATCGTCCACGGAGAAGGCGGCCCGAACCCGCTCGGGAAGGACCTCCGGGACGACCTCGATGTCGTCGGCGATCACCACCGCCCGCTCCATCGCGTTACGCAGCTCCCGCACGTTGCCCGGCCAGTCGTAGGCCATCAGCAGCGCCAGGGCCTCGTCACCGATGCCGCGGACCGAGCAGTCGTTGGCCGCGTTGGCCTCCGCCAGGAAGTGGTGCGCGAGCGGTTCGATGTCCTCGGGGCGCTCCCGGAGCGGTGGGATGGGCAGGGTCAGTGCGTTCAACCGGTACAGCAGGTCCTGCCGGAAGCCCCCGTCGGCCACCATCTGCTCCAGGTCCCGGTGGGTCGCGGCCAGGACGCGCACGTCGACCTCGATCTCCCGGTTCCCCCCCACGCGACGGAACCGTTTGGTCTCCAGCACCCGGAGCAGCGACGCCTGGGCCTGCGCCGGCAGCTCTCCGATCTCGTCCAGCAGCACCGTCCCACCTTCCGCACTCTCGAAGATGCCCATGGCCCGGCGGTCGGCCCCCGTGAAGGCGCCCTTCTCGTGCCCGAACAGGGTGCTCTCGACCAGCTTGTCCGGAATGCTGCCGCAGTTGATGCACACCAGGGGCGCGTCCCGCCGCGGCCCGGCCTCGTGGATCGCCTGGGCCACCACCTCCTTGCCCACGCCGGTCTCCCCCTGGAGAAGCACCGGGATCACCTTCGATCCGACCTTGGCCGCGGTCTTCATCACCCGGGTCATGGCGGGGCTGTGGACCACCGGCCCATCGATCGTGACCTCCACGCTCCGACCGGACCGATCGGAGATATCCGGGGGTCGTATCAGGGGCTCGCGCTCGGTGGCCAGGTGGGAGGCCGCCCGGGTCACGTCCAGGAGTTCTTCTGCCGTACCGGCGTTCAGGGGCATCACACCCACGGCGCACCGGGCGCCCTGCACGGCCCGGAGCAGGCGCAGAGCCGCCGCCTCGGCTCCATCCACACCCACCTCCGGCAGGAGGACTTCCAGGGTGTCGCGCGAGTACAGCGCCAGGCGATCGAAGGAGCGCAGCCGGCTCCTCAGCTCGGGGATCCAGCTCGCAGCGGACTGCCCCGGGGCGCAGCGCCGGCGCATCATCAGCAGCGCAAACGGCCGCCCCCCGGCCCGCACCCGGTCGACCTCGGCCACCAGCTCGGCCCGGAAGCGGTCGTGCGGACAGGGGACGAGGTCCCCTTTCTCCCGGCGAGACATCACCTGGATCGAGGCGGTCACCGGCCCGAACGCCAGCTCGGAACCCGGCTCCGCCCGCGCCTTGTGCACGCGCTCACCGTCGATCCAGGTGCCGTTGGTGGATCCCAGGTCCTCGATCTCCAGCGCATCACCCGACCACCGCAGGGCCGCGTGGCGCCTCGAGAGGTTGACGGTGTCGATGACGAGGTCCGTGTCGTCTGCACGCCCGACGCGGATTCGCCGCCCCTCGGCGAGGGGGACGACCTGGATCTGCCCCCGGTGAACCACCATCAACGACGCTTGCGATTGGCGGGCCTTCCGGGCGCGGGCCAGGCGCTCCCGCAGCTCCGAAGCGATGATCAGCGCCGTCGAGGTCTTGTCTCCGGCACCACGTTTCCCGCTCATCTTCACTCTCCCCCGTTCCGACACACACGAACGCTAGGTGTCAGCGGCCGCCCATTATATCGAGGGAACCGAGTCGCCCGACGAGTCCGCGCAACCTCTTGCGCATCCCGCAAGGCGCGGCGCCCCCGACTCCCGAACAACGACCCGGCGCCCCCCCGCAGGGCAACACAACCGCTTGACGTCGCCGATGATCTCACGATTTCCCGAACGTGGCACGGGGGTTGCTCATCGGTGTGAACGACACTCGACGAACCCCTTGCCCGGAGGAATCCATGACTGCCAATACCACCGCATCTTCACACCGCATGCCCCGCTTCACCGCCCTGGCCCTCGCGGCCGCCCTGGCCCTGGTCGCCGGCCGAGGAGCCTCCGCCGAGTCCTGCCGCTTCGGGCTGCCCGAGTACGGGGAGATGGATGCGGACGATGCCATCTGCTACTTCGTGCGCGACCTGCAGGCGTACCGGCAGCTGGAGGCGATGCTGACCTTGAGCATCATCAGCGCGGCCATGTCCGGGGTCTCGTCGGTGGCGTCCGGCGTCGCGGCTTCCCAGGTCGATGGCAACGACATCGACGCCCTGATCCAGTACCACCAGCACAAGGAGGCGCAGTACGCCATGGCGTTCAACGCTCAGGTCGCCGCCGCATCGGGCGGTTCCATGGCGGCGCAGATGGGGATCATCAAGGGTGGCGTGATGTCCGATCCGCTCTTCGTCCGCTACCGGGACGAGCGCGGGCTGACCAACGACAAGATCGCCTTCCGACTGCTCAACAAGGAGACCAAGAAGCTCTGGCGCAAGACCGAGCGCAAGGCGGTCAAGAAGGAGCAGCGAGCCGCCCGCAAGGAGGAGAAGCGCACGCGCAAGGAGTCTCGCCAGCAGATGCGCGAGTACCGCCGCTCCGTGCGGTAGCCACCCCGCCTGGCTCCGTACCCCCGCCCTGATTCGCACCCTGCCTCGCACCCCACACCGGTAGCCACCCGCCCCAGCTGGTATCGTTCCCAAGGTCCTTCGCGATCAACGGCGGCGGGCCGGGGACACCGTGGACTGGACCACCGAATCGCCGATCCTGATCGGGGGCGCGAGCCGCTCGGGCACCACGTTGATGCGGGTGCTGCTGGATTCGCATCCGGACATCTGCTGCGGCCCCGAGCTGAAGATGCTGGCGATGATCGGACGGCTGTGGGAGCAGGTGGGGTCGTCCGCGGTCTACGACATCCTGGGCGAGTACGGGATGGACGGGCCGGCGATCAACGGGGCGTTCGCCGACTTCGCCTACGCATTCGTCCGGCGCTTCCGGGAGGAGCGAGGGGCGAAGCGCTGGGCGGAGAAGACGCCCAACAACGTGGACCACCTGGACTTCCTGTTCGCGGTCTTCCCGCGCACCCGCTTCATCCACCTGATCCGCGACGGCCGGGACGTGGCCTGCTCCCTCGTGGGCATGGACTGGACCGACCTGCGGACCGGGGAGAAGGTGGCCTACACCCAGGACGTGCGCACCGCCGCCCGGTACTGGAAGGCGACCATCGTCCGTGCCCGCCTCTGGCTCGCCGCCAACCCACAGGCGCAGAAACAGTACGCCGAGGTCCGCTACGAGCAGCTCGTCCAGCACACCGAGCCCGTGCTGCGCCAGGTCATGGCGTTCGTGGGCGAGCCGTTCTCCGACCAGATGCTGCGCCACCACGAGCAGGCCCACGACTTCAACGCCTTCGAGGCCTCCACCGGCCAGGTCCAGCAGGCGGTCCACTCCCGCTCCCTCGGGCGCTGGAAGCGGGATATGAGCGACGAGGACCGGGCGGCCTTCAAGGAGGTCGCCGGTGATCTGCTGGTGGCCCTGGGGTACGAGGAAGGTCCCGACTGGTGAGCGCGGTCTCGCCCGAGGGCGCGCGTGGGACGGGTGGATTTCCCCCCGTACCGATGCGCCGACGGCCGCTGCTGATCGCCCTGGCTCTGGCCGTGGTCTTCGGGCTAGCGGAGCTGCCGTTCGCGTCGTTCATGGCCGACGACCTGATCCAGCTGGGGGTGCTGGAGGGGGTGTCGCCGGACACCTGGACCGGGCCGCTGTCGCTGTACACCATCTCCGACGGAGAGCCCGACCACATCCTGGCCATGAAGCAGGCCGGGGGCTTCCCGTGGTTCTTCGATCCGGACTTCAAGATGGCCTTCTTCCGGCCCCTGAGCTCGGGGCTGCTGGCCCTGGACCACGCGATCTTCGGGTTGCACCCGGTGGGCTACCGGATCCAAGGCGCCCTGTGGTTCGTGGCCCTGGTCGCCGGGCTGGGGCTGCTGCTGCGGCGGGTGCTCCCGGGGCCGGTGGGGGGGCTGGCCCTGGTGGTGTTCGCCCTCTCGGGGATCCACGGGGTGCTGTGCTGGACCGCCACGCGCCACATCGTCATCGCCGGGGCGCTGGGGATCTGGGCGCTGCTGGCCCACGTGCGCTGGCGCCAGGAGGGTTGGCGGCCGGGGGCGGTGCTCTCAGTGCTCGGCTTCGCCCTGGCCCTGACCGCCAGCGAGGCGGCGGTGGCCGTGGTGGCCTACCTGGCGGCGTACGAGGTACTCGGCGTGCCCGGCGGCACTCCGAGGCAACGGGCGCTGGCCCTGCTGCCCACGGGTGTCCTGGTCGCGGTCTACCTCGTGGCCTACTCCCTGCTGGGCCTGGGCGCGTCGGGGGGCAGCGGCTACGTGGATCCGCTGGCCGATCTGTCCGCCTTCCTGTTCGCGATCCCGGGACGGCTCGCCTTCCTGCTCGGGGCGATGGTCCTGGGCGGCAACGCCGATCTGTGGGTCCTGCGCCCCGACCAGCGGCCGGCGCTGATCGCCGTTGGCGCGGCCGCCGTGGCCCTGGCCGCTCTCCTGCTCCGGGTGGTCTGGGCCCGCATGTCCTCGACGGAACGTCGGTCCATCACCTGGCTGGTGGCCGGCGGGATCGCCGCTGCCGTGCCCTTCGTGGGCACGCCCATCGGCTCCCGCTGCCTGGTCATCCCCCTGGTGGGGGGCGCGGTGGCCATCGCGCTGGTGCTCCACCGCTGGTGGCGGGTGCTGCGTCGCCGTCGGGGGGTAGCCAACCGGGCCCTCGGGGGCCTCTGCCTCCTCCTGGCCCTGATCCACCTGGTGTTCGCTCCCATCCAGCGGCTGGCCGCGGCGCCCATGCTCCAGCAGCTGATGTCCACCCGCCTGTCCCTGGCCATGGAGGAAGCCGAACTGGGTGACGGAGACCTGGCCGACGTCCGGGTGGTGGTGCTCGCGGCCCCGGACATCGCCATCGGCTTCCACGCCTTCTTCCACCGGGCGCTGCACCGGATGCCGATGCCACGATCCTGGTGGGCCCTCTCCTGGGCCCCCTGCGATCACCGCTTCCACCGCACCGCGGACGACACCCTGGAGATGGAGCTGGTGGACGGTTCGATGGAGGGGCACCACCTGCACCGGGGCAAGGTCATCGAGCTGGACGGGATGCGGGCGGAGGTCCTCCAGATGGGGCGCATCGGCCCCTCGCGGGTGGAGTTCTCCTTCGACGTGCCGCTGGAAGATCCGTCGCTGCGACTGCTGGCGTGGGAGGACGGGCGTCTGAAGGCCGTGGAGCCGCCGGTGGTGGGTGAGGCGATCCGGGTGCCGTGGGAGACCGCAGGAACTGGATCCTTCGCTCCTGGGGAGTGAATCGTGGGACGCGCCAATCAGGCTGAAGAACATCACGCATTCGTAAAATATTTGGCCTATTAATCATCCGGGCCGCGTAAAATACAGCCCATGCAAGCGAGCCCCCCGCTGGACCGCTCCGTCCTCCAGCGCCTGCAGAGCCAGGTCGACCGGCCCTTTGTCAGCGTGCTGATCGGGCCCCGCCAGGTGGGTAAGACCACACTCCTGCAGATGCTGGCCGAGCAGGTGGACCGCCCCGCGACGTACCTGGACGCGGAGAATCCCGACGACGCCCTCGCGCTCCAGCGGGGTATGCCCTCTCTCCTGGCGGAGATCGGGACCGGTGGCCAGGTGCTTCTCCTCGACGAGTTCCACCGGATCCCCGACGCCCTGGCCCTGTTCAAGCAGCTGCGCGACGCGCATCCGCAGATCAAGGTGTTCGCCTGCGGATCGTCGTCGTTGGCGATCCACGAACACCTGAAGCAGTCCGCCGTGGGGCGGCTGAGGCGCACGCGGATCTTCCCCCTGTCCTTCCCCGAGTGGGCCCGTGGCGAGATCGACGCGGACCTGGAGAGCTGGGATCCGGTGGAGCCGCTTCCTCCACGCAAGGCCGGCCACCTCCAGCAGCTCCTGGAGCGCTTCCTCGTCTGGGGAGGAATGCCCGAGGCCGCCCTGTGTCCTGGCGAGGGCGAGCGGCGCGAGATCCTCGGCGAGATCGTGGCCCTGTACCTGGACAAGGATGTCCGCGGTCTTCTCCGCTCCGAGGAGGTGATCCACTTCAACCAGCTACTGCGGCTGATGGCGGTGCGCGTCGGCCAGACCCTGAACCGCAGCGAGCTCGGCCGTACCGTCGGCATACCGGACCGCAAGCTCCAGCGGCAGCTCGCCGTGATGGAGCACACCTTCGTCTACCGGCCGGTGTCCACCGACTATGCCAATCCGACCAAGCGGCTGGTCAAGGCCCCCCGGCTGTACTGGTACGACAACGGGATCCGCAACGCCCTGATCCGGGACTTCCGCCCGCGGCCCCTGCGCCCGGACGCAGGCGCGCTGCTGGAAAACCACGTGTTCACCGAGTTGGAGAAGGCCGCGGGCAGGGACGTGGACATCGCCTACCACCGGACCTACGACGGCCAGGAGATCGACTTCGTGCTCGAGCGCGACCGCCTGAAGCTCCTGGTCGAGGTCAAGTCCAGCGTCCGGGGTGCCCGCATCCCTCCGCCGATCCGCGACCAGCTCTCCCGCGACGACGCCCTCGGCGCCGTGGTCCTCAATCGGGACCAGCACGAACTCGTGGAGCACCTCGAGAAGCCAGTGCTCTTCCTCCCGCACGTACTCGCGCACACCCTGCCGGATTGGTTGCGGCGGTTGCAGGAAGGAACTGGGGGTGTGGCGAGGAGCTGACGACGCCGTTCAGAGCTTCTTGTCCTCCCAGGGGTCCCCCTCGAAACCGCCCAGGTTGACCTGGCCGCAACCCTGCAGCTCGCCGGCGATCAGGTTGCCGGTGACCAGGCCGTGGGGGAAGCGGACCAGGGCGTTGGGGGCCAGGATGTTGACCTGGTGGTCCCCGCCGGACAGCTCCAGCTCGGTGGCGTGGTAGTAGTTCAGCAGGGTCCGTTCGGGGCCGAGCACGCCGTCGTAGGTCCACACCAGGCTGTCGAGGGTCGCCACGGTGTCGGGCACGTCGATGTAGACCGACGCGTCGGCCGGACCGGTGATGCGGATGCCCCAGGCGTCGTTCAGGGTCTCTGCGTCGATCTCGACGACGTTCATGCCCTGGACCGCGTCGATCTGGATCTCGCCCCACTGCTGGGTGGCGACCAGGGTCGGCATCTTCCACGAGACCACGTGGCTGGCCGTCATGAAGTAGGTGCCCAGCACGTACAGGTCGACGGTCTCCACGAAGGGGGTGAACTCGGTGACGGTGCCGCCGACGGTGAGGGGGTAGCCGGGGATCTTCTCGCCGGCCAGGGTCACGTCCCCGCCGATGGTCCCACTGCCGTCCAGGTCTCCGCCGCCGACCACCGAGCCGGCCACCGAGGCTCCGGGCAGCAGGATCCCGCCCGCCACCTCCATGCCGCCGTGGCTGACCGCGCCGGTGAAGGACACGTCGCCGCCGGCGTACAGGGCCATGTCCGCGGGCGCCGCGTCCAGGTCGTTGAGGCTGAAGTTGGCGACGTGGACATCACCGCCCACCGCCGCCGCGCCCTGAAAGTCGCTGCAGTAGGGGGAACAGGCCTGGCCCATGTCCTCGAGCACGACCACGTTGAACTCCCAGGGGCTGAACCCGAAGTAAGTCTCCGCGTCCATCGGGTCGGGCTCTTCCTCGGGATCCTCCTCGGGATCCTCCTCGGGATCCTCCTCGGGGATCGCGACCTCGTCCTCGTTGAGGACCTCCTCGCCGATCAGCGGGATGCCGCCGTCGTCCCCCAGGTCCTCGTACCCGTCGAAGGGGATCTCGACCGCCTCGCCCAGGGCGTCGTCGGGGTTCTCGTCCATCTCCGGGTCGATATCGACCCACCCGCCGGGACTGTCCCCGGGCCCGTCCGGATCCAGTTCACCGGTCGCACAGGCGCCCGAGATCACGATCATTCCCATGAAGAGAAGAAGCGCGAAGCGAGGCATGGTCCGTCCCCGACCGATCGACACACGTCACCGCGTTACGCGTGTGTTCTGATCGGCCTCCTCTCCGCTTCCGCACCGCCATCATAGCCCAGGAATCCTGGAAATCACTGAAAAAACCGGGCCCCGCGGTGGGGTGGAAACGCCCTCGCGACCCCGGGCCGGGGCTGCCCCTGGGGTCGGTCGACGTCACGGACGCCTGAGTGCGCCATTTTGTTGGACATCATCGACCATCGTGCCATTTCGATATGGCGCAATCGGTTCTTGCGCCACTGGATATGGCGCGATAGCGTGATCACGCCACTTCTGGAGGTCATGTGCCCCGCCGAATCCCGGAAGCCCTGCTCGACGAGTTGGTCGCCCACATCGAGCGCCAACCGGATGGGCTCGCCATCGGGCAGGTCGCCGAGGCTTTCACGGAGATACCCCGCCGAACCCTCCAGCGGCATCTGGCGAGGCTCGTCGAGTCCGGGCGGTTGCGCACCATCGGTCGGGCGTCCGCCTGCCGCTACGTCGGCGAGACGCTCGGCCCGGCCGATCTGGATGTCGAGCCAGTGTCGTTCGAGAGCGAGGCGAGCCAGGAGTGGCGATCGCCCGCAGGGGCAGACGTCGAGCGCCTCGTCCGTCGGCCACTCTCGTCACGGCGACCGATCGGCTACGAGCGCGCGCTTCTCGACCCGTACCGGCCGAACCAGGATGAGTACCTTCCCGCCACGCTTCGCGCTCGCCTTCACGACCTTGGCCGCTCACCTGAGGGCGAGCGGCCTGCCGGGACCTACGCGCGCCAGATCCTCGATCGCCTCCTGATCGACCTCTCCTGGGCGTCGAGCCGGCTCGAGGGCAACACCTACACGCGGCTGGACACGCAGAATCTGATCGAGTTCGGCCGGTTCGCCGCGGGCAAGGACCAGCGGGAAGCCCAGATGATCCTCAACC